>DASQHL010000113.1:0-57378 GCA_035632115.1 Dehalococcoidia bacterium | reverse complement strand
GGGGCTGGACCTGGCACAGGGGCTGGCGGGGCTGTCGGAGCGGAAGCTGACGTACGTGCGGCCGCGGCGGAGCCTGCGGGAGCGGCTGCTGTCGGGGACGGCGACGGGCGTGGTGGAGTCGATGGCGTGGGCGGTGGAGGGGCGGCTGCGCGGGGGACGGGTGGAGTTCCGGGCCTGAGCGTTTGAGCGTGGAACCGGGCCGGCGGCGTTGGTATCGACTTATGTCTAGTTATCGAAGCTGTTTCGGCGCAGATTTCGCGGAATGTCACGTTGGGGGCTTGCATTAGCGGGGGCTGATTCGTTAGCATCCGCTGGTTGACACCCACGCGGTCCATTTGTATACTCACCGAGGCTAGACAGAACCCCCTTGCCTTCGGGTCCCCACGTCCCTCCTCAGGGACTATTTCTGTCGTCAGGAGATCACGGTTCGTAACGCAGTGCTAGGAGCGCGCCAGGCATGACTGTCTCCACAGACATGGTCAGCACCCGTTCGTCGGTTCCAGCCAGCAAGAAATCGTATGCGAAGATCGCCCACGTGCTGGACATCCCGCACCTGATCAGCATGCAGGTCTCGTCGTTCGATTGGTTCAAGAACGAGGGCCTGAGGGAGCTGCTGGACGAGATCTCGCCCATCGAGGACTTCACGGGCACGCGGATGAAGCTGCGGTTCGGGGAGTACAGCTTCGGGGACCCGAAGTACCCGGAGTGGGAGTGCCGCGAGCGCGACATGACGTTCTCGGCGCCGCTGCGGGTGAACGTGCAGCTGGAGGTGAAGGAGACGGGGGAGGTGAAGGAGCAGGAGCTGTTCATGGGCGACTTCCCGCTCATGACGCCGAACGGCACCTTCGTCATCAACGGGGCGGAGCGGGTGGTGGTGTCGCAGCTGGTGCGCTCGCCGGGGGTGTACTTCACGAAGGAGATCGACCCGACGACGGGGCGGGAGCTGTGCTACGGCAAGCTGATCCCGAACCGTGGGGCGTGGCTGGAGTTCGAGACATCGAACAAGAACGTGCTGTCGGTGAAGGTGGACCGGAAGCGGAAGATCCCGGTGACGACGCTGCTGCGGGCGATCGACGAAGAGGACGGTGTGCCGGAGGCGCAGCTGGGGACGAATGAGCGGATCCTGGCGAAGTTCGCGGACATCGACACGAACCCGGACCACCAATACATCGCGACGACGCTGGAGAAGGAGACCTCGAGCAACAAGACGGAGGCGCTGCTGGACTTCTACCGGCGGCTGCGGCCGGGGGACCCGCCGACGCTGGAGAACGCGCGGGGGCTGCTGAACTCGCTGTTCTTCAACCCGCGGCGGTACGACCTGGGGCGCGTGGGGCGGTACAAGCTGAACCGGCGGTTGGAGCTGGACACGGAGCAGCGGACGCGGGTGCTGCAGCCGCGCGACCTGGAGACGATCATCCGGACGCAGGTGTCGCTGAACAACGGCAGCGGGCACCCGGACGACATTGACCACCTGGGGAACCGGCGGGTGCGCGCGGTGGGCGAGCTGATCCAGAACCAGTTCCGGATCGGGCTGCTGCGGATGGAGCGGGTGGTGCGGGAGCGGATGACGATCATCGACCCGGACCAGGCGACGCCGAGCGCGCTGATCAACATCCGGCCGGTGGTGGCGTCGATGAAGGAGTTTTTCGGCGGCTCACAGCTCTCGCAGTTCATGGACCAGACGAACCCGCTGGCGGAGCTGACGCACAAGCGCCGGCTCTCGGCGCTGGGGCCGGGGGGTCTGTCGCGGGACCGCGCGGGGTTCGACGTGCGGGACGTGCACCACAGCCACTACGGACGGATCTGCCCGATCGAGACACCGGAAGGGCCGAACATCGGCCTGATCGGGTCGCTGGCGACGTACGGCGTGATCAACAGCTACGGCTTCATCGAGACACCGTACCGGCGGGTGATCAAGGAGCTGGCGGCGGACTCGGAAGCGTGGACGGGGCGCTACCTGGGCGAGGACGTGGACGGGGTGGGCGAGGCCGGCGACGAGGTGACGGAGGCGCTGCAGAAGAAGCTGGCGCGGAAGGGCAGCCGGATGATCAAGTGCCGGCCGTTCGTGAGCACGCAGATCGAGTACCTGGCGGCGGACACGGAAGACAAGTACGTGATCGCGCAGGCGAACGCGCTGCTGACGGCGGACAACCACTTCATCGAGGAGCGGATCGAGGCGCGGGCGGGCGAGCGTTTCATGATGGAGCCGCCGCACCTGGTGGACTGGATGGACGTCTCGCCGAAGCAGATCCTAAGCGTGGCGACGTCGCTGATCCCGTTCCTGGAGCACAACGACGCGCCGCGGGCGCTGATGGGGTCGAACATGCAGCGGCAGGCGGTGCCGCTGGTGCGGCCGGAGACGCCGATCGTGATGACGGGGGTGGAGGCGCAGGCAGCGCAGGACTCGGGGCAGGTGATCCTGGCGGAGTCGGGCGGCGTGATCACGCAGGCGGACTCGCGCTACATCAAGGTGCGGTACGACAACGGCGACGAGCGGGAGTACCCGCTGCTGAAGTTCGTGCGGTCGAACCAGGGGACGTGCATCAACCAGCGGCCGACGGTGAAGACGGGCGACCGGGTGCGGAAGGGCGACCCGCTGGCGGACAGCTCTTCGACGAGCAAGGGGGAGCTGGCGCTGGGGCAGAGCGTGCTGTGCGCGTTCATGAGCTGGCAGGGCTACAACTTCGAGGACGCGATCATCCTGTCCGAGGCGCTGGTGCGGGACGACAAGTTCACGTCGATCCACATCGAGAAGCACGAGGTGGAATCGCGCGACACGAAGCTGGGGCCGGAAGAGATCACGCGGGACATCCCGAACGTCGGCGAGGAGTCGCTGCGGGACCTGGACGAGAACGGGATCATCCGCATCGGCGCCGAGGTGAATTCGGGCGACATCCTGGTGGGGAAGATCACGCCGAAGGGCGAGACGGAGCTGACCGCGGAGGAGAAGCTGCTGCGGGCGATCTTCGGCGAGAAGGCACGCGAGGTGAAGGACACGTCGCTGCGGGTGCCGCACGGCGAGCGCGGCAAGGTGATCGACGTGAAGGTGTTCCGGCGGGACACGCACGACGAGCTGCCGGCCGGAGTGAACGAGCTGGTGAGGGTCTCGATCGCGCAGCGGCGGAAGGTATCGGAAGGCGACAAGATGGCGGGGCGGCACGGCAACAAGGGGGTCGTGGCGCGGATCCTGCCGGTGGAGGACATGCCGTACCTGGCGGACGGGACGCCGGTGGACATCATCCTGAACCCGATCGGCGTGCCGAGCCGGATGAACGTGGGGCAGGTGCTGGAGACGCACCTGGGGTGGGCAGCGAGCGCGCTGGGGTTCCGGGCGGTGACGCCGGTGTTCGACGGGGCGAGCGACAAGCTGATCGAAGACGAGCTGGGGCGCGCGTGGCTGGCGCAGCAGGCGGGCGCGCTGGTGCGGGCGGGCGCGCCGGAAGCGGCGCCGCCGAACGCGACGCCGTACGAGCGGCTGGACCTGCCGAAGTTCGAGGCGTGGCTGCACGCGCAGGGCCTGGATGCGCGGGAGATCCTGGACGAGACACGCATCGGGGTGGCGAAGCGGGCGTGCCTGGAGCGGTGGCTGGAGCAGGACGCGGGGATGAAGCGGGTGAAGGGGCTGCCGGCCGAGAAGCTGGACGAGAAGGTGACGGAGGCGGCGCTGCAGGGCTTCGCGCCGCCGACGTACGGCAAGCAGAAGTTGTACGACGGGCGGACGGGCGACGCGTTCGACCAGCCGGTGACCGTCGGGAACATCTACATGCTGAAGCTTGTGCACCTTGTCGAGGACAAGATCCACGCGCGGAGCACGGGGCCGTACTCGCTGATCACGCAGCAGCCGCTGGGTGGCAAGGCGCAGTTCGGCGGGCAGCGGTTCGGCGAGATGGAGGTGTGGGCGCTGGAAGCGTACGGTGCGGCGCACATCCTGCAGGAGTTGCTGACGGTGAAGTCGGACGACATCGTGGGGCGGGTGAAGGCGTACGAATCGATCGTCAAGGGCGAGGACGTGCTGGAGCCTGGCGTACCGGAGTCGTTCAAGGTGCTGGTGAAGGAGCTGCAGAGCCTGGGGCTCTCGGTGGAAGTGCTGAACGAGGACGAAGAGTCGGTGGAGTTCGTGGAAGAGGGAGAGGGCGTGCCGGAGCTGGGCATCAACCTTTCGGGGTTCGAGAGCGAGGATAAGCTGAGTGCTTGAGGTAAATGACTTCAACGCGGTCCGCATTTCGCTGGCGTCGCCGGAGCAGATCCGGTCGTGGTCGTACGGGGAGGTCACGAAGCCTGAGACGATCAACTACCGCACGCTGAAGCCGGAGAAGGACGGGCTCTTCTGCGAGAAGATCTTCGGGCCGACGAAGGACTTCGAATGTTACTGCGGCAAGTACAAGCGGGTGCGCTACAAGGGGATCGTGTGCGACAAGTGCGGCGTGGAGGTCGCGCGGTCGAAGGTGCGGCGCGAGCGGATGGGGCACATCGAGCTGGCGTCGCCGGTGAGCCACATCTGGTTCGTGAAGGGGACGCCGAGCAGGCTGGGGCTGCTGCTGGACATCTCGCCGCGGTCGCTGGAGCGGGTGCTGTACTTCGCGCAGTTCATCGTTACGTCGGTGGACGAGCACGCGAAGAAGCGGGCGCAGGAGCACCTGCAGGAAGAGATGGAGCGAGAGGCCACGCGGCGCGAGAAGCAGTTCGCGGACCGGTCGGCGGAGCTGCAGGAGCAGCTGGCGAGCGCTGAGAAGGAGATCGAAGAGGACCGCAAGCGCAAGCTGGAGCAGCTGGAGGAGACGCGCCAGGAGCAGACCGACGCGATCATGCAGCAGGCGGTCGAGTACCAGGAGGAGCTGCGAGAACTGGTGGGCAAGTCTGCCCGCAAGGGGTACCGGCTGGGCGACGCGCTGATCGTCGAGCGCGGGACGGTGATCGAGCAGAGCGTCGTGAAGGGGCTGAAGAAGGTCGCGCAGGAGCGGGTCGCGGCGCTGGAAGACGGATTCAAGAAGAAGCGCGAGGACATCGCGCTGATGGCGGACGCGGCGCTGCAGCAGAAGCGCAGCACGATCATGGAGGAGCTGAAGCCGATCCAGGACCGTGGGGGCGGCGAGCGCGAGGCGGTATACGCGGAGTACCAGGAGCGCATCCAGGAGCTGGATGAGCTGGTGGACCCGGCGGAGAACGACCGGATGACGCTACTGACGGAGCAGCGGTTCAAGGAGTTGCAGGAGCGCTACGGCAACGTCTTCGAGGCCGGGATGGGCGCCGAGGCGGTGCTGAAGATCCTGGAGCGCGTGAACGTCGATGCGCTGCGGGAGAAGATGCAGGTCGAGATCCACTCGACGTCGGGGCAGCGGCGAAAGAAGGCCACGAAGCGGCTGAAGGTGGTCGAGTCGCTCCGGAAGTCGGGCAACCACCCGTCGTGGATGGTGTTCACGGTGCTGCCGGTGATGCCGCCGGAGCTGCGGCCGATGGTGCAGCTGGACGGCGGGCGGTTCGCCACGAGCGACCTGAACGACCTGTACCGGCGGGTGATCAACCGAAACAACCGGCTGAAGCGGCTGCTGGAGCTGGGGGCGCCGGAGATCATCATCCGGAACGAGAAGCGGATGCTGCAGGAAGCGGTGGACTCGCTGATCGACAACGGGCGGCGGGGCCGTGCTGTGGCGGGATCCGGCAACCACAAGCTGAAGAGCCTGAGCGACATGCTGAAGGGGAAGCAGGGGCGGTTCCGGCAGAACCTGCTGGGCAAGCGCGTCGACTATTCCGGGCGCTCGGTGATCGTGGTGGGGCCGGAGCTGAAGCTGCACCAGTGCGGGCTGCCGAAGCGGATGGCGCTGGAGCTGTTCAAGCCGTTCGTGATGCACGCGCTGGTTTCGCGCGGGCTGGCGCACAACATCAAGAGCGCGAAGCGGATCGTGGAGCGGGCGCGGCCCGAGGTGTGGGACGTGCTGGACGAGGTGATCGGCACGCGGCCGGTGCTGCTGAACCGGGCGCCGACGCTGCACCGGCTGGGGATCCAGGCGTTCGAGCCGGTGCTGATCGAGGGGAGCGCGATCCAGATCCACCCGCTGGTGTGCACGGCGTTCAACGCGGACTTCGACGGAGACCAGATGGCGGTGCACGTGCCGCTATCGCGGGAGGCGGTGGCGGAGGCGCGGCAGATCATGCTTTCGACGCGCAACCTGCTGAACCCGGGATCGGGCGAGCCGATCATCGCGCCGACGCTGGACATGGTGCTGGGGTGCTACTACCTGACGCTGGACAAGCCGCACGGCCGCGGGGCGTACCGCCCGGCGAAGGACGGCAAGCCGGCAGAAGGCGTGTACGGGAGCGCGGCCGAGGCGCGGTTCGCGCACGACCTGGGCATCGTTGACCTGCAGGCGAAGATCCGCGTGCGGCTGCCGTACGAGAAGCCGCGGCGGGCGGCACCGGCCGAGGCCCTGGCGGAGTTGCCAGAAGGGCACGCGGACGCCATCGAGGCGTTCAGCATGACCTCGACGGCGGTGGCGGTGGCCGAGCCGGAGGAGACGACGGGCCGCGGGCACACGGAGATGGTCGACACGACCGTGGGGCGGTTGATCTTCGACGAGATCCTGCCGGGCGGGGTGGCTTCGGCGATCACCGGTGGCATGGACTTCCTGAACGAGCGGATGGACCGCAAGATGTTGAAGACGGTCGTGGCACGTTGCTACGAAGTGCTGGGCAACGAGGCGACGGCTGAGGTTGTCGACAACATCAAGCGGATCGGCTTCGAGTACGCGACGCAGTCCGGGATCACGATCGCCGTCAACGACCTGCAGGTGCCTGCCGAGAAGGCGGGGCTGATCAAGCAGGCTGAGGGGCACATCAAGGAGATCGACTCCGAGTACGAGACGGGGTTGATCACGGAGCAGGAGCGCTACGACGCGACCGTCGAGGTGTGGAGCCGGACGACGGAGGCCGTGAAACAGACGATCCAGGACCAACTGGACCGGTACGGCTCCGTGTACACGATGGCGACATCAGGCGCGAAGGGCAACATCAGCCAGATCACGCAGATGGCGGGCATGCGCGGACTGATGACGGACCCTTCGGGGCGGATCATCGACCTGCCGATCCGTTCGAGCTTCCGCGAGGGGCTGACCGTGCTGGAGTACTTCATCTCGACGCACGGCGCGCGCAAGGGGTTGGCCGACACGGCGCTCCGGACGGCGGACTCGGGCTACCTGACGCGGCGGCTGATCGACGTCTCGCAGGATGTGATCATCCTGGAGGAGGACTGCGGCACCCGGATGGGCGTGTGGCTGGACCAGCCGGAGGCCGGGGTGCTGGAGGCGTTCCGGGAGCGGATCGTCGGGCGGTTCTCGGCGATGGACCTGGAGGACCCGGAGACGGGCGGCATGCTTGTCGGCTTCAACGAGGAGATCGACGACGCGCGAGCGGCGCGGATCGAGACGCTGGGGCTGGAGCGGGCGTACGTGCGGTCGCCGCTGACGTGCCAGGCAAAACGGGGGCTGTGCCGGTACTGCTACGGACGGAGCCCGGCGAGCGGGAAGCTGGTGGAGGTCGGCCAGGCGGTCGGCATCATCGCGGCGCAGTCGATCGGTGAGCCGGGGACGCAGCTAACGATGCGGACGTTCCACACGGGCGGCGTGGCGAGCGGCGTCGACATCACGAGCGGTCTGCCGCGCGTGGAGGAGCTGTTCGAGGCGCGGGTGCCGAAGGGCCAGGCGCTGATCTCAGAGATCGACGGCATCGCGGAGATCGTGCGGGACGGGGACGCGCGGCGGATCCGGGTGAAGAACACCGAGTTGTACAGCGACGAGTACGAGGTGCCGAAGGGCGCCAAGCTGCTGGTGAAGAAGGACGACCTCGTGGAGCAGGGGCAGATCCTGGCACGGCTGCCGGAGCTGGCCTCGGGCAAGGACGAGAGCGCGGAGCCTGCGGCGAAGCCGAAGTCGCGGAGCAAGAAGAAGGCAGTGGAGGATGCGCCGGCGGTGCGCGAGGGCGACGTGATCTCGCGCATCGGCGGGCGGGTCGTGGTGAACGGGAAGGACCGCGTCTCGATCGTGTACGAAGAGAAGGAGGAGCGGGAGTACCCGGTACCCGCGGCGGCACGGCTGCGGATCGAAAACAGCGACCCGGTGCACGCCGGGCAGCAGCTGACGGAGGGCTCGCTCAACCCGCAGGACATCCTGCGGATCATGGGACCGGAGTCCGTGCAGCTGTACCTGGTGGAAGAGGTCCAGAAGGTCTACCGGTCACAGGGTGTGACGATCAATGACAAGCACATCGAAGTGATCGTGCGGCAGATGCTGCGGAAGGTGCGGGTGGACGTGCCGGGTGACACGCCGCTGCTGCCGAACGACATCGTGGACCGGTTCCAGTACGAGGAGATCAACGCGCGCGTGCTGGCGGAGGGCGGCGAGCCGGCGACGGCGGTACCGGTGCTGCTGGGCGTGACGAAGGCGTCGTTGAGCACGAGCAGCTTCCTGGCGGCGGCGTCGTTCCAGGAGACGACGCGGGTGCTAACGGAAGCGGCGATCAGCGGCCAGACGGACCACCTGATGGGGCTGAAGGAGAACGTGATCATCGGCAAGCTGATCCCGGCGCGGGCGACGATCGACCTGCCGCCGCCGCCGGTGAAGGAGATCCCGCTGCCGGAGGCGCTGGAGCTGGAGGAAGGCGACGAGCTGGACGACGACGACGAGATCGCCGGGCTGCTGGGATCGCTGGCGCTGGACGAGCCCGAGGATGAGGGCGCGGTGCCGGACGAGGACGACATGCTGATCGATGAGGTCGACGAGCCGACGCCGGAGGAGCTGCTCTCGGCAGAAGATGATCTGCCGGAGATCGACGATGCGCCGGTGCCGGCAGCGCCGGAGATCGCGAAGGGCTTCGTAGCGGAGCCGGACGAAGAGTAGCGGCACCGCGGACGGACGACGACACAGAGAGGGAGCCGGTTGCCGGCTCCCTCTCTCTTGTCGTGCGACGTTCCGAGCGCGGGGTGCACCAGCTGCCGACGACACTGCACCCGCGCTTGTCGGTGGTTCGGCGGAGACAGGCGGCTACGACGCGAGGCGCTGGGCAGACGTGCCGGTGAGCTGTCCGACAAGGTCTTCGACGGTGGCGGCCGAGGCAGGGAAAGCGACGGCGTGCACGGAGATCTCGACGGGGGGTGCCTCCGGGAAGCGGTGGGCCACCATATCAATGACGGCGTCGCGCAGCCGTTCGGCGGAGAGCTGCGTACCGGCGAGCGGCGTCTCACAGTGGATGACAGCATAGGCACCATCGAGCGCGCCGAGGACGTCGGAGTCGCGGACGCTGGCGGAGAGCTGGCTGCCGATGCGGCGGAGGAGGTGGTCGGTGAAGAACGCGCCGAAGCGGGCGCGGATCTCGGCTTCGTTTTCGACGCGAAGGAGGGCGAGGCCGAGCTGGCGCCGGTAGCGCCGGGCGCGGTTGACCTCACGCCGGAACTGGGCGAGGAGGAACTGTTCATCCGGCACCCAGAGACGCGCATCGACGGAGTGGAGGCGACGCTCCTCGTCGCGCTGGCGAAGCTGTGCGGCGGCGACGGCAGCGTGGGAGGCGAGGATGCCGGCGATGGATTCGGCGAGGTCATCGGGCTGTGCAACGAAGAGCGCGACGCCGACCAGCTCGCGATTGTAGAGCAGCGGGGCGACGATAGCGCGAGGGGCGACGGCGGAGGCGTCAGCGGCCGGGAAGAGATCGCGCACGTCGACGGCGTCGGGCCGGGCCGCGTGTTCGGCGCGGACGAATGCGGCGGCGGCGTGTGAGTTCGTCGCGAGGGCGTCGATGCCGAGCGCGGCCCAGAGGTCGCGGGCGGCGGTGGTGCGCGGGGCGGAGCTGCGGACGGGGCGGAAGGCGCCGCGCTCGTCGGGCATGGCGAGGACGGTGAGGAGTGCGCCGACGGCCTGTTCGCCGAGGAACTCGACGCGGCCGGCCAGCCACGGCAGATCGGCCGCGGCGTGCAAGTCGGTCAAGTGCTCGGCGAGATAGAGCAGTCGGCCGGCAGGGGCGGCTTCCAGGGGCGCGGCCGTGTGGTCCAAATCGAGTCTCCCTCGCCATGAGTATCGGCACGGGGGAGGGATGGTGAGACTGGCACGGGCCCCGGGGAAGCCGGAGTGTTCGTGAAACCTCACTGGGCCGGGAGGGTGGGCGCAGGTGTGCGGCGTTCGGAGGAAGGGCGCGTCCGGCCGAAGTGATCCGTTATGTAGTGATCGGCGCGGATCGCGGCGGTGGCGCCGTCACCGGCGGCGGTGACGACCTGGCGAGCGGAGTTGGCGCGCAGATCGCCAGCGGCGAAGATGCCCGGGACGACGGTCTCCATCCATTCGTTGACGATGACGTGGCCGCCACCGTCCATGGGCAGCTTGCCGCGCAGGTAGGCGGTGTTCGGGGTCATGCCGATGAAGACGAAGACGGCCGCCACATCGATGGTCGAGACAGCGCCGGTGCGGACGTTGCGGAGACGGAGGCCGGTGACGGCGTCCGCGCCGAGGATCTCTTCGACGACGGTGTCCCAGGTGAAGTCGAGCTTCGGCTCGGCGAAGGCGCGCTCCTGGAGGATGGCGCTGGCGCGCAGCGTGTCGCGGCGGTGGATGACGTGGACCTTGCTGGCGAAGCGGGCGACGAAGAGGCCTTCGTCCATCGCCGCATCGCCGCCGCCGACGACCGCGACGACCTGGTCCTTGAAGAAAGCGGCATCGCAGGTGGCGCAGTAGGAGACGCCGTGCCCGGTCAGGCGCTCCTCGCCGGGGACGCCGAGGCGGTCGTAATCGGCGCCGCCGGTGAGGATCACGGCCTTCGCGACGATATCGCCGTCCGTGGTGCGAAGGACGTGCTTGGCGTCCACCTGGTCGATGGCGGTGACTTCGGCGGACGCGGTCTCCATGCCGTACTTCTCGGCCTGCTGGTGCATGCGCTGGGCGAGGTCGAAGCCGTTGATGGTGTCGAAGCCGGGGTAGTTCTCGACGTCGCTGGTGAGGGAGATCTGGCCGCCCATGACCTTGCGTTCGAGGAGGAGGGTGCGGCGGCGGGCGCGGGCGGCGTAGAGGCCGGCGGCGAGGCCGGCGGGGCCACCGCCGATGATGGCGATGTCGTAGTCAGCGGGTGTCGTCAGGGTGGACATCAAAGATCAAACATCAGAGAGCAGAGAGCAGAGAGCAGAGCGACGGAACGCCTGCCCCGCCCGCCGCACGTTGCGGCGGGCGGGGCGGCGACTCAGAGCGCGGCGTCGAGGCGCTTCTTGAGGTCGCTCTTGGGGCGGAAGCCGATGATCTGGCCGACGGGCTCGCCGCCCTTGAAGACGAGCAGGGTCGGGATGCTGCGGATGCCGTACTGAGAGGCGGTGCGGACGTTGTCGTCGGTGTTGAGCTTGACGAACTTGACCTTGCCGTCGTATTCATCGGAAAGCTCATCGACCACCGGGGCGACCATGCGGCAGGGGCCGCACCAGGGGGCCCAGAAGTCGACCAGGACGGGCTTGTCCGCCTTGATGACCTCGGTGTCGAAGTTGGCGTCGGTGACGTCGTAGGGCTTTGCCATGGCGGTTGGGGTTCTCCTTCTCTTGCTTGCGGGCCCCGTTGGCAGCGGGACGATTGACGGCTGTTCGACACCATGATAGTATACCCCCAAGGGGTATGTCAAGGTCTGACGCGGGCGAAGAGCCGGGCGCCGGACCGGAGGAGGCCCACGATGGTCAACAAGACGCTCGGGGAGGACATCGCGACGCGGTTGCGGCGGATCGAGGGGCAGGTGCGGGGCATCCAGAAGATGCTGGATGAAGGGCGCGAGTGCGAGGACATGCTGACGCAGACGATGGCGACGCGGAGCGCGCTGGACCAGGTGGGTGCGCGGATCATGGAGTACCACCTGGACCGCTGCCTGCTGGAGGGATTCGACTGCGAGCCGGAGCGCATGGACGGCCTGCGGAACGCGCTGAAGCTGTGGACGCGCTTCGGGCAGCCGGCGCCGGCGCTGGCCGTGCCGTACGAGGACTGATCGCCAGAGAGCGGTGAGCGCCGCAACAGGTGTGTAACGTCCGGCCGACCCTTTCGTTGGGGAACTGAGGGGGTCCATCGCCCATGCAATCGTATACACGCGAGGCGCGGCCGCCCGGCGCACTGCAGCGCACGCTGCAGGATGCGGTGGCGATGCTGGTGCAGGATTCGGCCGAATACGGATTCGTCGGTTTCACGGGGGCGTCCGTGGCGGCGTTCGCCGTGGTAGTGCTGCGGCTGATGCACAACGCGGTGAGCGACGCCCTGGTGGCGCCGCTGGTGCTGGCCGCCGGGGCGCTGACGCTCTCGACGGCGACGATGGCGTTCTGCCGGGCGACGGAGAACCTGCAACCGGACGCGACCGAGGCGCTGGGACGGCTGGCGGCGCGGCCGATGGCGTTCGCGCGGGCGTGGCTGCCGATGGCGGGCGCGCTGTTCGTCG
This sequence comes from Dehalococcoidia bacterium, assembly GCA_035632115.1. Lineage (GTDB taxonomy): Bacteria > Chloroflexota > Dehalococcoidia > DSTF01 > JACRBR01 > DASQHL01. Next base: position 44,949 of record DASQHL010000113.1, on the reverse strand, counting down.
CGGGGCTGGCGCTGGGCCTGGGCGGCCAGTGGCTGGGGTCGTGGCGCTTTCCGCTGGTGATGGCGGTGGTCGCGCTTTCGGCGCTGTACGTGTTCTCGCACAGCTTCTATGCGGTGTCGGTGGTGACGCAACGTGCGACGGTGCGCGAGGCGGAGCTGGTGGCGACGGTGCTGCTGGGGCGCACCGCGACGCTGGCAGCGCTGGCGTGGCTGCCGGTGCTGGCGCCGACGCTGGTGGCGGCGCTGATCGCGCAGATCACGGGCTTCGGCGTTGTCTCGACGGCGGTGGTGGCGTTCGTGGGCGTGATGTCGATGCCGGCGGCGGCGGCGGTGATGTCCTTGCTGTTCTTCGACGCGGTGAAGGGCGCGCTTCGCGCGGAAGCCAGGACGTAGGACCCGGGAACCTAGAACCTAGAACCTAGAACCTAGACCCAAGAACCTGCGCCTAGCGGCGGATGGTGCTGGTGCGGCGGCGGCGCTGCTCGGCGACGCGGAGGCGGATCATGGCGCGCTGGAGGGCGGCCTGAGCGGCGGCGAGGTCTTCGGTGCTCTCGCGGCGCTCGAGGGCGAGGCGGGCGCGCTCGCGGGCCTGCTCGGCGCGGGTGACGTCGATCTCGTCGGCGCGCTCGGCGGCATCGGCCAGCACGATCACCTTGTCGTCCAGGACCTCGAAGAAGCCGCCGGTGACGGCGAAGGGGATCTCGTCGTTGCCCCGCTTCAGCACCAGTTCGCCGGGCTTGAGCATGGTCATGAAGGCGGCGTGCTGGGGGAGCACGGCCAGCTCGCCCTCGACGCCGGGGGCGATCACCTCATCGATGCCGGATTCGGTGAGCATCGTGCGTTCGACGGTGACGATTTCGACGGTTAGTGGCATGGCGTTTACAGAACCTAGAACTCAGAACCTAGAACTTAGAACCTGGTGACGACGGACAACAGACAACAGCATCCGGGATGACCGACTGACACACTGGCACACTCCCTACCCGGCCGCCATCTTCTGGGCTTTCTCGATAGCCTGGTCGATGGTGCCGACGTTGACGAAAGCCTGCTCCGGCAGATTGTCGTGCTTGCCTTCGAGGATCTCCTTGAAGCCGCGGACGTTCTCCTTGACGGGGACGTACTGTCCGGGGATACCGGTGAACATCTCGCCCATGAACATGGCCTGACCCAGGAAGCGCTCGATGCGGCGGGCGCGGGCGACGGTCTGCTTGTCCTCATCGGAGAGCTCTTCGACGCCGAGGATGGCGATGATGTCCTGGAGATCCTTGTAGCGCTGGAGCACGCGCTGGACGCCGCGGGCGACATCGAAGTGTTCCTGGCCGACGATGTTGGGGTCGAGGATGCGGGACGACGAGGCGAGCGGGTCCATGGCGGGGAAGATGGCCTTCTCGAAGATGCCGCGGTCGAGGGCGACGACGGCATCGAGGTGGCCGAAGGTGGTGGCGACGCCGGGGTCGGTGTAGTCATCGGCGGGGACGTAGATGGCCTGGAAGGACGTGATGGAGCCCTTGCGGGTGGTGGTGATGCGCTCTTCGAGGTCGCCCATCTCGGTGGCGAGGGTGGGCTGGTAGCCAACGGCGGAGGGCATGCGGCCGAGGAGGGCGGAGACCTCCATGCCGGCGAGGGTGTAGCGGTAGATGTTATCGATGAAGAGCAGCACGTCCTGGCCGGACTCGTCGCGGAAGTACTCGGCCATGGTGAGGCCGGTGAGGGCGACGCGGAGGCGGACGCCGGGGGGCTCGTTCATCTGGCCGAAGACGAGCACGGTCTTGTCGAGCACGCCGGACTCTTCCATTTCGACCCAGAGGTCGTTGCCCTCGCGGGAGCGCTCGCCGACGCCCGTGAAGACGGAGATGCCGGAGTGCTCGGCGGCGATGTTGCGGATGAGCTCCTTGATGAGCACGGTCTTGCCGACGCCGGCGCCGCCGAAGAGGCCGACCTTGCCGCCGCGGACGAGCGGGGCGATCAGGTCGACGACCTTGATGCCGGTCTCGAGCACCTGGACCTGGGTCTCCTGCTCCTCAAAGGCGGGCGCCTTGCGGTGGATGGATGCGGTGTGGTCGCGGGCGACAGGGCCGCGCTTATCCAGCGCGGTGCCGAGGACATCGAACAGGCGGCCGAGGGTGGCGGGGCCTACCGGCACGGTGATGGGGGCGCCGGTGTCACGGACGGTGGCGCCGCGGCGGAGGCCGTCGGTCGAGTTCATGGCGAGGGCGCGCACCCAGTTGTTGCCGAGGTGCGCGTTCACCTCGGCGACGATGGTGCCGCCGTCGGAGGCGATCTCGAGCGCGTTATAGAGTTCGGGGAGCGCGCCGGCCGGGAACTCCACGTCCACGACCGTGCCGATCACCTGCGAAACCTTGCCCTGGCCTGCCGTTGTCGTCGTCATCTGTACCTCCGCGCCCGTGGTCCGCGTGAGCGGCGCCTCAGGCGTTCATCGCTTCGACACCACCGACGATGTCGAGCAGTTCCTTGGTGATCTGCTCCTGGCGCGCCTTGTTGTAAACGAGGGTGAGCGTCTGGATCATCTCGTTGGCGGACTCGGTGGCGTTGCGCATGGCGACCATGCGCGCGGAGAGCTCGCTGGCCTCCGTCTCCAGGATCGACTGGTAGACGGTCATCTCGATGTAGCGCGGGAGGAGCTGGTCCAGCACACCCTTGGCGCTGGGCTCGTAGATGTAATCGATGTCCTTCGCGGTGCGGTCCTCGATGTCGTGCGCTTCGATGGGCAGGAGCTGGCGGACGGCGGGCGTCTGGACGGCCGTGTTGATGAATTTCGGGTAGAGGAGGAAGACGCGGTCGGCGCGTGCGGACTGATACTCATCGACGATGATGCCGGTGACGGCGAGGGTATCGGCGATGCCGGGGTAGTCCGGCATGGTGAACTCGGCGACGAGCGGCTGGCCGGCGCGGACGACGAAATCGCGGGCCTTCTTGCCGACGGTGACGAAGCTGACGGGCGTCTCCTGTTCGAGGGCGAAGGACGCGGCTTTACGGCTCAGGTTGGACGGAAGGCCGCCGGCGAGGCCACGGTTGGGGCCCAGGTAGAGGATGAGCGTGTTGCGAGCGGGGCGCGCCGTGAGGAACGGGTGCGCCTCCTCGTCCTCGGCGCGCTGCCGGGCGAGGTCGCCGAGGATCTCCATCATCTTCTCGGCGTAGGGGCGGGCCGCGAGAGCGCGGGCCTGCGAGCGGCGCATCTTCGAGCCGGCGACGAGCTCCATCGCCTTCGTCACCTTGGCGATGGAGGTCACCGAGCGGACGCGCCGCTTGATCTGCCTGACGGTTGCCATCTGCTAGTCGCTCGTCCCTAGTTGCCGGTTGCGGGTCGCGGAATCGATCATCACGTGGCTAGTACGGCACGGTGTTCTTGAAATCGGTGAGGGCCTGCTTCAACGATGCGGCGATCTCGTCGGAGATCGCCTTCTCCTCGGTGATCTTCGCGGTGATCTCCGGCTTGTTGCTCTCGATGAACTTGTGGAGGGCGCCCTCGAACGCCTGCACCTTTTCGACGGGGACGTCGTCCAGGAAGCCGTTGTTGAGGGCCCAGAAGATCGACACCTGCTGGGCCATGGAGAGCGGGACGTACTGCGGTTGCTTGAGGATCTCCTGGGCGCGCTGGCCGCGCTCGAGTTGGCGGCGGGTGGCGGCGTCGAGGTCGCTGGTGCCGAACTGGGCGAAGGCCTGGAGTTCGCGGTACTGCGCCATATCGATGCGGAGCTGGCCGGCCACCTGCTTCATCGCCTTGCGCTGTGCGGCGGTGCCGACGCGCGAGACGGAGATACCGGCGTTGATGGCGGGGCGGATGCCGGCGTTGAACAGGTCGTTCTCCAGGAAGATCTGGCCGTCGGTGATCGAGATGACGTTCGTCGGGATGTAGGCGGAGATGTCGTTCGCCTGGGTCTCGATGATCGGCAGTGCGGTCATGGAGCCGCCGCCGTTCTCCTCGTTGACCTTTGCGGCGCGCTCCAGGAGGCGGCTGTGGAGGTAGAAGACGTCGCCGGGGTAGGCCTCGCGGCCTGGGGGGCGGCGGAGCAGGAGCGACACCTGGCGGTAGGCCCAGGCGTGCTTGGAGAGGTCGTCGTAGACGATGAGGACGTCCTTGCCCTGCTCCATCCACTCCTCGGCCATGGCGCAGCCGGCGAAGGGCGCCAGGTACTGGAGCGCGGCGGAGTCGGATGCGGCGGCGGAGACCATGACGGTGTGGGCGAGGGCGCCGTTCTTCTCCAGGATGCCCATGAGCTGGGCCATCTTGGCCGCCTTCTGGCCGATGCCGACGTAGATGCAGAGGAGGTCGCCGCCCTTCTGGTTGATAATGGCATCGATGGCGAGGGCGGTCTTGCCGGTGCCGCGGTCGCCGATGATCAGCTCGCGCTGGCCGCGGCCGACGGGGATCATGCCGTCGATGGCCTTGATGCCGGTCTGCACCGGCGTATCGACGGACTTGCGGGTCGTGACATCGGGAGCGATGCGCTCGACGGGACGGGTCTTCGTGGTGGCGATCAGGCCCTTGCCGTCGATGGGCTGACCGAGGGCATCGACGACGCGGCCGAGGAGGGCGTCGCCGACGGGGACTTCGACGATGCGGCCGGTAGCGCGGACCTCGTCGCCCTCCTTGATGGCGTCGTAGGAGCCGAGGACGACGACGCCGACGCTGTCCTCTTCGAGGTTCAGGGCGAGGCCCATGACACCGTTCGGGAACTCCACCAGCTCGCTGTAGGCGACGTTGGAGAGGCCGTGGACGCGGGCGATGCCATCGCCAGCTTCGACGACGGTGCCGACGTTGACGGTCTGCGAGGCCGTGCCGAACTGCTGGATCTGCTGCTTGATGATGCTGGAGATCTCTTCCGAACGGATAGCCATCTGTTACCTCCGGGCGGGGCCCGTTACCTCGTTGCGCCTTCCAGCCGGCGCTTGAGCGCCAGCAGACGGGTGCGCGTGCTGCCATCGATGAGTTGGTCGCCGATGCGGGCGACGACGCCGCCGATGATCGCCTCATCGACGACGGGGGTGACATCCACGTCCTTGCCGGTGAGCGACGAGAGGCGGGCGGCGATCTCGCGGCGCTCGTCATCGGCCAGCGGCACGGCGGTGGTGACGGTGGCGTGAGCGACGCCGCGGCGGGCATCGAGCATCTCCTGGAAGTCGCGCTGGATGGCGCGCGCCAGCGGCAGGCGGTCGCGCTCGTTCAGCAGACGCGCCAGGTTCATGGCCAGCGGACTCACCTCCGCCGCCAGGGCGGCATCGATCAGGCGGCGGCGCTGGTCGCGGGGGACGCGCCCGCCGGCGAAGATCGCGGCCACGTCCGGCTCCTCGGTGAAGCCGGCGATGGCGCGCAGATCGGCGGCCCAGAGATCGAGCGCGCCCGCCTCGGTGGCCAGCTCGAAGGCGGCCTCGGCGTAGCGGCGCGCGGAGACGCTGGACGCGGTCACGACCTCACCCCCGGCCCCTTCCCTGGAGGGAAGGGGAACGACGCGGAGCCGAGCTGGCGGCTGGGGCTGATCACGCTAGTTCCTCTCCCGGAAGCTGGACTCGGCGAGGGCCTCCTCGATGAGGCGGCGGTGCTGGCCGCGGTCGAGCGACTGGTTGATCACCTTCTCGGCGGCGGAGATGGTGAGGTCGGCGAACTCCTTGCGCAGGCCGGCGATGGCGGTGTCGCGCTCCAGCTGGATCTCGTTACGCGCACGGGCGAGCGTGGCTTCGGCATCGGCCTGGGCCTGCGTGCGAGCGTCGGCCTGGATGCGGCCGGCGATCTCCTGCGCCTGGGCGATGAGCTGCTGGGCCTCGCGCCGCGACGCTTCGACCTGCACCTGCACCTGCCGTTCCGATTCGGCGACGGAGGCCTTCGCCTGGTCGGCGGCGGAGAGGCTTTCGGCGATGCGCTGGCGGCGCTCGTCGAGCATCTTCGTCAGGGGACCCCAGGCGACGAGTCGGAGGACGACGAGCAGCACGGTGAAGTTCACCAGCTGGGCGACGAGCACCGGCAGGTTGATGCCGAGATCGGCGATACCAAGGATGATCATGGTCAGCTCCTGGCCCGGCGCGCCCGCGGCGCGCCGCTACGGCCGCTCTCTAGAAGACGAAGCCGATCATCACCGCGACGACCAGGGCGTAGATCGCGATCGCCTCGGCGAAAGCGATGCCCAGGATCATGTTGGTCTGGATCACGGGCTGGGCCTCCGGGTTGCGGCCGAGGGCCTCCATGGCCTTGCCGGTGAGCATGCCGATGGCGAGGGCGGGCGCGAGGCCGCCGATGCCGATGGCGATGCCGGCGCCGATGTACTTGAGCCCGGCATCGGTGAACGCGAGCAGTGGAAGGATAGCTGCGATGTCCAAGATTCGACTCCTCCTTGTGGCCCGCTCCGCACGGGCGTGTTGCCTGTCGTTTTCACCCCGCCGCGGCGGGGAGGGTTCCCCAGATCAGTGCGCCGCGGCCGGCAGCGGCTGGCCGTGCGGCTCGTCGTGCGCATCGTCTTCGTGATCGCCGTGCGAGGACACGGCGAGGACGCCGAAGACGAGCGTGAGCATGGCGAAGACGAACGCCTGGATGACGCCAACGAACGTCTCGAGACCGTAGAAGGGCAGGGCGACGAGGAACGGCACCAGGAACGTCATCACCAGCAGCAGGATTTCGCCGGCGAGCATGTTGCCGAAGAGACGGAAGGTAAAGCTGATGATGCGGGCGAGCTCGGCGATGAACTCCAGGATGCCGACGAAGAAGTTGATCGGGCTGCTGAAGTTGAGGAACTTGGCGCCGTACTTCAGGACGCCGAGCGTTGTGATGCCCCAGAACTCGATGAAGATCATGGCCATGATGGCGATGGAGAGGGGCGAGTTGATATCGGTATTCATGCTCCGGAAGTAGGGGACGAGGACGCCGAGCTGCTTGCCGCCGGCGTGGAGCTCCTCGATGGCCTTATCGGAGGCGTGGACGAGGCAGAGGTCGTAGGCCTCATCGCCGGGGGTGCCGGTGCAGGAGGCGACGCCGCTGGCGGTTCCTTCCTTCGCATCGAGCTTGGTGGCGATGGCGAGGCCGCGCTGGCCGGCGAGGCAGCTGGTGTGTTGCGCGGCGAAGGCGGCGGCATCGGCGCCGGCGGGCGGCGTGGCGTAGGAGGCGCAGGCGCCGGCGATGGCGGCTTTATCGAACTCGAGCGACTTCTGGTTCGGGCTGATCAGGCTGATGCCGGCGGACTTGCTGAAGACGACGGCCTGGGGCTTGAACTCGTCGGCGGTCACTTTTTCGACGCTGCCGATGGCGTTGAAGAAGGGGAGGAGGGCCATCCAGTTAGCGATCCAGATGAAGGTGAAGATGGTCATGACGACGGGGAAGAAGCGGCGGCCGTTCTTCTCGCCGGCGGTGTTGATGCAGATGTTGTACATCGCCTCCATGACGGATTCGACGAGGTTCTGGAGGCCGGAGGGGACGAGGCCGATCTTCCGCGTGGCGAGGTAGGCGACGACGATCAGCACGACGACGACGGTGAGCGAGGTGACGTAGGTGTTGACGAGCGGGAAGGGGCCGATCTTCGTGAGCGTCTCGGCCTTGATCTCGATGATCGGCTTGGGGCTGCGGAAGAATACGAAGCCGACAAGCAGCAGCGCCAGCGCGCCGATGACGATGAGCCAGGTCCTGGGATTCTTCAAGGGGCGTTCTTTTTCCTTTTCGCCTGCCGCTCTTCCCAGCGGTTGATATCGGCGATGGTCTCCGTGAGCATGCGATAGCCGCCGTAGAAGGCGGCCACCAACCCCAATGCCAGTCCGGCGAGGGTCAGGACCTTGCCGGTGCCGAGGGCGCCATCGAGGAAATAGCCGCCGATGGTGCCTCCAGCGATGCACACCGCGATGTAGGACCCGAGCCCGAGAAGCTGCACCGCCGGGGTCAGGCGCTGCACGGTACGCCTCCGGTCGACCCTCCGGACTTTGCGAATCCTATCACAATCGATTCCGGGCGGTCAACGTGAAATTTTGCACGATCGCCCGGCCGGGCCGTCCCCAGGGCCGCTAGAGTATGCGCGTTGGCATAGCCTCAGACAAGGGTACGCCGGGCCGAGCTGGCAGCCGGCAAGGCTGGGCGTGGGCGGGGCGGGCGCTCGGCCAGGACCGGGTGGCGTGTCGCGGATTTTGGTGGTCCGATCGAGCGTGGGCTCGTCCGCGGACGACGTTGTCGAGGGTCTCGGATTTGATCCAGCCGAAGGGGCCGGGGTCGTCGTCCGCGTCGGAGGCCGAGCGGTCGATCCGGGTCCCGAGCAGGTGGTAGTCTTGCGCAATGCGACCGCTCCGGTATTCCATCAACGCCACATTGGACGGGTGCTGCGATCATCGTGCGATTCCGGCGGACGAAGCCATAGCCGCCGCTCTCCTCAAAGACTTGCATCGTCACGCGGTCGAGAACATCAACGAGGCCGATGCGCTTCTCTTTGGCCGGGTGACGTACGAAATGATGGAGGCAGCATGGCGGCCGCCGGCGCCGACGGGAGTGAGACCTGATTGGACGGAGCCCTTCGCCCGGACGATCGACGCGGCAAAGAAGTACGTCGTGTCGAGCACCCTGGAGCGGGTCGATTGGAACGCGGAGCTCGTGCGCGGGGACCTGGGCAAGGCCGTTGAGCAGCTCAAGCGGGAGCCGGGTAAGGGGCTGTTGGTGGGAGGCGTGCAGCTTCCGCTGGCGCTGGCGGAGCTGGGATTGATCGATGAGTACGAGTTCGTGGTGCATCCCCGGCTAGCGGGCCACGGGCCGACGTTGTTCGCGGGGCTATCGAAGCCTGTCGACCTGAAGCTCGTGGGCCGGCTGGAGTTCGGATCGGGGGCGGTGGCGATGCGGTACGAGCCGAGAAGGTAGCGATCGGGCTTGTTGGGCCCCGGCGGGCCAGATCATGGAGCGCGGGTTCGCGGGCTCACGACCGCCCACCGCGGCGATCCCCCCCGCGGCGGACCGGCTACACCACCGAGCGACCGACTTCGGCGTGGACGTGTACCGACGAGCGACCGCGGCCGTCGAAACACCGTCCGCGGCCCGCAACGACGCCTTAGGACTTGCGCTTGTCGAAGTCGTCGAGGTCGAGGCTCTCGATGAAGTCCTTGAACGCGGACATTTTTTCGAGCTCCTCCGGGTCCATGGGGGCGCCGGCGCGCTCGGCGCCTTCGACCGGCTCGCCTTCCTTGTCCAGCATGACGCCGGCGCGGTCCAGGACCTGCTCCTCGGCGTAGATGGGCACCTTGGCGCGGACGGCGAGGGCGATGGCGTCGCTGGGACGGGAATCGATCTCCATCATGCCGCCGTTCACGTCGAGGTAGATGCGGGCGTAGAACGTATCGTTTGAGAGATCGTTGACGAGTACGTGGTGGACGGCGGCGCCCAGCGTGTCGATCACGGAGCGGAGCAGGTCGTGGGTGAGGGGGCGGGCGACGGCGACGTCCTGGAGCTGGACGGCGATGGCGTCGGCCTCGGCCGGGCCGATCCAGATCGGGAGGTAGCGGTCGGACGACTTTTCCCTGAGGATGACCACCCGCTGGTAGTTCATCAGGCTGACCCTGATGCTTTCGATCGTCATCTCAATCAACAGGCCCAACCCTCCATCCGCAACCGATCAAGTCTAGCCACGGCGCGTTCGCGGTGTCAACGAACGGAAGTTCGCCTAGGGCGGGAGGGCGCGTGCGGGCGGCGGCGGTGCGCCTGTAGACCATCTGGCCTCCAGAAAAATGCTCACACCGGCGATCGAGGCCATCACGGCGGCGATGGCGAAGAGCACCGGGCTCACACCGAAGATATCGGCTACGGAACCGGCGAGGATGAGGGGCAGGATGCCGACAGCGTTGGCGAGGACGACCTGGGCGGCGAAGACGCGGCCACGCATCTCGGCGGGGGCGCGCTCGTGGAGGACGGTCTGGGCGGGGGCGTTGACGAGCGCATAGGTGAACCCGAGGGGGCCGGCGAAGGCCATGGTGAGCAGGACGAGGATCGAGAGCCCGCCAGCGCGCTCGCCGGAGAAGGGGTTGAAGTTATCGGTGTGCTGGAGCAGGCGAGAGAAGGGTTCGACCAGACCGAGCGCGAGGACGCAGATAGCGAGGCCGCACATGCCCATGATGACGGTGCGGCTCTTGCCGAAGCGGGCGGCGATGAGCGGAAGGGCGCGGAGGCCGATGATGGCGCCGATGCCGACGGGCGCGAAGATGGTCACGGCCTTGTCCGGTGAGACCTTGAGGATCGCCTGCATGTAGCGGGGCACGAGGACGGCGAACAGGAGGACGAGCGAGCTGCCGGTGGCGTAGTGGACGAGCGCGAGGGACGAGACGGGGTCTCTCGCCAGGGTGCGCAGCGTGCGCGCGTAGTCGCCGGCGGCGTTGCGCAGCTCGCGGACGGTGGGCATCTGGCGGTCAGGATGGTCGTCCTCGTGATGGATGGGCGGCATGAAGTAGGCGCAGAGCACGGAGATCGCGAACATGACGGTGGCGATGACGAAGAGCCAGCCTTCGCCGAGCGTGGGCAGGAGAATCGGTGCAAGGAAGATCATGCCGGCGAGCTGTGAGCCGGTGACGGCGAGGCTGAAGAGGCTGTTGGCGGCGATGAGCTGGTCCTTCGGGACGACGGACGGGACGGTGACGGCGTCGGTGGTGCCGAAGAGCTGGCTGGCGGTGGCGAAGAAGATGCTGATGAGGATGAGCAGGGAGACGTGATCGCGCGAGAGGAGGAAGCAGACGGCGAGGAGCATCCGCGCGAGGTTGGTGTAGATGAGCAGGAGGCGCTTGCTCCAGAGGTCCACGAGGACGCCGGAGAAGATACCGAAGACGATCGAGGGGACGACGAACGAGAGGACGAGCAGCGAGGTGAACGTGGAGCCGCTGGTGAGCTTGGTGACGATGACCAGCAGCGTGAAGAGGATGGCGTTCTGGGCGGACTGGGAGATGAGCTGGGCGAGCCAGAGCAGGAGGAAGCTGCGGTTGGTGAGGACGGGGCGCGGCCTGGGGGGAGGCGCGTGGCGGAGTGTAGGCCGGTCGGGTGTGGTGATCGCCATCTATCGCGCTGCCGCCGGCCGGGCGAGGTTCTTCGCCGTGTAGTACGCGGCGAGCAGGGCGCAAACGATGGCGATGAGGACGAACACAGGCGAGATGCCGATGACATCGGCGAGAAGACCGGTGAGGAGGATGGGGGCGATGGAGGCGAGGGTCGTCAGCACGTTCTGGCCGGCGAACACGCGTCCCTGCATCTCTTGCGGCATGCGCTCGTTGATCACCGACCTGCCCACGATGTTCACGAAGGTGAAGGCGAACGCCAAACAGGCGCCCAGCACCGAAGAGATGATAATACGCGCCGTGCCCTGACCGAAGGGACCGGGGTCGAAGAGGCCGAGGGGGTTGGCGGCGGCGAGGCCGTCGCCGAAGAGCGGGACGAACGCGAGGAGCACGACGCCGGCGACGAGCGCGGCGAAGGAGCCGCCCACGCTGATCCAGGGGGAGACGCGGCCGGAGAGGCGCCGCACGAAGCGCATGGCGAGCCAGATGCCGATGGCGGCGGGGGCCGCCACGAAGATGACGTTCTCGGTGTTGACGTGGAGCACCTGCGCGCTGAATCGGGGGAGGAGCGTGACCACGACGAGGCCGGTGGTATTGGCGAGCACGACGACCACCATGCTGATGTAGGACACCGAATCGAGCGAGAGGCGGTGCCAGGCCTCGGCGAAGCGCTCACGGGTCTCGGCGATGGAGTCGGGCATCTCGCTGATGGCGCCGCCGAGGCCATCGATGAGGCGGAAGTTGAACGCGGCGACGGCGAACATGACGGCGCAAGCGATGGCGAGCGCCTCCGGTCCGACGGTCTTGAGAAAGACGATAGGGAGGATCATCAAACCGACGATCTGGGAGATGAGGGCCTGCAGGTTGTTGAGCGAGTTGGCGGCGGTGAGGTCGGCCGGGGCGACGACGGCGGGGAGGGCGGCGCCCTCGGCCGGGCCGGCGATCTGCGACGCGACGGCGAACATGACGGCGATGACGTAGATGGTGATCACGTTGCCCGTGGAGATGGCGAGGAGGATGCAGAGGCCGGCGCGGACGGCGTTGCTGCCGGCGAGCACGAGCCCCTTCGGCATGCGGTCGACGAGGACGCCGGAGACGGTGCCGAGGGCGGCCGTCGGCGCGATGTAGGCGACGACGAAGAGGCTGCTGAAGAAGCTCTTGCCGGTCGCATCGACGACCAGGATCAGCATGGTGTAGACGAGGGCGTTGACGGGGATGTGCGAGAGCAGGCGGGCGATCCAGAGCTTGCGGAAGTCGTCGTTGTGCTCGAAGAGGGAGCGTTCGCCGACGAGGGCGGAGAGCCTGAGCATGGCGCCGCGGGTCTGCGCCATCAGTCACGCTCCAGGGCGATGCGCACCTGCTCCGGGTCTGGCTCCGGGCCGCGGCTGACGAACGCCTTGAGCCGCTTTTCGAGCGTGCGGCGGTCCAGGAGCACACGGTGGCGGCAGGTCTGGCACTTGATGCCGATATCGGCGCCGACGCGGACGACCTCCCACTGATAGCCGCCGCAGGGGTGGGGCTTGCGGAGCCGCAGCAGGTCGGCCATGCGGAAGTCGACGATCTCGCTCATGGGTCAGCCTCGGGGGGCGGCCAGGATCGCCTCACGCTCACGGTTGATCTCGTCGCGGAGGCGGAGCGCCACGCGGCGCGCGGCCTGCGCGAAGCCGGCGTCGCGAGCGGCGTAGGTGACGGCGCGGGAGGCGCTAATCAGCAGGCCGCGCCCGCGCTCATCGATTCCGGCGCGCACAGCTTCGGCGAGCGAGCCCTGCTGGGCGCCGACGCCGGGCACGAGGAAGGGCAGGGTGGGGCACTGCGCGCGCAGGCGCTTCATCTCGGAGGGGTAGGTGGCGCCGACGACGAGGCCAATATTCTGATGGCGATCCCACGACCGGGCGCGATCGGCGACCACCTCGAAGAGCGGACGTGGCCCGGCGCCGGTCGCCACGGACAGGTCCTGGAGATCGGGGGCGCCGGGATTCGACGTGCGGCAGACGATGAACGCGCCCTTGCCGGGTCGTTCCACCCACGGTCCGACGCTATCGGCGCCGAGGTAGGGGTTCACGGTAGCGCTGTCGAAGGCGAGGTCGTCGAAGAGCGCGGTGGCGTAGGCGCGCGCGGTGTGCTCGACATCGCCGCGCTTGGCGTCGGCGAGGGTGACGACGTGGCCGGGGACGGCGGCGAGGGTCTTCCGGAGGGCGGCGTAGCCCCGCTCGGGGCCGAGCGCCTCGTAGAAGGCGACGTTGGGCTTGTAGGCGCAGACGAGGTCGGCGGTGGCTTCGATGATGGCGATGTTGAAGGCGGCGACATCATCGATGGGCATGCGGGCAGGGTCGGGGTCCAGACCGATGCAGAGGAGGCTGCCGCTGCGCTCCCATGCGGCTTCGAGCTTCTGCCGGAAGGTGGTGGTCATGTGCTGCTGCGCCCGGCTACGGGCGCGTCCTCCGGGATGGCGACACCTGCAGCGCGCAGGCGGCGCCGGATCGCGGCGCAGTGGCGCGGATCGCCACTCGTAAGGTACACGACGGAGCCGCCAGCCGGGCGATCTTGCAAGAGCGCGGCGCCCCGGAGGACGCGTTCTACCTGGCGGGCGACGGCGGGCGCGGGATCGATCACCGCGACGGCGTCGCCGAGCTCGCGGGCGATGGCGTCGCGCAGGAAGGCGTAGTGCGTGCAGCCAAGGGCCAGCACGTCGGCACCGGAGGCCCGGACCGGGGCGAGGTAGCGTTGGAGGAGGGCGCGCGTTTCGGGGCCGTCGAGATCGCCGGCTTCGACCATCTCGGCAAGGCCGGGCGCGGCGATGGTGTCGACGGTGACCTCGGAGCCGAAGCGGTCGATGAGTGCGGCGAGCTTCTCGCCGCCCGCCGTGCCGGGTGTGACGAGCAGTGCGACGCGGCGGGCGCGCGTGACGGCGGCAGCCGGTTTCAAGGGCGGCTCGACGCCGACGAAGGGGACGTCGAGGGTCTGCCGGAGGCCGGCGATGGCGGCGCTGGTGGCGGTGTTGCAGGCGACGACGATGAGCTTCGCGCCGCGCGCGAGAAGTTCGCGGGCGACCGCCTCGGCGCGGGCGCGAATCTCGGCAGCGGGGCGGGGGCCATAGGGGAACCAGGCGGTATCGGCGTAGTACACGAGGTCTTCGCCGGGGAGCAAGGCGTGGACTTCGGCGAGGACGGCGAGGCCGCCGGCGCCGGAGTCGTAGATGCCGATGGGGCTGGAGACATCGGTCATGCGGGGAGATCGTACCACGGGGGTGGACGGCACCCGGGGTACGTCGCCAGTTTGGAATGCCCAATGATGGGCGGGGCGCGATCGCGGTATGCTGGAGCCGAGATCATCGAGGAGAGGACGAAATGCCGGACATCGGCGTGCCAGAGCTACTGATCATCGCGGCGATCGTGTTGCTGGTCTTCGGACCGGGCAAGGCGGCGGACCTAGGGGCCTCGCTGGGCAAGGGGATCCGGGAGTTCCGCAAGGCGACGAAGGAAGAGGACGAACCGACGGCACCCGCATCGACAAACGTGCTGGCGTCGGCGTCGGGGCCGAGCGCCGGCGGAAGCCAGACGGCATCGGCGAACGGCGCCGCGGCGGGGACGGGGCGGTTCTGCACGGAGTGCGGGACGCCGAGCGGCGAGAGCCAGAAGTTCTGCACGAACTGTGGGACGTCGCTGACTGCGAAGGCGTAACTACGGCAGCGGGGTGCGCACCTGCCAGTCAGCGCCGCCGTCCACGGTCACGGCAAACGACGTGTAGTTCATCGCCGCGAATCCGACCCTGTCGTTGAGGAACTGTAGTCTGCCGAAGTTCGCGTCTGAGCTCCAGATTCGCGCCCAAGAACTGCCACCGTCCGCTGTACTGTACAAGCCTAATTCGGTACTGAGCCAGCCATTGCTTGCGGAGGCGAACACGATGTCGGTGGCCCCTGGCGCCGGTGCCGGCCCAACTCCGGCCGGTGGGGTGGCTGCATCGAACATGTACTCCGAGCGGAGCCTCCAACTCGAGCCACCATCTGCCGTTGCGTAGACGAATTTCTCAGCCGTGGTGCCCCCTGCCTTTCCGTCTTCGCAGATGGTCCAACCGTGAAGCGGATCAGCGAACCAGTCGTTCGAAAGGAACGATGCCGCGCTGCACCCATTCGCCCTGGGTATCCACGTTGTGCCCCCATCGTGCGTGACGAGTATGCCGCTGCCTGTCACGATGATGCCGCTGCTTCCGAAGCGGAACAGCGCGCGCGGGCGCGATTCGTATCGGCCGCTCGGAAGGACGGTTGTCTCCCAGGTGGCTCCGCCATCGATCGTGCGGAGAAGATGCGCTACCTGGCAACGGTTGCAGTTTTGAATCGCGAGCGCCCAGCCGTCTGCCGCATCCACGAACGAGACGTCGGTCAGCCACTCAGCGGTAGGGCTGCTTCTCTTCCAGGTCGCGCCACCATCGCTTGTAGCGAGCACCACGCCGTCACAGCCAGGCCCGGGAGCAGCGGTGCATGCAGCGCGCCCCACGACCCAGCCATGAGCAGGATCAACAAAATCGATGCGCGACCCGATGATGGCCCCGACATACTGCTTTGTCCATGTCCGACCGGCGTCGTTCGTGTAGAGCACTTCTGAGGCTACTCCGCTGACCCCGAGCACCCAGCCTCGATCCGGACCGATGAAGGACATGTCAGTAACGCCAAACCGCAGATCAGGCGCGCGCGCCGGCACCGTGGGAACGGGCGTGCCCTGAGCGTAGCTTGTCTTGATCGCGGCAACTCTGTCGGCCTGGGTCGAGGGAGTGGGGGTAACGGATGACTTGTTTCTGATGGCCCTGCCGCAAGCCGCAAGTGGCAGAATCGCCAGCGCGAGCAGTATCGCAATCGACATCCGCCGGCGACGAGTCATGGGTCTAGCGTCCACGATCGTAGGCCTTCAGGCCCGCCTCTACGCCACGCGTTTACAGCGCAACGACGGCTGTTGAATCCGGGCACCTCGCTATGGCTCCAGTCCGAGGGCGGCGATCACGGTGTTGATGTCCTTGTCGCCGCGGCCGGAGAGGCCGAGCAGGAGCAGCGTGTCTTTCGAGAGCGTTGGGGCGAGCTTCGCCACGTGGGCGATGGCGTGGGAGGGCTCCAGCGCGGGGATGATGCCCTCGGTCTCGCTGAGGAGCCGGAAGCCGTCCAGCGCTTCGATGTCGGTGACGGCGACGTAGGTGGCGCGGCCGGTGTCCTTGTAGAAGGAGTGCTCCGGACCAACGCCGGGGTAGTCGAGGCCGGCGGAGATGCTGTGGGCCTCCTGCACCTGTCCCCATTCGTCCTGCAGCAGGTACGACTTCGAGCCGTGGAGCACGCCGGGGCGGCCCTTCGAAAGGGTGGCGGCGTGGCGTTGTGTGTCGATGCCCTCGCCGGCGGCCTCGACGCCGATGAACTTCACGCTGAGGTCGTTCGCGAACGGGTGGAAGAGGCCGATGGCGTTGCTACCGCCGCCGACGCAGGCGACGGCGTAGTCCGGCAGGCGGCCCTCCGCATCCAGGATCTGGGCGCGGGCCTCGGTGCCGATGACGGACTGGAAGTCGCGCACGAGCATGGGGTACGGGTGCGGCCCGGCAGCGCTGCCAATCAGGTAGTAGGTGTCGCGGACGTGCGTCACCCAGCCGCGGATCGCCTCGTTCATGGCGTCCTTGAGGGTGCGTGAGCCGCTCTCCACCACCTCCACGGTGGCGCCGAGGAGCTTCATGCGGAAGACATTGAGCGACTGGCGGCGCACGTCCTCGGCGCCCATGAAAACGGTGCACTCCATGCCGAGCATGGCGCAGATGGTGGCGGTGGCGACGCCGTGCTGGCCGGCGCCGGTCTCGGCGAAGACCTTGCGCTTGCCCATGCGCCTGGCGAGCAGCCCTTGGGCGATGGCGTTGTTGATCTTGTGGGCGCCGGTGTGGGCGAGATCCTCGCGCTTGATGTAGATCTTCGCGCCGCCGAGCTTGCGCGTGAGGTTTTCGGCGAAGTAGAGGGCGGTGGGACGGCCGACGTAGGTGCGGAGCAGGTGGTGCAGCTCGGCCTGGAACGTCTCGTCGTCACGGGCCTGCTCGTAGGCGGCGGTGAGTTCGTTGAGCGCGACCATGAGCGTTTCGGGCACGAAGCGTCCGCCGTAGGGGCCGAAGTGGCCGAACTGGTCGGGGAGCTGCGCGGCGGGCCGGGTCACGTTGTGCTGCCGATCATCGGGCTGATCATAGCGCGGCGGCGCGGGCGGCGCGCACGAAAGCGGCGATCTTCGCCGGGTCCTTGGCGCCATCCGTCTCGACGCCGCTCGACACGTCGACGGCCCATGGGCGCACCTGCCCGATCGCGGCCGCGACGTTCGCGGGCGAGAGGCCACCGGCAAGCCACAGCGGGGCGCGCGCGGCGAGCTGGCGGGCGAGGGCCCAGTCGCCCGTGGCGCCGGTCCCGCGACTGGCATCGAGCATGAGGGCGAGCGCGGCACCTGGCTGGACGGCGGCGAAGACGCCGGGGGCGTCCATGGGCAGGCGCTGCGGCAGGACCTTGATCGCCTGGCGGTTCAGGAGCAGGCAGTCGCTCCAGGGCTCGTCGCCGCTGAGCTGGACGAGGTCGAGGCCGGCTTCATCGGCGACCTGGTTGACCTCCTCGACAGGCTGATCTTCAAACAGCCCGACGACGAGGGGGCGCTTGCGGGCGAGCAAGCGGTCGAGCGCGGCCGCGCCGTGCTGGAACCAGGCATCGATGGTGGCGAAGCGGCCGGGGTGCAGCGGCGGGGGGTCGTCCTGCTCCATCTCGCGCAGCGGGGTGCCGACGGCGCTTGCGATCAGCGCCGCCTCCTCGGGCGAGACGCGGCGGCGGCTCTCGGCGAAGACGATGCCGATGAAGTCGGCGCCGGCCTCAGCCGCGGCGAGGGCGTCGGCGATGCGCATGCAGCCGCAGATCTTGACGCGGGTCATCGGATACCCGCTGCGGCGCGGGGGCCAGACGCGAGCGCCGCTGGGCGCTCGCGCACGTAGGCGAGCGCCTCCGCGAGGATCTGGTGGAACGGGCGGGTCGTATCGAGCGTGAGGCGCTCTGCGCCGGCCGTGACGGCTGCAGCGCCGGGGTACTGTGCGAGATCGAGCGGGGTGCGCGGCTGCGAGGGCATCGCATCGCGGGACTGCAGGCGGCGCGCCAGCTCGCGCTGGTCCGGGTAGACGCACTCGATCATGCGGTAGCGCGCGCCGGCGGCTGCCGCGACGCGCCGGGAGTGGGCGAGCGCATCGGGCCAGAATACAGGGTTGTCGAGCACGAGCGAGCGGTGCTGGGCGAGCAGCGTGGCCGCGACGGCGAAGTAGACGCCGTAGGCAGCGGGTCCGGCCGCGTCTGCGCCGATACCCGCGTCGAGGAGTGCGGACTTGAACAAGTCCTTGTCGAGGACGATGACGTGCAGGGCGCGGCCGAGAGCGCGGGCGAGCGTGCTCTTGCCGCTGCCGGGCTGGCCGTGCATCTGGATGACCGTGAGATCGCGCGAGGCGAGGGCGAGCGGCGGGTTGGTGTTCATGGGCTCACACCAGCAGCTCGCGCATCTTGGCGGGGACGTCGGTGGCGGTCATCAGCGCCTCGCCGACGAGCACGGCGTGGCAGCCGGCGGCCGCCATGCGCTCGGAGTCGGCGCGGGTGTGGACGCCGCTGAGTGCGACGACGACGCGATCCATGGGGATCAGCGGGCGGAGGCGCTCGGTGACGGCGAGGTCGACCTGGTAGGTACGGAGGTCGCGGTTGTTGATGCCGATGAGGTCGCTGTCCACGGCGAGCGCGCGCTCGACCTGTGCCTCGTCCGCCACCTCGACGAGGCACTCCATGCGCAGGCTGTGGGCGAGATCGACGAGACGGCGCAGCTCGTCGTCGGAGAGGATGGCGACGATGAGGAGGATGGCGTCGGCGCCGTAGGCGCGCGATTCGTAGACCTGGTAGGGGTCGAAGATGAAGTCCTTGCGGAGCATGGCGGGGCGGCCACCGGGGTAGTAGCCATCGATACTGACGCGGCAGTCGGACAGGAAGTCGATCGACCCCTGGAAGTACTTCGACTCGGTGAGCACGGAGATCCCGGCTGCGCCGCCGATGGTGTAGGTGCGGGCGATGGCGCGGTGCTCGAGCGTGGCGACGAGGCGTCCTTTCGACGGGGTGGCCTTCTTGATCTCGGCGATGAGTTGGAGGCGATGGCCGCCCGTGCTTGGGCCGCGCGGGCCCTCGAGGATGGCGCGGGCGAGGCTCCATTGCTCGGTGGGGATGCGGTCCTGGCGGCGCTTGAGCGCGTCGAGCGGCTCGCGGAGTTTGCGCGCCTCGACCTCGATGCGCTTGTTGGCGACGACCTTGTCGACGATGGTGGCGTCGGACATCAGTACCCCCGCTGCGTCATCAGACGGTGTTCGTCGCTTCGACGAAAGCTGCAAGTTTCGCGGCGGCGGCGCCGCTATCGATGCTCTGGGCCGCGAGCTGAACGGCGGCGCGCAGGTCGGCGGCGGCGCCCCAGGCGACGAGCGCGGCGCCGGCGTTGATCAGGGAGAAGTCTCGCAGGGGGCCGGGCGCGCCGTCCAGGACGAGCTTGAGTTCCGTCGCGTTCTGCACGGGCGAGCCGCCGCGCAGGAAGGAGATGTCGTGGCGCTCCAGGCCAACGTCCTCGGGCGCGACGCGGTAGGTGCGAAGGGCGCCGTCCGCCAGTTCGCTCACGGTGGAGGGGGCGCTGATGCTGAACTCGTCGAAGCCGTCGTCGCCGTGGACGACGAGCGCGTGGTGGCTGCCGAGGCGCGCGAGGGCGGCGGCCATCGTCTCGACGAGGGCGGGGCGGGCGACGCCGACGACCTGGGCGGTGGCGCCGGCAGGGTTGGTGAGGGGGCCGAGCAGGTTGAACACGGTGCGGATGGCGATCTCGCGGCGGAGCGGGGCGACGTACTTCATGGCGGGATGGAAGCCCTGCGCGAACATGAAGCCGATGCCGACGAGCTGGATACAGGCTTGCACCTGGTCCGGGGAAAGGTCGATCTTCGCGCCGAGCGCTTCGAGGACATCGGCGCTGCCGGAGCGGGAGGTCATGGCGCGGTTGCCGTGCTTGGCGACGCGAGCGCCGGCGCCGGCCGCGACGAAGGCGGCGCAGGTGCTGACGTTGAAGGAGCCGCTGGCGTCACCGCCGGTGCCGCAGGTATCGAGGAGTGGCCCGTCGACGACGATGCGGCTGCTCTTTTCGCGCATGACCCGCGCCATGCCGGCGATCTCGGCGACGGTCTCGCCCTTCATGCGGAGGGCGGTGACGTAGGCGCCGAACTGCGCGGGCGTTGCGGCGCCGGTCATCAGTTCCTCCATGCAGGCGGCGGCCTGATCTTCGGAGAGGTCGTCGCGCTCGACGAGCCTGGCGATGGCGTCGGCGATGGTGAAGGTGTCAGTCATAGGTGTGCTCGTTGCGGCGAGTTATCTTGGTCACGATCACGACCTGTTCCCTGTCCCAGATGCTGTAGATCACCCGGATGTCGCCGACCCGGATCCGCCACAGCGGTACGCCGGTCAGTCGTTTGGTTGCGGGCGGGCGCGGATTGCCGCCCAGCGCCTCGACCGCCCGCGACACCCGCGCGCGCTCGTTAGCTGGCAACGCGTCGATGACGCGCTGCACCTTTCGCGGGACGTTGACCCGATACAATGCCCCTGCTCTCCATGTACTCCTGGATCGTCATGGTGCCGGAGGGATCCGTCAGATATTCCTCCAGGCCCTTCATGGCGATGATCGCGTCCAGGTCGTCCTCAAATGTCTTGTCGAGCGCGTAACGCACGAGCTTCGCCATGGGCGCCTTCTTCTGG
Organism: Dehalococcoidia bacterium; assembly: GCA_035632115.1. Classification (GTDB taxonomy): domain Bacteria; phylum Chloroflexota; class Dehalococcoidia; order DSTF01; family JACRBR01; genus DASQHL01. The sequence continues at coordinate 24,147 of DASQHL010000113.1, read as the reverse complement.
AACGCCAACTGCCTGAGCGCTTCGTACGTGTCGTCGTCGAGGTTGACGAGCAGTCGCTTCATGGCCTCGGTACCTCCTGATATCGCGATATCACTATATCACGCGTATCGCCAGGAAGTTGCGCAGGATGGCGTGGCCATCGGGCGTCAAGATGGACTCGGGGTGGAACTGGACACCTTCGACGGGCAGCGTCCTGTGGCGCACGCCCATGATGACACCGGTCTCGCTGCGGGCGCTCACCTCCAGCACGTCCGGCACGCTGTCCGGCCGGATGGCGAGCGAGTGGTAGCGCGTGGCGGCGATCGGCGAGGCGATGCCGGCGAAGACGCCGCGGCCGTCGTGCGTGATGCTCGAGACCTTGCCGTGCTTGATCTCGCCCGCGCCCTCGACGATGCCGCCGAACACCTCGCCGATGCACTGGTGGCCGAGGCAGACGCCGAAGATGGGGACCTTGCCAGCGAAGCGGCGGATGACATCCTTGCTGATGCCCGCCTCATCGGGGTTGCCGGGGCCTGGCGAGATGATGATCTGCGTGGGCGCCATCTCCTGGATGTCCTCTATGGTGAGCGCGTCGTTGCGGGCGACTTCGACGGCGGCGCCGAGCTCGCCGAGATACTGGACGAGGTTGTAAGTGAAGCTGTCGTAGTTGTCGATGAGCAGCAGCATCAGCGCTTCCTCGCCTTCAGCACCAGCGTGTACGGCAGCAGCGCCATCCAGGCGTTGTCCAGGGTGTCGCCGGCGGCGGCCGGAAGCGTGTCCTCCTTCGGTTCCCACATGCGCTCGAGATCGAATCCAGCCGACACCAGCAGATCGACCCAGCGGGACACCGTGCGGTAGTAGGCGCGGAACCGGGCGGACACGCCGTCCGGGAACTCCCACGTCCAGTCGGAGTGATCGCTCCAGTACGGCGTGCTCATCGAGTACGGCGGGCCGCCATCGATGTGGACATCGAACGGGTGCTTGACGGCGACGGCGAGCACGCCGCCCGGCTTGAGCACGCGCGCTGCTTCGGCAAGCGCGCGCTCCACATCCGCGACGTAGTCCAGCGCGTGGATGCTGATGGCGAAGTCGAAGCTGGCGTCGTCGAAGCGGGAGAGGTCGGTGAGGTCGCCCTCAACGAAGGATGCGTTGTCGACGCGGCGGTTGCCGGCGTAGCGGCGGGCGTAGGCGAGCTGCGCCGGCGACTGGTCGATGCCGACGGCGGTGGCACCGAGCCGCGCGAGGGCGACGACGTCCTGGCCGCCACCGCAGCCGAGCACGAGGGCACGCTTGCCGCGCACGGCGCCGAGGACGTACAGGTCGTCTTCGGAAGCGCGCCAGGACCACATCAGGCGCTCGCCGTATCGGTCGCCGTAGCGGTGCTCCTGGTACGCGGCGGAGATCGTGTCCCAGCCGGCGCGGTTGTCGGGCGGCGGGCCTTCGGGCGCCGGGTGCTCGCCGAGGGGGCGCGCTTCGCCGGGCTGGCTCCAGTCGATCTCGGAGACGTAGTCGGGGTCCGTCATGATGCGGGCGAGCGGATCGCGCAGGGCGGGCGGCATCCAGAGCTGGTCGAGGTCGGCGGCGGTCACCCAGCGCGCGTCGTCGTAATCGCCACCGGCGTTGAAGCGCAGCGGGCCGCCTTCGATGGGCGCGCGGAAGATGTTCGTCACGTACTGGCGCCGGTCGTCCGGGTCCTGGAGGTACACGGTCTCGACGAACTGTTCCGCGCCGAGCGTGACCCCGAACTGGTCGCGGGCGTGGCGGCGCAGCGCGTCCTCCGCCGCCTCATCCTCGCGGACGAGTGCCATGGGGAGCAGCCACTGGCCGGCGAACGGCGGGCGCTCGGACTTGCGGTGGGCGGCGAGCACGTGCGCGTCCTTCTCGAAGAGCGCGGCGGACATGAGCTGCGGCGATGCCTGGCTCACGGTCAGTACCCCAGCGAGCCGCGCGGAGCGTCGTCCTGGCGCTCCTCGGCCAGCTCGATGGCACGGAGGGTTGCGCGGGCCTTGTTCTGCGACTCCATGTACTCCTCTTCGGGCGTGCTGTCGTACACCACGCCGCCGGCGGCCTGCGCGTAGGCGACGCCGGGCTTCATCCAGATGGTGCGGATGGCGAGGGCGCTGTCGCAGTTGCCGGACATATCGAAATAGCCGATGCAGCCGCCGTAGCCGCCGCGGCGCTCTCCTTCGAGCTCGGCGATGATCTCCATCGTACGGATCTTGGGAGCGCCGGTGACGGTGCCGTGGGGGAAGTACGCACGGAGCGCGTCGTACGCGGAGAGGTCCGGGCGCAGCTTGCCGATGACGTGGGAGACCATGTGCATGACGTGCGAGTACCGCTCGATGTCCATGAGCGAGGTGACCTGCACGCTGCCCGGCTGGCAGACGCGCCCGAGGTCGTTGCGAGCGAGATCGACGAGCATGATGTGCTCGGCGCGCTCTTTCTCGGACGACTGCAGCTCTTGCGCCATGCGCTGCTCGTCGGCGGCGTCGCGGCCGCGGCGGCGCGTGCCGGCGATGGGGTGGGTCTCGATGACGCCGTCCTCGACGCGGATCAGCATCTCCGGCGAAGCGCCGACGCAGTGCACGTCGTCCATCTCCAGGTAGTACATGTAGGGCGACGGGTTGACGACGCGGAGGGCGCGGTACACCTCGAACGGGTGGGCGTCGGTGCGGCGCGTGAAGCGCTGCGACACCTGGATCTGGTACGTATCGCCCCGGACGATGTACTCCCGGGCGCGCTCGACCTTGCGCATGAACTGATCGCGCGTGTTGTTGGACTCCATGGAGCGATCGGGCGCAATGGTCGCGCGCGCGCTGTCGTACGGGAGGCGGGCGAGCGGCTGTGCGAGGCGTTGCACCAGCTCGTCGATCTTCCACTCGGCCTGCCGGTACGACGCATCGATGTCGCCATCGAGGCGGGCGTGGCTGACGACCTTGATCTTGTGCTGGAGGTGGTCGAAGACGAGGAGCGTGTCGCAGAACATGAAGATCGCTTCGGGGAGGGCCTGCGGGTCGGCGGCGGGGACGGGGAGCTTCGGCTCGTAGTAGCGGGCGCACTCGTACGAGAGATAGCCGACGGCGCCGCCGTGGAAGCGCGGCAGGCCCTCGACGGGGACGGGGGTGAAGCGGCGCAGCTCTTCCTCGATCTGGAGCAGCGGGTCGCCGGAGGCGGCGCCGTCGCCCGTGCGGAGGACGCGGTAGGGCTCGGTGCCGATGAAGCTGTAGCGCGCCAGGCGCTCGCCGCCTTCGACGGACTCGAGCAGGAAGGAGAATTTGCCGCGGGCGACCTTGAGGTAGGCCGAGACGGGCGTCTCGAGGTCGGCGATGATCTCGCGGTAGAGCGGGACGACGTTACCGCGGCCGGCCATGGCGCGGACGTCTTCGAGCGTGGGGGTGCAGGCGGTCATCCCGGCATCCCCCGCTCCAGGTAGTCGAGGCGGAGGGCTTTGCGCACTTCGATCATCGTGGCCTCGGCGGCGGCGCGGCCGGCGTCGCTGCCCTTCGCAAGGGCATCCCGCACAAGTTTCGGCTGCGCTTCGAAGTGCGCGCGGCGCTCGCGGATGGGATCGAGCAGGTTGTTGAGCGCGGCGACGAGCTTCTGCTTGACCTCCACATCGCCGACGGCGCCGCGGACGTAGCGCTCCTTGAGGTCGTCCACCTCGGCGGTGTCCGGGTTGAAGGCGTCGTGGTACATGAACACGGGATTGCCCTCGACGTGGCCGGGGTCGGTGGCGCGGAGGCGCGTGGGGTCGGTGTACATGCCCATCACCTTCTTGCGCACGGTCTCCGCATCGTCCTTGAGGTAGATGGCGTTGTCGAGGGACTTGCTCATCTTCGCCTGGCCATCGACGCCGACGAGGCGCGGCACGCGGCCGACCAGCGGCTCCGGCTCCGGGAAGACGTAGCCGAAGTCGCGGTTGAACCTGCGGGCGATCTCGCGCGTCATCTCGATGTGCGGGAGCTGGTCATCGCCGACGGGCACGAGGTGGGCGCGGGGCATGAGGATGTTCGCCACCTGCATGACGGGGTAGATGAAGAAGCCGACGGGCACGCCCTTCTTGCCGAGGTCGAGGTCGTCCATCTCCGCCTTCAGCGTGGGGTTGCGCTGGAGCCGGCCGAGCGGGATGAACCAGGAGAGCAGGACGGAGAGCTCGGCGTGCTGCGGCACCTGGCTCTCGATGACGAAGTGGCTGCCGTCCGGGTCCAGGCCGACGGCGAGCCAGTCGAGCGCGACCTCCCAGACGGAGGCGCGGACGCGGTCGATGTCGTCGGCGTAGTCGGACACCTGGTAATCGGCGATGAGGAAGAAGCATTCGTAGTCCTTCTGGAGGCGCAGCCAGTTTTCGAGGGCACCGGCGTAGTGGCCGAGGTGGAGCGGGCCGGTGGGGCGGATGCCGGTGAGGATGCGGCGGCGCGGCGGCGGCGGCGTCATGGGCGGCCCCCGTGAAGCGTGCGGTCGCCTTGCCTGAAGGAAGTGAGGCCAGACAACAGACAACAGACAACAGATGACCCGCGGTCAGTCTGCGGCATACGAGCCTCGTTCCTCACGAAACGCCTTCCCGTTACCGGTCTGCCGGTCCAACTCGATCATCTGCGCGGAGACCATGCGGAGTATCTCGTCGCACATCGCGTCGAGCGGCCGGCGTTGTGCCTCCGTGATATAACCGGCCCGGCACAGCAGATCGAGCCAGTGCACCGTCTCGTTCGCCGAGCCCCGCGCAATCGACAGATGGTTGCGGTACGCACCAGCAGCGAAGCGACCGTGTCCTTCGGCGACGTTCGCTCCGACGGAAGTCGCGGACTTCACCACCTGCTGCACCAACACCGCCGTGGCCCGATCGCTCGGCAACGGCTTTATCAGCACAAGCACAGCCACCGCCAGGTCTTGCGCCTTCCGCCACACTTCGAGATTGCGGAAGTCGTGCCGCGCCCGCGTCCCACCCTCCGTCATGGCTATACCTCGCCTGTCACCTGCTGCCCTCGATGGCGCCGCCGTTCTTTTGTCTGTTGTCTGTCGTCTGTTGTCTTCGCCGACCTCGCTCGTCGCCGTTTTTTTGCTGCCGTCATGCCAGCACCGGCACCTGCTTCATCGCTTCGGCGACCTTTTCGGCGGGGTAGGCGAAGTCCTTGAGGTTGCCGGCGAGGTAGTTGTCGTAGGCGCTCATATCGAAGTAGCCGTGGCCGCTGAGGTTGAAGAGGATCGCCTTCGACTGGCCGGACTCCTTGCAGGCGAGCGCCTCATCGATCGCGGCCCTGATGGCGTGGGCGGACTCCGGGGCCGGGACGATCGCCTCGGTGCGGACGAACTGGAGCGCGGCTTCGAAGACGGCGTTCTGGTGGTAGGCCTTCGCCTCGATGAAGCCCTGGTCGTACAGCTCGCAGATCAGGTTCGCCATGCCGTGATAGCGGAGGCCGCCGGCGTGGATGCCCTCCGGGATGAAGGTGTGGCCGAGCGTGTACATCTTGACGAGCGGCGTCATGCCGGCGGTGTCGCCGAAGTCGTAGCGGTACTCGCCCTTCGTGAGCGAGGGGCAGGCCTCGGGCTCCGCGGCGATGAAGCGCGTCTTCTTCGCGCCACCAAGCTTTTCGCGCATGAAGGGGAAGGCGAGGCCCGCGAAGTTGGAGCCGCCGCCGGCGCAGCCGATGACGATGTCCGGGTACTCGCCCGCCATCTCCATCTGCTTCATGGCCTCCTGGCCGATGACGGTCTGGTGCATCAGCACGTGGTTGAGCACGCTGCCGAGCGAGTACTTCGTGTCGTCACGCGTGGCGGCGTCTTCCACGGCCTCGCTGATGGCGATGCCGAGGCTGCCGGGGCTGTCCGGCGCGGCGGCGAGGATCTGGCGGCCGGCGTTCGTGTCCGGGCTGGGGCTGGCGACGACGTCGGCGCCGAAGACGTGCATCATCGACCGGCGGTAGGGCTTCTGCTCGTAGCTGATCTTTACCATGTAGATCTTCAGCTCCATGCCGAAGAAGTTGCAGGCCATGGCGAGCGCGGTGCCCCACTGGCCGGCGCCGGTCTCGGTGGTGAGGCGGGTGACGCCTTCCTGCTTGTTGTAGTACGCCTGGGCGACGGCGGTGTTCGGCTTGTGCGAGCCGACGGGCGACGCGCCCTCGTACTTGAAGTAGATGTGCGCCGGGGTGCCGAGCGCCTTCTCGAGCCGGCGCGCGCGGACGAGCGGCGTCGGGCGCCAGATCTTGTAGACCTCGCGCACCTGATCGGGGATCTCGATGAAGCGCTCCTGCGAGACCTCCTGCTTGATCAGCTCCATCGGGAACAGCGGCGCGAGGTCGGCGGGGCCGATGGGCTGGTGCGTGCCGGGGTGGAGCGGCGGCGGGGCGGGCTGCTTGAGGTCGGCGGCGATGTTGTACCAGTGCGTGGGCAGATCGTTTTCGCTGAGGTTGTACTTGGTTGTGTCGGTGGACATCGCTAGCCTCCTGTCGTCGGTTGTCGGTTGTCGTCCGCTCTTCGCTCTCTGCACTTCTCGGTACTTCGCGGCGTGGAAACAGAAAAGCTCCCGCCCACTGAGGGGCGAGAGCTTGCTCGCGGTACCACCCTGCATCCGCCGCGCGTCAGGCACGGCGATCTCGGTCCGGCACGGGCGCGCACTGCACCGATGCCGCGGGCGTTTGTAACGGCGCCCATCCCGTCGGAGCCTACTGGCTGACGCGGTTGCACGGGCGAGGGCGCCTGCGCTCCATCAGCGTTCGGTCCGAGGCTCCCGGGTCCATTCGCAGCGCCGCGCGGCGGCCGGATTTCACCTTGCCCGGCTCTCTTATCGGCCCGCCTGCCGCGGCTACTCTTCCCGATCGCAGCCGATCCGTATCGAAGTGGCGTCAGGGTAGCGGGATGGCGAGGAGGGTGTCAAGACGCGGGCGCGTTTGTTGTTGGTTAGCGATTCTGTCCGGGTCTCACTGGCCAGCGATTGTGTCCGCCTATGAAGGAGACCATGGCGATGATCGTCCTGCATGAGCGTTCCCTGCGGCGCGGCGGGCGCGGGCGAGGGCGCCAGCGCTGCATCAGGGGCACCGACGCGGCGGAAGCGCAGCGCGCTGCGCGGTTACCGCCGGAAGCGAATGCTGATGATCTGGTTCGGGCGCGCGTGGACCGGGACACCGCCGTGGACGATCGGGACGCCGGCCTCCGGCTCCTCGTTGAGGTTGACGATCTCCGCCGAGCCGGTGAGCGGCTTGAGGCGGACGTGCGCCTCCGCTTCGCCTGCGGTGATGTTGTAGACGCGCACGATGACGCCGTCGCCGTCCTCCGCGCGCTTGATGGCGCTGACGGGGAAGGCGGGGGAATCGACCAGCAGGAGCTGATCCTCGGCGGGGATGTGGCCGAGGCCGTGGCGGTTGTAGCGGGCGCGCATGGGGCGAAGGAACTGCACGGCCTGCACGTGCGCGCCGGCGTCCACCCAGGAGCCGGCGTGCGGGATGATGCTGTAGTCCAACACGTTGCGGCCGTGGAGCTGGGCGCCGGGCGTGCGGAGCTGCGGGCCGGCGCCGCCGCGGCGGGTGGCGATATCGGCGCGGGAGAGCCAGCCGACGCAGCGAAGGAGCGTGAGCGCGATCGTGGCGCCGCCGGGCTCGTCCAGCACTTCGTACTCCGGGAGACCGCGGTTCGCGATCGTCAGCCCGAACTCGCTGTCGTCGACGCTGACGAACGCCTTCTGGGGGTACGTGCCGAGCGGCTGCTCCATCCAGGTCTCGGGGTCCCAGTCCGGCAGGGCGATCGGCCGCTCGATGACGCCGAAGTGCTGGTCGGCCTTCGACACGGCCGTGCGGACGCCAGATGGGAAGTGAACGCGCAGGCGGTGGTCCTCGGCGGCGTTGAAGACGACGGCCTGCACATCGGCGCGGGGGACGCCGTCCGTGAGCGTGACGGTGGTGACGATGCGCTCGGATGCGGTGGCGCTGCCGCGCGCCATGCGGTCGGCGGCGAGCGAGGCCGGCAGCGCGTACGTCATCTCGATGGTGAGGATGCTGGCACCGGCGGCACGCTCCGAGCGGACCTTCGGCGGCGAAGCGGGCGCATCGACGATGGTGTCAGTCTCCGGGGGGCAGTAGTTGTACTCGTCGCCCTTGTCGCCACCATCGACGAAGCGGTTGAGGCCTGCGTACTTGCGTCCCGTGAGCTTGTCGAGGACGGTGAGCGTGCCGTCGGCGGCGTCTGCTTCGACGAAGAGATGCTCGTTCTCGATGGCGCGGCCGTCCGGAACCTCGGGCGGGAGCGGCGTATCGGACGTCTCCAGGGTGTAGATGTGATAGCCGTACCCGGGGACAGCCGACGCCACGAAGCCGATCTCGGCGCGGGAGCGGTCGAATCCCGCAGGCGCGCCCTCGGGCAGCGCGACGTGCGTGGTAGCGCCGACCTGGCGGGCGGCGACGCGGCTGCCGTCCGGCGCGATGAGCGCGACAACGGGGCGCGCGTCGTCCCAGGGGACGGTGGCGGTGACGTAGCCCGTCGCCGGCTGCGGCGTCGGGTTGAAGACGGCGATCGTGCCGAGCGGGTGGCCGGGGCCGAGCGCGCCGATGGTGCGGAGCGACTGGCGGACGATCTCCTCGCCGATCTGCGTGATCCAGTCGTAACGCTGGCGCATCTCGTCGTGCACGCTATCGACGGAGCAGCCGCAGATGGAGTCGTGCGGCTGATTCTCCAGCAGGTGCTTCCAGGCGCGGTCGATGAGGGCGGCGATCGATTCCTCCGACGTGGGGAAGGGCATGTGGGCGGTCGTGGGGGGCAGCGGCTGCTTCCACTCCGGGCCGACCTCCTGCTTGAGGATGTCGGCCCAGGTGGAGAACGGCTCGGCCCAGTGGGCGAGGAGGTCCTCGCACTGCTGGTTGCGCTGCTTGATCCACATGCGGGCGGAGAGGACGCCGGGGAGGAGGTGGGCGCGCTGGCCGCTGCGGAACTCGCCGAGGTGGTGGGGCCACTCGTGGGCGCGGTCGCCGATGACGCGGCGGATCTCGGCGAACACGTCGGGGAGCGAGCTGTGCTCGAGCGCGGCGCCCTCCAGTTCCTGGTTGGCGGCGCGGATCAACGCGGGCAGCTCCGGCTGGGGCGGCAGGTGGTCGCTGCCGTTCATCACGAGCACGAAGGGGGTCGTGGCGAGCGGCTCCAGGTCGTCGCGGATGGCCTGGATGCGGGCGACGAGGGCCTTCGTGTTGGACGGGAGGGTGGCGCCGGCGCCGTAGCCCTTCGGCTTGTGGATGGTCAGCACCTCGCTGCCGTCGGGCGACTGCCAGAAGAACTCCGTGGTCTTGAGGGAGTCGTCGGCGCCGCGCCACATGGTGGCGTAGGGGATGCCGAAGCCGCGGAGGATGGCCGGCATGTGGGCGATCTGGCCGAAGGGGTCGGGGATGTAGCCCACCTTCATCACGGGTCCGAAGAGCTTCGCCACGCGATGGCCGCGCAGGAAGTTGCGGACCAGCGCCTCGCCGCCGGGCAGGGCCTCGTCCGGGATGATGTACCAGGGGCCGATGAGGAGCTTGCCCTGCTGGACGGCGCGCTCAATGTCGTCGAAGCGATCGGGGCGCACCTCCAGGTAGTCCTCGATGGGGATGGCGTGGCCATCGAGCATGAAGTGCTTGTACTCGGGGTCGCTCTCGAAGATCTCGAGCAGCATGTCCATGAGGCCGACGAGGCGGAGGCGGAACGACTGGTAGGGGAGGTACCACTCGCGGTCCCAGTGGGTGTGCGAGATGACCATCAGGCGGCGCTTTTCGCGGGACTTCATGGTGGGAAGGGGCATGTCACCGCCTCGTTCAACTCAAGCCCTCGCGCGGGACGGGCGGCGCGCGCCCGGTGAGGCGATGGTAGCGCGGACGCCGCCCCGGCGCGAGCGCGCGTCAGTCGTAGCGGACGAGCGCACGGACGTCGTAGCCGGCGAGCTTCGCGCGACCGCCCAGCGCGGCAAGCTCGATCAGGACGACACAGCCTTCCACGCGCGCGCCCAACAGCTCGGCGAGCTTGATGGCGGCGAGGGCGGTGCCGCCGGTGGCGAGCAGGTCATCGATGATGACGACGCGGTCGGCAGGCGTGAGCGCATCGGCGTGGATATCGAGCTGGCCGTTGCCGTACTCCAGCGAGTACTCGACGCTCATGCGTGCCGCGGGGAGCTTGCCCGGCTTGCGGACGGGTACGAAGGGGAGGCCGAGGCGTGCGGCGACGGGCGCGCCGAAGAGGAAGCCGCGCGATTCGATGCCGACGATGGCGGTGGCGCGGCGTTGCTCCACGGCGGCGGCCATCTCGTCGAGGACGAAGCGGAGCGCGGCGGGATCGCGGAGCAGCGGCGTCACGTCGCGGAAGAGGACGCCGGGGGCGGGGAAGTCGGGCACATCGCGGATGTAGCGGGTGAGGTCCATCGCGCGGGCAGCGTACCGCACGCGGGCGCGCACGGCGGCGGATGCGCTCTGGCGACCTGGGGCTACGGCGGGCCGTCGCCGGAGCCGTCTAGTGGTGCGTCGGGTAGCTCCGGGAAGTCGTCGCCCGCGGCGGATTCCCGTTCAAGCTGGAGGCCGTAGGAGATGAGGGCGATCGTGCCTACGACAGCGGCGCCGAAGACGAAGACATCGACGTTCTGCGTGGCCGTGAACTGGATCTGTGCCAGCGCGCTCGTCGAAATGATGCCTCCGCCGCCCCCGCCCGTGAAGATGAGGAACACGCCGCCGAGCACGAAGCCCAGCGGCAGCGTGTGATAGGTGCGCAGCAGGACGATGCCGAGGATCAGGAAGACGACGCCCAGCGCGTAGTCGATGCCAGCAGACGCCGCCAACCGGTTGGCGACGTCTGTCGTGTCGTTCGGGTAGGTGGCGGCGATGGCCGGGGAGTTGTTCAGGCGGACGAATGCGGCGGTCGCAGAGAGGACAAGGAACGCCAGCGAGACGGCCAGCCCGACCTGGTAGAGCCGCCGGGCGACCTCGTCGTTCCCGCCGAGGCGGTCGTAGGCGAGGAGGGCGGCGACGAGCACGGCAGCGACGAATGTGGCTTCCACGATGATCCTCCTGACCAGCGGGCAACCGCGTATACGACTTCTTGTCTCACAGACCGACGGCGGATGTCAATACCGCGCGGGCGTTGCCGGTTGCCGGGAGGATCAGGCAGGCGGCGGGGCGGCCGCGGCTTCGTCAGGGATGACGCAGGAGGTGAAGGTGAGGGCGTACAGGGCGACGCCGTCCGACGTGGTGGCGAGCGTCAGCTCGTGTCGGTCGATCTCGCGGTTGGCGACGAGGCGGTACATGCGGGGCGCGTCGATGGTGACGACGGCGGCGGCGCCGGCGATCACGTCTTCGCCGGCGTCGTCGGGCGCAAGGGGGCGGCCGTCCTGGAGCACGCTGATGGTGGCCGGGCCGCCCCAGGTGGGCGGATGAGCGACGAGGTTCACGTCCTTCGCCATGTACGGCACCACGAGGCGGCTCTCGCCGCCCGCGCCCGCCGGCCGGGCGAGGTACTCACCGGCGAGCAGCCAGTCGCCCGCAAGGTAGGCGTGGGCGTCCATGTGCTTGCCGGGGTCGCGATAGGTGGACGCGGCGTCCGGGGCGATGTCCACGTTGGCGATGGCGCCGCGCTGGTAGCCCAGGTAGAGCTCCGGCGTGACGCGATAGCAGGCGGCGCCGGGGCGATCCTCGTCGCGCACCGGGGGCATGATGCCGGGGAGCAGGATCTCCGGGAAGGTCTCGCGCAGCAGGAGCTGGACGGCCTCCTCCGTCGCGGCGTACGCGCCTTCGCCGGCATGGTAGTAGCGGAGGTAGCCGGATGCATCGACAAGGTACTTGGCGGGCCAGTAGCGGTTGGCGTAGGCCTGCCAGACGGCGTACTCGTTATCGAGGAGCACCGGGTACTGGATGTCGTGGGCGCGGACGGCGCGCAGGACGTTGCCGCTCTCGCGTGCGAAGGAGAACTCCGGCGCGTGGACGCCGATCACCGTGAGGCCGAGGGGGCCGTAGCGGCGATGCCACTCCTTCACGTAGGGGAGGGTGCGCAGGCAGTTGATGCAGGTGTAGTCCCAGAAATCGAGCAGGACGGGCTTGCCGCGCAGATCTGCGAGGCGCAGTGGGCCGCCCTGCAGCCAGGTGACATCCGGGGGGAACTCTGGCGCCCGGACGGGGCCCTGCTCTTCCTGCACGCCGCACCTCCGTCAACCGGGGTGATTGTAGCGGGTGTGCGAATCGTGCTGAACGGCGAGGCCGGGAGCAGCGGTGAAGATGAAAGAACGGCGCCGCGACCGGGGGAGCATGGTCGCGGCGCCGTCTTACAGTGCTATCCTATGGCGCGGCGCGTTAAGCGGTCTCCGGCAATCTGTTAAACAACTCTCAAATCGCGCCGATCAGAAGGTCCACCACTCGTACCACTTGCCGAGCGGCAGCACCATGACGATGAGATCGTGCTTGTGGCCGCGCTCGTCGCTCAGGTACTCGGGGAGCACGGCGCTGCGGAGGAAGCCGAGGCGCTCGGCGGCGGTGATGGCGTCGGTATCGCGGTCGCTGACCAGTTCCATGACGATGCGCTCCAGTTCGGCATCTGCGGCGATATCGCAGAGCTGGCGGATCATGGCGCTGCCGAGGCCGCAGTTGCGCCAGTCGGGATGCACGACGACGCGCACTTCGCCGATGCGGCGGCGGGCGCCCATGCGCGAGCGGATGAGCACGGCGTTGCCGACGACGCTGTCGCCGTCCCAGGCGAGGAGCGGCAGCGCGCGGTCGTAGTCGAGATGGGAGCACCAGCCCTCGATCACGCGGGGCGAGGTGACGTCGTCCTTGAGAAAGTAGCGGTCCTCCTCCGGCACGCGGAGGAAGAACTCCAGCAGCTTTGCGCCATCGCCCGGCTCCATGGGACGGAAGTCCACGGAGGCGCCCGTGCGGAGCTGGACGCGGCGGGGAAAGGCGTGGAGCTTGTAGATGGCCATGCTGGTGTCTCCTTCGGCTGGCGAGTCCCGGTGGTATCGTAGACGGGCGGCAGGGTACCGGCCACTGGCCGTTCGGCCCGCGGCTCGGCGATGGTCATCGGCGCATGCGTTGGGTGGCAGCGGCGCTCCAGGAGCGGGACAGGCAGACGGAGGAGAGGGCACCATGAGCACGGCAGAGGAGCGGATCCGCGAGCTGGGTATCACGTTGCCGGAGGTGGGGCAGCCGCGCTGGACGTACGTGCCGGCCGTCCGGGCCGGGGACCTGATCTTCGTCTCCGGGCAGGGGGCGCTGGAAGCGGGCCGGGTGGTGCATCCCGGGAAGCTGGGGCGCGACGTCGACATCGCGGCGGGGCAGGACGCGGCGCGGCGATGCGCGATCTCCGCGCTGGCGGTGGTGCGGCGGGAGCTGGGGTCTCTGGACCGCGTGGCGCGCGTGGTGAAATCGACCGTGTTCGTGGCGTCGGCGGAGGGCTTCGGCGACCAGCCGACCGTGGCGAACGGCGCATCGGACCTGCTGCGCGACGTGTTCGGCGATGCGGGGATCGGCACGCGGTCGGCCGTCGGTGTTTCGGAGCTGCCGATGAACCTGAGCGTGGAGGCGGAGTTCATCTTCCAGGCGCGCGCGTAGTCCCGCGCGATGGAGCGTGCGCGTCGTGCGGGGCGCGTCAGTCCCAGAAGAGCTGGTCGTGGATCTTGCTTCGGAGGTCGCGCGAGGCGACGACCTTGTAGTAGGCGTGCCGCTTCACCTCCTCCGGCGCGCCGCTGAGGTTGATGGCGCGGTAGGCGTTGAGGACGGCGCCGGCCTGCTGGTCGAGGCCGCGGGCGATCATGTTGACGTCCCAGTGGGGACGGCGGCTGGCCCACCAGAACTGGCAGGAGTGGAGCGCCGGGTCCATGAGGCCGCGGGCGATCTCGGCGTGGCGCTTGCTGACGGCGCCATCGGCGGCGTCCTGAGCCGTGCGGACGAGCTCGCCCATGATCTCGACGTGCTCCCATTGCAGGCGGTGAATGTAGTTGCCGGGCGCCTGCCAGAGGGGGTAGGGGATCCCCCTGTCGAGGTCATCGTGGGTGGTGCTCCACGATGAGGGCCGGGGTTCGACGGTCTCGCCGCGCGGGAAACGATCGACGACGTCGCTCACCTTCACGGAGACGACGCGGTCGTCGCCCTGCTGCTCGGTCATGGTGAGGAGCGCGCGGGTGCTGGTGGCGAGGGAGCGGGGCTGGACGACGTGGTCGAGCGGGGTCACGGCCTCGTAGGCCTCCGCGAGGAAGAGCTGATCCCAGTTCTCGATGTGGTGGCCGAAGGTCTCGGCGTCCATGGCAGTGACGATGTACATGTCGTCCTGCTTGCCGTAGGCGGATCGGAGATGGTCGATGAAGGCGCGGCCGTCCATGTCCTGGAAGGAGATCTTGTTGCTGAGGACGTCGTCGCGGAAGATCACGGCCGTCTCGTGGCCGTCGTGCGAGAGCGCGCGGTGGACGCGGGACGTGGGCCAGGCGGCGGGACAGCCGACGCCGCTCATGATCACCCACTCGTGCCCGAAGTCGATCATCGGGTCGAGGAAGGAGCGGTCGTAGCACATCTCCGGGGGGAAGAAGCCGCGGGGCTGGTAGAGGTCGCCGAAGAAGTGGCGGTTGGTCAGATGGTTGCGGCGGATCTGGCGGCGTTGTTCGTCCTCATCGATCAGGGGGAGGATGGCGTGGTACTTCGCAGATCCGACGAATTCGAGCTGGCCGTTACCGGCCAGTTCCTTGAGTCCGTCGATGACATCCTGATAGCCGCTCTCGTACAGCATCTCGGTGAGGACGCCGTTGATGTTGACGGAGACGCGCGCGTGCGGCTGTCCGCGGAACACGTCGATGAGCGGGCGATACGATTCGGCAACGACCTTGCGGAGGACCTCCGGGATCTGGATGGGGGGCTGGTAGAAGTGGAGCAACGAGGCCCAGTAGATGGTGGACATCGCTACGCCCCGGCCCTGCGCGCGACGACCGTGATCGGCGCATGCTGCGCGCCGGGCGAACTCATGCCCCGGCTCCGAGCGGCGCCGCCGCGACGCCCTGGCGGGCCGTGAAGTCGGCGATATCGAGATCGGGGAAGAGCTTGTCCAGCTCGGCGATCTCATCGAGCTGACGGCGGTCGACGCGGCCCGCGTCGACGGCATCGGCGAGCACGCCGAAGCGATCGGCGTGCGCGCGGAAGCGCTGCTCGGCGTATTCCCGGGCCTGGCCGGTGGTGACGAGGAAGGGCCAGTCACTGGACTGCAGCAGCAGGAGCTCGCGCCCGAGCTGCGCAAGCGCCGCGCCGGCATCGCCCGAGGCCGCACCGTGGCCGGCGACAAGCTGCTCCATGCGGCGCTCGGCGGCGCGGACGACGGGCCACATCCAGGCCGTGTCATCGTTGAGCCAGGTGACGTGGGTGCCGAGGCGGCCCCAGGAGCTTTCGGGCAGCGTCACGACGTCCTCCGGCGGATGCTCGCGGACAAACTGCGCCGCGCCCGTCATGTCGACGGCGTCGCTGCGGGAGAGGTCGCGGAGGACGTGCTGGAGCCAGGTGACGCCTTCGTACCACCAGTGGCCCAGCAGCTCCGTATCGTAGGCGGCGCTGACGATGCCGTAGCGGCCGCTGGACGCGCGATAGGCGCGCACCTGGTCGCCGACGAGGGCGGCGAAGTGCCGCGCGTGATCGCGGGCGCGGTCGAAGGCGGCGGCCGGGCCGTAGAGCTGCTTGTCGCCCAGGGCGACGCGCGCGCCGGTGACGCGCCAGTAGTGCAGCCCGGACTGGTCGTCCTTCTTGTGGAACTCGCGATAGACGAAGTCGCCGGGGTAGCCGTGCTCGCCCGACCAGACCTGCAGCCCGGTATCGACGTTGCGGCCGATGGCGGCCACCTGGGGACGGGCGACCCAGTACGGCTGAAAGGTGGTGCGGTGCGTGGGCGCACCGGCGGGGCCGGGCACGGTGTAGCGCCGCGGTTCGCCGTAGGGGCCGATGGCGTCGCCGGCGGCCTTGCCGAGCGGCTGGCCGCCGAGGATGGCATGCGACTCGACGAAGAACGCGGTGATGCGCTGCGCGGCCAGGAACTCTTCGAGTCCGGGGCGCATGACGCCGCCGTCCTCGTGGGCGGCGCGATAGGCGCACTCCGGCAGCCAGAACGAAGCGGGGGCGCGGCCGAAGTGGCGCCTGTACGTGCGCACGCCGGTGCGGACCTGCGCGTAGATCGACGAGTCACGCTCGAGCAGGGGGAGGTAGCCGTGGGTGGCGGCGCTGGTGGCGATCTCGACGTAGCCGTTGTCCTGGAGCCAGCGCAGGGCGCCCACGATGTCGCGGCCGAAGCGGTCGCGGAACTGGTCGCGGAGCCACGTAAAGCGGCCGTGGTAGAAGCGCGCGACATCCGCTCGGGCATCGTCGCCGTTTCGCTCGGAGCGGGCGATGTCGGACGCCGCGCGGTCGCAGAGGTCGTCGATGTAGGCGTCGAGGTGGCCGAGGACGTCGGCGTCCGCCAGCTGTTCGGCGAGGACGGGCGTGATGCTGATGGTGAGGCGGTATCGGACGCCCTCGGCGGCGAGGTCGTGGAGTGCGGCGAGGAGCGGCAGATAGGTATCGACGGCGCCTTCGTGCAGCCACTCTTCGCCGTGGGGCCAGCGGCCGGCCTTGCGCGCGTACGGCAGGTGGGAGTGGAGGACGAAGGTGAAGGCGCCCTGCTTCAATGCTGCTCCTGGCCGCTCCCTGGCGCCGTACCGGCTCCCGCCGGCCGGGCCGCGCTCACACTGTATACGGGAAGTGCCGTTCCGCCGAGCGGATGGTGGTGCCGCTGGCGATGTAGCCGTCGTCGCCGGTGGCCGTGGGCGTCACGTTGGGGCCGATGACGCAGTTGCGGCCGATCCGGATGTAGGGCGGCAGCTTCGCGCGCTTGCCGATGATGGTGATGCCGCAGTTGACGATGTCGGGGCGCTCGTGGTTGGGCGCCCAGTCATCGCCGTACCCGACGTAGGCGTTCTTGCCGACGAGCACGTCCTTATCGACGATCGAACGCTCGACGATGGCGCCGGACTCGATGCGGCAGTTATCGAAGATGATGGAGTCGCGCACGACGGCGCCCTCCTCCACGTAGACGCCGGGGGAGAGGACGGAGTGTTCGACATGGCCGTTGATGATGCAGCCGAGGTCGAGGAGCGAGCGGGAGAGGTAGGCGCGGTGTCCGACCTTGGCGGGCGGGTAGCCGGTCGCGCGACTGCGGATGCGCGAGTCGGGGTCGTACATGTTGAGGACGGGCAGGTCTTCGAGGAGGTCCATGTTGCCGTCGTAGTAGGACTCGATGGTGCCGACGTCGCGCCAGTAGCCGGTGAACGGGAAGCCGTAGACGCGGTGGGCGGGATCCTCCACCATCTGGGGCACGATATCGCGGCCGAAGTCATGCGTGGAGTTCGTACGGGAGTCTTCGACGAGCTGCTCGATGAGGGCCTGCCGGTTGAAGACGTAGATGCCCATGGAGATGAGGTTGGACTTCGGGTGGTCGGGCTTCTCCTCGAACTCGACGATGCGGCCGTCGTCATCGGTGCCGAGGACGCCGTAGCGGTGCGCTTCGTCGATCGGCACCTCGTACAGGGGGACGGTGACATCGGCGCCCTTCGCGAGGTGGTAGGAGATGAGCTCCTCGTAGTTCATCTTGTAGACGTGGTCGCCGGCGAGGATCAGGACGATGTCCGCGCGCACCTCTTCCAGGAAGTAGATGTTCTGGAAGACGGCGTCGGCGGTGCCGCGATACCAGTCGGAGCTTTCGCGGCCGAGATAGGGCTGGAGCAGGGTGACGCCGCCTCCCTGGCGGTCGAGGTCCCATGGCCGGCCGATGCCGATGTGGTCGTTCAGCGAGCGCGGGCGGTACTGGGTGAGCACGCCGACGCGGGTGATGCCGGAGTTGACGACGTTGCTGAGGGCGAAATCGATGATGCGGTAGCGGCCGCCGAAGATCACGGCCGGTTTCGCGCGCTCTTCGGAGAGGACGCTCAGCCGGTCGCCCTGGCCGCCGGCGAGGATAAGAGCCGCGACGCGTTTCATCGATACTCCCGGATCTAGCGGCGCGAGCGCTGGCTCTGGGCGCGGCTCGCGGGCGGCTCCGGCAGCAGGCCAGAGAGGCGGCAGAAGATGTTGAGATAGTCGCGGAGGTAGCGCGTGGTGAGGAAGTTGTCCCGGACGAACTCGACCCCGGCCGCCCCCATGCGGTCGGCTTCGATCTGGCCACGGAGGAGCAAGAGCAGCTTCTCCGCGCACTCGTCCGCGGTGTTGACCAGGAAGCCCGTCTTGCCGTTCACGATCTGCAAGGGGATGCCCCCCACGTTGCCACCGACCACCGGACGTCCCTTCCATAACGCCTCCGAGACTACGAGCCCGAAGCCCTCTCGCAGGGACTTCTGGATCACGACGCGCGCCGCGCGCTGGAACGCGTTCACCTCCACGTTGCCGACGCCGTTAAGGTTGCTGAGGATGTGGATATCGAAGTCCTCGCCGGCGTGGCGGACGGTGCGTTCGTACCAGGACCAGCCCTCGGGGTCGTCGCTGGCCATGGAGGCGATCATGACGAGCTGAAGGTCGGGAAATTCGCGCTTGGCGGTGCGGTAGACATCGATGACGCCGAGGGGGTCCTTCCACGGGTCGAAGCGGGAGATCTGGGTGACCATGGGCCGCCCGGGGTCGACGCCGTAGCGGGAGAGGATCTCATCGACGGTGCCAGGCGGGAGATCGACGTTCTTCGGGCTGAGCGGATCGATGGCGGGCGGCACGCAGAAGACCTCGGGCCCGCGGAGGTCGTCCTTGACGTAGGCGGGGAGGGTGAAGATGGCGCCGTCGTAGCGTTCGACGTGGGGGCGCAGGATGTCCCACACCTGCGCCTGGGCATCGGTGAGATCGATGTGGCAGCGCCAGATCCACTTGCCATCGCGGCGACCGGTGCGCTCCTCGATGAAGCTGGGGATGGCGGCGGGCTGCGGGTCGTGGATGACGACGTAGTCATAGGACTCGTCGAAGAGGTCGGCGTTCATGCGGTTGTAGTTGAGCCAGATGTCCCGCATGGCGGGGGTCCAGTCGTAGTACATGCCCTGCATGCTGTTGTGCATGGCCTTGGTGACGTTGAAGAACTCATCGGCGCCACGGATCACCTGCCAGTCGGCGACGAGGCCGAGGTCGTTCATGAGGGGGACGAGGGTGGCGAGGATCTCGGCGACGCCGCCGCCGAACGCGGTGGCGTTGACGTGGAGCACGCGGGCGCCGCGCAGGCGGGCGGCGAGGGCGCGGATCTCTTCGGTGCGCTCGTCACCGATGACGGGACGGTAGGCATCGAGGGTCTTGGGCGCGGTGGGGACCGATCCGAGCACTATCCCGCCCTGTGCAACGCGTTCAGGATCTGAAGGTAGTCCCTGAGGTAGCGCGTGATTAAGAAGCGATTCGCTACATGGCGGCGGCCATTTTCCCCTAATTTCGCGGCGAGGGGCGGATCGGAAAGCAGCAGCTCGATGGCGGAGGCGAACTCCTCCGTCGTCTCGGCGTAGAGGCCGGTCTCGCCATCGACCACCTGCTCCGGGAGGGAGCAGACGGGCGCGACGACGCACGGCTTCGCCTTCCAGAGGGCATCGGAGATCCAGAGGCCGAAGCCCTTGCGCAGCCCCTTCTGCACCATGACGGAGGCGGCGCGCTGGAAGGCGTTGATCTCGACATCGCCGAGCGGGCGGCCGACGGGCACGATGAAGGCGTCGGGCTCATCGTGGGTCCGGGCCGCCAGATCCTCGTAGCAGGCACGGGAGGGCGGATCCTGTGGCTCGGTGAGGAGCACGATCACGAGTTGCAGCTCCGGCCGCTGCTCGCGGACAAGCTGCCACGCCTCGACGACGCCGGCGAGGTCGCTGGCGGGGTCGCACGGCGCCATCTGGCAGACGATCGGGCGATCCGGGTCGATGCCTGACTGCTGGAGGACGGTGCGGACAAGGTCATCTGGGAGGGCCATGTTGCGCGCGCTCTTGGGGTCGATCGCGGGGGTGACGATCCGGACGGGGATGGGCACATCCGGCCGGGCGAATCCCTGGGATGGGAAGATGGCGAGGTCGAACTTCTGGAGGTGGCCACGGAGCAGCATCCAGACGTCCGGCTGGGCCGATGAGAGATCGAGGTGGGAGTGCATGACCCAGCGGGCGGCGGTGTTGGTGCGGGCGTATGAGCGGATCGCGAGCGGCTGCGGGTCGTGGACGACGATGACATCGAACTCTTCGGTGAGCAGCTCCGCGTTCATGGCGGCGTAACGGAGCCAGGTATCGGTCATGTCTTGCGTCCACGCGACGGCGATGCCGCCAAGCGCGAGGTACATGGCGCGGGTGACGGCGGCGGCCTCCTCCGAGGCGCGGACGACCTCCCAGTGCATATCGAGGCCGAGGTCGGTGAGGAGGGGGACGGAGGAGTTCAGGAGCTCGGCGGTGCCGGTGCCGAAGCCGGTGACGCTGAGGTTGAGGACGCGCAGGCCTTCGAGGGGACGGGCGAGGGCGCGCAGATCCTGAAGTGCGCGCTCACCGGCGACATCCGCCAGTTCGTCCAGCGCCCGGTGGGACAGCGCGAGCGTTCCGTACATGCGCTCCTCCCGAGGCCTTGGCGGTGGGCGGACGGCGCCCACGCGATGCCGCCGCAAGCGGGCAGGCGGTTCGGCAGCGGCGGATCCCGTGCCGTGGAGCGCGGCGCGGCCGATCCGCATTCCGCGGCCCTTCCAGAGACGCCCGCGGGCCGGCCGAACTCTGCGTCGCGCGGGTCCGCGCGTGCGGTCCGGCTTCCGCTCCCATGCTAGTGGCGGCGCGAGAGGCTGTCAATTTTTCGGGGCAGACGGCCGGCGGGGTTAGGGACGTTCGGACGGCGACGTGTGCCGTATGGCACCTCGGACGGCGGCGGCGCGTTGGCGATCATTGGCGCATTGCGACGAAGATCGAAGGAGCTGCTGGCGATGAGACGCAGATGGTTCATGGTGAGCTGGCTTGCCGTTCTGGCGGGCGCGCTGGTGATCGCCGGGGTCGCGTTCCAGGGGGGCGCCGAGCGGGCGCACGCGACGACGCAGCGCTTCGGGCCGAAGGAAGCGCCGGTGACCATCGAAGACGGCGACGTGAAGACGGTGCACCTGACCAGCTCCAAGTTCATGTGGCAGTTCCGGGACGACTACGCGCCGGTAGAGGTGTGGGGGTACAACAACCAGATCCCCGGCCCGACGCTGCGCTTCAAGGCGGGCGACAAGGTGCGGATCTACTACCAGAACCTGCTCGATGAGGCATCGAGCGTGCACTGGCACGGCGTGGTGGTGCCGAACTCGATGGACGGGGTGGCGCTGCTGACGCAGCCGCCGGTGATGCCGGGCGAGACGTTCGTGTACGAATTCACCATCCCGAACACGCCGGGGACGTTCATGTACCACGCGCACATGAACGACCTGCAGCAGGTGAGCATGGGGCTCAGCGGCGCCTTCATCATCGACCCGCAGGACGGTGGCGACGGGAAGTACGACCAGGACCACATCATGGTGCTGAACAACATCCAGGGGCACTACCTGGTGAACGGCAAGGAGTTCCCGAACATCGAGCCGTGGCTGGCGAAGAAGGGCGAGCTGTGGCGGGTGCGGATGATCAACATCAGCCCGATCGAGGGGCACCCGATGCACTTCCACGGCCACTTCACGAAGGAGATCGCGCGGGACGGCACGCCGGACACGGGCGGGGGCAGCGCGGCAGTGGAGAACACGGTGTGGATCGCGCCGGGACAGACGATCGACGTGGAGGTGAAGATGAACGCGCCGGGGAAGGGCGCGTGGATCTGGCACTGCCACGTGTTGACGCACGTGATGGGGCCGGACGGGAAGTCGCTGAACCTGGCGAAGGCGAACGGCGGGATGGTGATCCCGGTGGTCTACACGGACAGCCTGAACATCGAGCAGATCAAGAAGGCGCTGGCGGACGCGGTGGCGAGCATCCAGCCGAAGGCGCAGGGCGGGTACGCGCCGGCGCCGGACATGTCGAACATGCAGGGGATGCCGGGGATGTCCGGGACGCAGGCGCCATCGAACTAAGAGGGTTGTAGGGGGGGCAAGGGGCCACGGCGGCGCGCCGTGGCCCCGCTCGTTGCGCCGGGTTACTGCGGGTCGGGCGCGGCGGGCGCGCCGCGGAGGACGCGGGTGCCGCGCTTCTTGAGCAGGCGCGTCGAGAAGAGGACGTCGTGCGGGTAGCGGGCGATGTCCAGCTCGCGGGCGATACGTTCGACCGCGGCGACGACCTCCTCGCGCGAGCGGGCGTGCACCATGCCGAAGAGGTTGTAGGGCCAGCCGGGCCGGCGGGGGCGGCGGTAGCAGTGCGTCACCTCCGCGCGGTCGCCGAGGCGGCGGCCGATCTCCGTGGCGCGATCGTCGGGCACGTCCCAGACGGACATGCCGTTGGCGGTGATGCCGAGCGCGTAGTGGTCCGGCACGGCGCCGATCCGCTTGATCTTCTTCTGTTCGAGCAGCGAGCGCACGACGGCGAGCACGCGCTCCTCGCTCATGCCGATGCGGTCCGCGACAACACGGTAGGGCTCCGGCTCCAGCGGCAGGCCGTCCTGGATGGCGGCCAGCACGTCGCGTTCTTCGTCCGTCAGCGTGGCCATGGCGCCCTCAAAACGTAAACCGCAGGTCGACGAAGAACTCTTCGAGCGTCGGCAGGTTGATGACGGTCAGGCCGGTCTCCCGCTCGATGGTGTCGATGGTGCGCTGGATGTCGCGCTCGTCCTCCGACGAGATGACGAACCACATGTTGAAGTGGTGCGTGCGCTCGTAGTTGTGAGAGACGGCGTCCAGGCCGTTGACGAGCGCGGCCACCTCATCGAACCGATCGGGAGGCACATGCATCGCCGCGAGGGTGCGCTCGCCGCCGAGCTGGGGTGCGTTGAGGATGGTGCCGAAGCGGGTCAGCGCGCCTGTCTCGACGAGGCGGCGCAGGCGGGCGATGACGCCGGCTTCGTCCAGGCCGAGCGTGGCGGCGACTTCGGCGAACGGGCGGTGCGTCACCGGGAAGCCGCCCTGCAGGTTGTTGAGCAGCAGCCGGTCGGTGTCATCGATCTCGACGGTCGCGTCAGTCCCGGGCACGGATCGCCTCCGTGGTCGGCAGGCGGAGCAGGCGCGCGATGGCGATCGCGACGGCCCAGACGATGAGCGCGGAGAGCGCGCCGGTGGTGACGCCGAGAAAGAGCGTATCAACGACGTTGACTTCGTGATCGGTGCCGCGGGTGTTGAGGGCGGCGGTCAGGGCGAAGGCGGCGAAGGCGCTGATCGTGACGAGGAAGGACGCTGTCGCGATGTCCGGCAGGTCGGCCTGGCGGACGATGAGCAGCACCGTGACGACGGCCCAGGGGACGGACGCGCCCCAGACGGCGAACAGGACGGCGGCATCGCCGTGGCCGGGGCCGGTGATCTGCGGTGCGAGCGCGACGGCGGCGCCGAGGCCGAGCGCGAAGAGCGCCAGCCCCCAGGCGAGGAGCATCGCGCGGACGCGGGTGAGGGGGAGCTGGGGGCGGTCGTCGAAGCGCATCAGGGAACCTCACCCCCTGGCCCCCTCTCCACCTTCCTCCGGAACGCGGAGAGGGGGGATGCGATCGCGGTGTGCCGCCGGATCCATGCGCTGCGGGCGGTCATGGCCTGGAGGATGAGGGCGGCGGCGGCGCCCGTCGGCGCGCCGAGGAAGAGGCCGTGGGCGGCGACGAGCCCGACGAACTGCGACCACTGCGGGCCGAAGACGCCGGCGTGGAAGCGCTCGCCGCGGGCGAGGTGGATGACGGCGTAGACGGACTCCGCGCCGGCCCAGGTGGCGACGCCGACGAGGACGACGAGCGCGAACGGCCGCCAGCCGGAGCGGGGGCCGACGAGTCGATAGGCGGTGGCGAGGACGCCGACGCCGACCATGAGGAGCAGCGGCACGCGCAGGGCGCGGAAGTCGAGCCACTCCGCGGCGATGCCGGCGAGGAGGGCGACGAGGGGCGCGGCGAGGACCTCACCCCCCGGCCCCCTCTCCACATCGTGGCGAGGGGGAGATTCCGGCCGGGGAGTGGTGGTGCGCTTTGTGGCGGTGGGAGTGGTCATGGTGCTCTCATTATTCCTGCGCATTTGGCTCAACGCGAGGCGGGTTGGCGGAGATTGGTGCGCGTTTTGTGCGTGTTTTGCGCAGCTCTTATGTCTTGTGTAGGTTCAAAATCGCGTTTCGTTCGGCAGTTTTGGTGTTTT
>DASQHL010000112.1:0-18202 GCA_035632115.1 Dehalococcoidia bacterium | reverse complement strand
GCGACCGTAGCCGCGCTCGCCGGCGCAGCGACCGCCGCCATGCCGGCGCTCGCGGCGGGAGATGAGGCTGCGGCACGGGCGATCCTCGACACCGCCCGCGACCCCGCGAAGCGCGTCTCGATCATCTACGCCGTGCCGCCGTTCGATGCGCGCGCGGCCGGCAACGGCGCGCGCGCGGCCGCCAATCTCGCGATCGCCGTCCGGAGAGAACAGGCGGCCGCCGCCCTCTACGTGCTGCCGACCGAGGCCAACGTCAACGGCGCGCGCGACATGGGCATCGACCCGCTCCGCGGCCCGGGCGGCGTTGTGCCGGCCGCCGCGGGCATGACGTTCGACGCGATGATCGACGCCGCCACCGCGGGCACGCTCAAGGCCATGATCGTCGTGGGCGACAACCCGCCGATGTTCGCGCCCGGCCGCGCGCGCATCGAGCAGGCGCTCGCCGCGCTCGACCTCCTCGTCGTGATCGACGGCCTTGCGACCGACACGGCGAAGGCCGCGCACGCCGTCTTCGCCGATGTCCCGTCCTACGCGAAGACCGGCACCTACACCAACGCCGACCGCCGCGTCAGCCGCCTCCACGCCGCCCTGTCGGCGCTGGGCGACGCTCGCCCGGCGCTGCTGGCGCTCACCGACCTGGCGAACGCAATGAGCGGCGCAGGCACCTGGACGTACGCCTACCCCGACGCGGTGACCGATGAGATCGCGGCGACCGTGGCGGGCTACGCCCCGTTCCACGCCGCACGGGCCGTCTGGAGCAAGACGCGTGTCGCGGCGGAGACAACGCGGTCAGAGCAACAGCCGGTGGCAGCGCCGGCGGCCGCGCCCGCAGCAGGCGAGCTGCTCCTCACCACGCACCGCGCGCTGTTCACCAGCCTGGAGGGCGCATCCGTCCACGCGGCGGACGCCGACAAGCTGCACCGTGAGGACTTCGTGGAGCTGCACCCTTCCGACGCCGCGGCGCTGCGGTTGCGCGACGAGGACGAGGTGCGGCTTCGGACGTCGCACGGCGAGCTGGCGCTGCGTGTCCGCGTCACGGACCGGGTCCTCGAAGGCGTGGCCTTCGTCCCGTCCTACTACGGCGGTGGCGCCATCACGCGCCTCCTCGGCCCCGACGGCGCGCCGGTGCCCGTGACGGCGCAGGTCGCCGCGCTGGCGTAACGGTTACCAACTCCCTCCGCCGCCTCCGCCACCACCCCCGCCCGCGAACCCACCGCCTCCACCGAAGCCACCACTAAAGCCACTGCCGAACCCGCCGCCCCAGAAGCCGCCCCCGCCACCACCGGGCGGCACGACGACCGGCGCCGTGTCCACGCAGTGAGCCACGGAGTGAGAGAAGCCCTGAAGGTGCGATGAGAGGGCGAGGACGGAGTAAGCGCCTAGCGGTTCGTACCAGCCCGCCAACACCTTCTCAGTCTGCGCGTCCGCGAACACGTGAGCCCACTTCTCCACACATCCGAACACGATCGCGTAGGGCAGGTATGCAGCGAAGATGTTCTGCTGCTCGTTGAACTTCTGGCGATCCTTCTCCGCAGTGGTGATGTAGAGGCGGAAGCCGAGGATCCTCCGCAGCAGCTCGCTCCCCTTCGCGGTTCGGCGTGGCATCGCCCGGGACAGAGGCAGCATGACCAGCCCGAAGATCGGCACCGGGAGCGCGACGAGCCCCTCGCCCGCGAACGTCGCCAATCCCCAGGTGAGGAGCGCACCGCCAACGAGGAACGCGAAGCCCAGAGTGAGCCAGTTGCCTCGTTCCGAAGCCGGGTCACCGGCGAACCATCCGTGCCTGACGCTGTCGCCGTACAGTTCACGCTGCGCCTCCAGAAGCGCCCCCGGATAGTCGGTGTGCAGATCCGAAAGCAAGACTTCCGTTCGGTCGCCCATCAGCCCCTTGAAGAGGGTGCGTTCGTAGGGCTGCAGGTCCTTCGGCTGCTTAAGCACGGTCAGTTTCCAATCGGCACGGCCTAAGGCCCACGCCTTGTCCAGCTCAGTGATCTTGAGGTAGCCATGCACTGCGAAGTCCACGATCGTCGCTGTCAGATCCTTCTGGTCGACACGTTGATCGAGTAGCAAGCCCATCTGTGCCGGCCGCAAACCCTCCGGTGGCGTGTACTCGACAACTACCTGGTCGCGGTGGAAGAAGGGCCGCTTCTCCTCCTCGGGGTTGTGGCTCAAGTAGTAGACGGTCGTGTACACACGGTCACGCCCGCCCCTCCACCACGTGCCAAAGAGCACCGCAAATCCGGCGGCCAGGATCGCCAGGGCGATGCCGACAGTCCACGGCGTGACGCGAAAATAGCTGTCAACGAATCCTGGATGCAGGTTCACCAACTGCGACACCGGCTCCGGTATCGCCCCCTTGCGCAGCCCGACGACAACGGTCAGCTGCTCGCCGGGCTGCAGCGCGCGCCTGGTGACGAACCCTGCCCGGTCGGCAGCCGACAGCGAGTTGCAGGGCTGCTGCGAGCCGTTCACCCCCTCGTAGCACTGCACACGCTCGATCCCGCCTCCATCGAGCCGCACGAACGCCGACGCCTCTGCGGTGGGCACCGGCCAGTTGGCCCCATTCACGTTCCAGAACAGTTCGTCATGGTCCGGGAATGCGTTCAACGCTCCGCGCACGTCGTACGTGATGACGTAGATCTGCGGCCCGGTGACAAGCTCCGTCGCGTCGCCGATTTTCAACTCGACGTTCTTGCCAGCCTGAGATCGCTCGTACGGACGGGGCATGCCGCTCCCATCGGTCACGGAGCGGATCGTGAGGCCGTAGACGCGCTCGTGGCTCGCGTCATACGGGTAACGCACCGGAATGTCGCGGAAGATGCCGTGCTTCGGCACATCAAACGCCGCGGCGATGGTCTCCGTAATGTGCAGACTACCGTCGCGCTGGATGAGGATGTCGGTGTGGAACTTTTCGATCCGCCAGCCGGCATCGATCTGCGTGCGGCCCGCGCTCGCGCCCAGAAGGCTGAACGCCAGCACGAGGACCACGATCGTGGTGATGCGCCCGGACGGTGTCATGTTGACTCACATGATGGGCCGCTCTGATGGAGACCGCAACAAACCGGTCCTCAGTTCAGCACGCCGAAGCCGGACGTTTTCTGCCGCAGGAACGCCGCCAGCCGGCCCCGCATGTCCGGCAGCCGCTCGGCGATGATCTCCAGCTCCCGCGCCAGGCGCGCCGCCGGTGAGAGGATCTCCAGCAGCTCTTGCTTCAACTCCACGGGCACGTCCATCCGCGCGCCGATGTAGTCCGCCGCCTCGCCGGGGTCGTCCGGCAGGTAGACGCCGTGCGTCCACTGGTTGCCCAGCGCGAGGTACGTCGTGAAGTAATCGTTGAACAGCTCCTGCGCCCGGGGCAGCAGGCGCTGTGCCGTCTCGTCAGGCTCGTCCTGCTCCAACGGCGTCACCTCGCCGCGCAGGTACGGTTGCGTCGTGTTCAGCGTCAGGATGCGGAAGCGCCGGACGCCGACCGTGAAGAGGTTCATCCGGCCGTCCTCCAGGTACTCGCACTGGGCGATCCGTGCGGTCGTGCCGACGTCGTGCGGCACCGCACCGCCGCCGACCTCCGCCCCCGACTTGATCAGTAGGACGCCGAACGGCGTGTCCTCCTCGATGCACTCCCGCACCATGATCCGGTAGCGCTCCTCGAAGATGTGGAGCGGCATCCGCATGCCCGGAAACAGCACGGTCTGCAGGGGAAACAGCCGCAGGTCCATCGTGTCGAGATGATAGCAGGGCAGCCGGGCAGACAGCCCCGGCTCACCGAAGGTCTGTCCGATTGCCGATTGCGGCCATTTCTGCTAATCTACGGCTCCCGCGTGCCTCGCACGTTCGGGACATCTCGGGCACAGGGCGCGTTCGCCGGAGCGCAAGTGGCGGCAGCCTGCGCCACCACGGACTAGAAGAGGTCGTCAAGAGTGCACGTCACCGCGGACGCCTGCGAGGCGCTGTCCCGGCTGCTCGCCCGCCGCAACACTCCCGATCGGTGCCTCCGCCTGAGCACCTCGCAGGGCAACTACCGCTTCATCCTCGACGAGCCCATCGAGCAGGACATCACCTACAGCTTCGAAGACCGCATCGTCCTCGTCGTCTCGGAGACCGTGTCCCGCGACCTCTGGGGCATCACCGTGGACTGCACCGGCGAGGAGGGCAAGCGCAAGCTCATCTTCCGCAAAGCCCGCTCCGGCGAGCCGTTTGACGCCCTGCGCGACAACACGGACGCCGTCCCCCCACAGTGGCGCGCCAGCGAGCATGAGCGCCTGCTCGCCGAGATCGCCGAGATCGGCAAGCAGATCGCGACGCTCCGCGGCGGCTCCAAGAGCGCCCTCCGCGACCAGCTCCAGGTGTTGGAGGCGGCGAAGCAGGAGAAGTGGGACGCGATCCGGACCCTCTGGGCCGGCGACGGCGGCTGGCACAAGCGCAATGGCGCGGCCGTCTCCGGCATCGCCGATTGATGGGTTAACATGCGGTGCCCGCCCGCGCGGGTAGAAGGAGTCTTCGTGGCAGCTGTGGACCTTCGCGATGGCGAGTCGCCCGAGCATCTGATCACGCGTTTCCGCCAGGCCGTCCAGCGCGACGGTATCCTGCGCGAGATCAAGCAGCGCCGCCACTTCATCCCGAAAAGCGAGCGCCGCCGCATCGCCCGCGCGAAGGCCGCCCGCCGCCGCCGCCGCGCAAAGAAGACCGTGCCCGCCTGAGCCCCCTGAGCCCCCCGCGCCCTCGCTAGACCGCCAACCCCAGCAGCCGCGCCGCGTTCTTCCGAAGGATCTTCGGCCGCACCGCGTCGGTGAACCCCGCGCCCTCGAAATCACGCAGCCAGCGCTCCGGCGTGATCGCCGGATAGTCCGACCCGAACAGCACCTTGTCCTGCACCATGTTGTTCGCGTACGTCACGAGCGACGGCGAGAAGTACTTGGGCGACCAGCCCGAGAGGTCCATGTAGACGTTGGGCTTGTGGACCAGCATCGCCAGCTGCTCCTCCTGCCACGGCCACGCCGGGTGCGCCAGGACGATGCGCAGCTCCGGGAAGTCCGCCGCTACGTCGTCCATGTACGGGATGGGCCGCGCGTAGCCCAGCTTGATGCCGCCGCCGCCCGGCCGGCCGGCGCCCACGCCTGTCGTGCCGGAGTGGAACAGCACGATCAGCCCCAGCTCCTGCGCCTTCGCCCACAGCGGGTAGAAGCGCCGGTCGTTCGGGTAGAACTCCTGCGTCGAGGGATGGAACTTCAGCCCCTTCAGCCCCAGGTCGCGCACCCGCTCCGCCTCGCGCACGGCCGCTGCGCCCTTCCACGGGTCCACGTTGCCGAACGCCGTAAAGGTCTGCGGCCAGCGCCGCGCGCAGTCGGCGAAGTAGTCGTTCGGGATCGGCGGCCGGCCCGTCGCCGTCTCGCTGTCGATTGCGAACAGCACGCCGAACATGTCGAGCTTCTGGTAGTAGTCGGCCATCTCCTCCGTCGTGGCGGGCGGTGGGCCGCCGCGGAAGTACGCCGCCATCTCCGCTTGCTCCTGCGTCGAGAGCCCGCCCGGCCCCGGCGGGTGGATGTGGAAGTCGATGATCTGCATGCGTGAGTCCTTCAGTGTGTCAGTATCTCAGTATCTCGGTTGGCGGCCCTCGCGTCCGGCGACATGATGCGGCACGCTGATCGGTGGCGCGAGGTCAGATGGTGGGGGCGTCGGCTCGAGGCGCCCCCGAGACGGCACGGTCATACTCTGGTGATGAGTGCGGACGAAACACGCGATTGGGTTGGCTGGCACCGCGAGTACGACGACCCGGCGTCGCGGCTCTCGCGGCGGCTCGCCGTGGTGCAGGACCAGCTGCGGCGCGCGCTCGATGCGCATCCAGGCCCGGTGCGCATCGTCAGCATGTGCGCGGGGGAAGGGCGCGACGTGATCTCCGTCCTGCGCGATCATCCGCGCCTGGGCGAGGTGCGTGCGCGACTGGTCGAGATGGACGCGCGCATTGCCGGACGTGCGCGGGAAGCGGCCCGCGCCGCCGACCTCGCCGGCGTGGACGTTGTGGTCGCGGACGCCGGCGTCACCGACGCCTACGTAGGCGCCGTGCCCGCGGAGATCGTGCTGGCTTGCGGAGTCTTCGGCAACATCACCGAGGCGGACATCACGCGCACGATCGACCATCTGCCAAGCCTGTGCGCGCCCGGCGCGACCGTGATCTGGACACGCGGCGCCGCACCCGAGCGCGACGTGGCGCAAGAGATCCGGCGCTGGTTCAACACGCGCGGCTTCGAGGAAGTCGCGTACGTCTCGCCTCCCGGCGAGTCCTTCCGAGTCGGTGTGCACCGTCTCGTCGCAGGCCCGCGCGATCTGCGGCGAGGGATTGCGCTGTTCCGGTTCGTGTGATGACGCCCGCGACCGGTGGAGCCGCCTGATACCGCTTGCTCTCTGCGCTCTGATGCGGTCTGCGCCCGGGCACCTACCGCATCAACCCCACCTGCACATTGCGAAACCGCGCGGGCGCCGCACCGTGCCCCGTGTGCGCCACCTGCTCCGGCTGCCCCTTGCCGCAGTTCGGCGTGCCCCACACCGTCCACAGCGCGCCGTTGCCGATGGCGTCGCAGCTCCCCCAGAAGCGCGGCGTGATCCCCGTGTACGTCGGGTTCTTCACGAGGTCGCCCAGCTTGCCGTGCTTGATCTCCCGGCCGATCTCGGTGCCGAACTGGAAGTTCAGGCGCCGGTCGTCGATGCTCCAGCTCCGGTTCGTCTCCATATAGATGCCGTCGTCCGTGTCGGCGATCATGTCCTCCAGCGTCCACTCGCCGGGCTCCAGGCTGACGTTGGTCATCCGGATCAGCGGGATGCGGTTCCAGCCGGAGGCGCGCATGGCGCCGTTGCTGCGCTGGCCCAACGACGCCGCGGTCTCGCGCGATGTCAGGTAGCCGACGAACAGCCCTCCGCGCACGATCTCCGTCCGTTGCGCCGGGACCCCCTCGTCGTCGAAGCCGAAGCTGCCGAGGCCGCCCGGGATCGTCGCATCCGCCGTCAGGTTCACCGCAGGGGAGCCGTACATGAAGCTTCCCAGCTTGTCCGTCGTCAGGAAGCTGGTGCCCGCGAACGCCGCCTCCGTCCCCAGCACGCGGTCCAGCTCGATCGGGTGGCCGCACGACTCGTGGATCTGCAGCGCCACCTGGGAGCCATCAAGGATCACCGTGGTCACGCTGGGCTGCATCGGCTTCGCGCGCAGCAGCGCCGCCGCCTCCTCCGCCACCCGTCCCGCGTTGCCCGCCAGGTCGTACCGCTCGACGAACTCCCAGCCCTCCGTCCCCTGGTGGCGGCCGACGCGGTTCGGGTACGAGCGGTTCTGCACTTCGCCCTCGTCCACCGCCGTCGCCTCGATGCCGCAGCCCGTCTCGTACAACTCTTGCTCGATGTAGGCGCCCTCCGTGCTGGCGAACACCTTGTCCTCGCGCTGGCAGTAGACGTTGCTCTCGGCGGAGATGATGTTCGGCACGGCTGCCATCGTCGCGTTCACGCGCAGCAGCAGCGCGATCTTGTCGTCCAGCGAGACGGCGAACGGGTCCTTCGCGACCGAGGTGCGGTAGCTGCCGGTGACGGGCGCCGGCGGGCCGATTTCGGCGCGGGGGCCGCGGACGCGCCCGGACGCCCTCGCCACGCGCACCGCTTCGGCCGCGACGGCGTCCGCCTCGTCCAGCGTCATGCGGTGGCTCGCCGCGAAGCCCCAGTAGCCATCGACGATCACGCGCACGCCGAAGCCCAGCGACTCGTCCGAGGTGAGCGCCTCCACGTTCTGGTTGCGCACCGCCACGGCCTCCGCGCGGAGCCGCACGATGCGCACGTCGGCGTAGTCCGCGCCACGCTGCCGCGCCGTATCCAGTGCCTGCATGGCGAGATCGCGCATGTGCCGGGCTCCTACGCCGCGCCGCGGCCAAAGATGCGCGCCAGAAGCGGCCGCCGCGCCGGCGGCGTCGCGTGCGCATCCACCTGCGTCAGGAAGCCCAGGATCGCCGCGTTCACCTCGTCCGGCTTCTCCGCCGTGAACCCGTGCTTCAGCCCCGGGAACATGACGAGCTTCGCGCCCGGAATGCGCTGCGCCAGCAGCGGCGAGTTGCGCGCGTCGACCAGCATGTCGGCGTCCCCGGCGATCACCAGCGTCGGCGCGGCGATCTGCGGCAGGCGGTCGTACGTGTCGTGCGCGCGGATAGCCTCCAACTGCCCCTTCATCCCTGCCAGCGTCTGCGGATACTGGAGCGCCGCCGCCGCGATCTGCATCAATCCGGGCCCCGGGTGCGCCTGGAAGTCCGCGGTGAACATGAGGTCCATGTTCTCCTTGATGCGGTCCGGCGTCATCGCCGCGACGAGGTCGGTGACCGCCATCCCTTCTTCGGACTGCGCCATCATCTCGTCATATCCGGCCGAGTGCGGCCCTCCCGCCGTCGTGCACGCGAGCACCAGGCCCCGCACCCGCGCCGGATATCGCAGCGCGAACTCCTGCGCGATCATGCCGCCCATCGACGCCCCGACGATGTGCGCCGACGCGATCCCCAGATGGTCGAGCAGCCCCGCCGCGTCGTCCGCCATCTGCGTGATGCTGTACGCCCCCTCCGGCTGCGTCGTCCGCCCCGCGCCGCGGTTGTCGAACGCGATCACACGGTAGCGTTCCGAGAGCGCCGGGATCTGCGACGCCCACGCCGCCGCGTTCATCGTGAACCCCATGATCAGCAGCAACGGCGGCGCCGCGGCGTCTCCATGCTCCTCGTAGTACAGATCGATGCCGTTGATGCTGGCGATCGTCATCGCGCGCCTCCTCGCCTGCGGTTCGGAAGTAGCGTAGCAGGTGCCCGCGCTGCGTCCACGCGACCAGCAGTTCCACGTGGGAGCATGGACGCGCGCACGAGGCGGCGCAGCGTCAGCACGTTAACGGAGTCGATCTGGAACGCGTGCAGGCGCGCGGCAAGCGTGCACACGTGCCGCGTCGCCGGCGCCGGCGGCCCGAACCCCTGCGACGCCACGGCGAGGCGGCGGGCCTCGGCGAGCGACGTGTGATCGGCATGGTGCGCCCCGCTCGCCCTACTTCGGCGAGGCGCCGTCGCCGGTGAAGAACGCCGCCAGCTCCGCGTTCACCGCCTCCGCGCACTCCACGAAGAACAGGTGGCGCGCGCCCTCGTACATGCGCAGCCGCGCGCCAGCGATCACCGACGCCAGGATGCGCCCGTTCTCGGCCGGCACGATGCCGTCGTCGCTGCCGTGCAGCGCCAGCGTGGGCGCGGTGATCCGCGGCAGCTCGGCGAGCGTATCATGCGCCTGCACGGCCGCCAGCTGGCCGGCGCGGCCCTCCGCGGTGGAGCGCAACGCCGCCGTCGCCCGCGCCCGCTCGACGATCTCGGCATCGTGCGCAGCGCTGAAGGCATCGCTGTAGTGCAGCGGGTACAGCGAGCGTACCGCCTCCGCCGGATCGGCGATCTCTGCCGCGGCGAGGAAGCGGGCGATGCGGTCGGGCGGCGGCAGCACGTGGGCGGCGCCGCCGGGCGTCGTGCAGCCCAGCGCCAACCCGCGCACGCGCGCGGGGTGCCGCAACGCCACGTGCTGCGCGATCATGCCGCCGAACGACGTACCAAAGACGTGCGCCGTCGGCGCGCCCGCCGCGTCCAGCACCGCCGCCGCGTCGTCCGCCAGCATCGCCATCGTGTACGGGCCCGCCGGCACGTCCGACCGCCCGGAGCCGCGGGGGTCCATCGCGATCACGCGAAAGCGGCGCGCCAGCGCCGGCATGTTCGCCCAGTAGACCGTCGTGTTGGAGCCGAAGCCCGCGATGAGCAGCAAAGGTGTGCCCGCGCCCGCCGTCTCGTACCAGATCCGCGCTCCGGCAGCGTCAGCGAGCGGCACGCGCGCCGTCCGCCACCGCCGCGTGCTGCCTCAGGAAATCGATCACGATTGCGTCGGCCAGCTCCTGGGCCTCCAGGTTGTAGCCGTGGCCCATCCCGGGCAACACCCGCAACTCCGCGTGCGGCATCTCGCGATGCAGCAGGTAGGCGTTCTCGACCGGGATCATCACGTCGTCGGAGCCGTGGATGATCAGCACCGGGCACGCAATGCGGTGCAGGCGGCCCCACGTATCGTGCTTCGCCGCGGCGATCACCTGGCGGAGGTACGACTCGCGCGGCGCGGCATACGCTGCCGCCTCGCGCGACATCGCGAGCAGCCGTGCGCGGTTCGCATCGATGAAAGCCGGGCTGTAGCCCAGCTCCCAGCCCGCTTCGATGGCGGCATCGCCGGTCAGCGACTGGTTGCGCACCATCTTCTGGACGGTCGCCGCCGACGGCCGCGCGCCGTTCAGCGCACCCCCAGTCGTGCAGCCCAACACCAGCGCCCGCACCCTGTCCGGATGCCGCAGCGTCATCTCCTGCGCGATCATGCCGCCCATCGACGAGCCGTAGACCAGCGCGCTGCCGATGCCCAGCGTATCCAGCAGCGCCGCCGCGTCGTCCGCGAAGCCGGCGATGCTGTAATCCTCCTCCGGCTTGTCGCTGCGCCCGCAGCCTCGCCCATCGAACACGATCATCCGGAACGTGCGCTGGTACGATTCGATCAGGTGCGGGATCTCGCGGATGTTCGCGCCCAGCCCGCCGATCCAGAGGAGCGGCTCGCCCTCGCCGTGTATTTCGTAGTACAGGTTGATGCCGTTGATGTGCGCGGTAGGCATGTCGGCATCAGCGTAACGCAGCGTTGCCAGGGCGCGCCATCGCCAGCGACCGTCAATCCGCTGGATCCTCCACCAGCCAGCGAAACGCGATCCGCAGCGTCGCGCCCGGCGCCAGGTCCACCGCCCGCACGACCGACACCGACGCCCCCTGCGAGACGCGCTCCAGCCCGCCTTCGGAGGACGAGATGCTGTCCACGGGGAAGTGCCACACGTCACACGGCTCGTCCAGTTCGCAACGGAGCCCGTACGCCGCGCTCCCCCGGATTACGAACGACCTCAAGTCCGCGATCGCGCCCGTCTCCTGCCGCAGCGCCACCTCGGCGCCGCCCGCGCGCAGAAGCGCGATGCGGTCGTCGCCCTCCGGCGCCTGCGGCGGCGCCATGTTCCACTCGCTGATGAGCGATCCTGAGCGCGGCTCCTCGCTCGTGTTCGTGATCGCGTAACGCACGCCTACGGACTCGCCCGACGCCGGCACGTCGAGCTCCTTCGCCACGCGCCAGCCGTCTACTTCGCGTTCCAGGGTGACGGTAGCGCCCGTGTCGTCGCGCCCTGCGCGGAGCTTCCACGCGCCGGCGGGCTCCCAAAGCATTCCGGCCGCGCCCCGCGCAAACGCCTCCACCGTGGCATCCGGAGCCGCGATCCACTCCTGCAGCCCGCCGCGGCGGTACCGGTCGAAGATCAGGCCGGCCGCCAGCCCCGCTTCCTTCACGCGCACGGCGCCGTGGATGTTCGCCACCTCGGTTGGTGCCCCTTCCTCGCGGCCCTCCAGCAGCGCCTCGTGGTACGCCTCGCGCCGCCGCGCCAGCACGTCCAGCAGCGCCCAGTCGCGCCGCCGCAGGTCGAACTCACTGACCATGCCCCCCACCCCCGGGTGGATCAGCAGCGAGATGTCGCCCGATTGCACCAGCACTTCGCCCTCCCCGTCGAAGTCGCAGTCCCCCTCCGAGACCGTAACGCCGGACGCAGCCGCCAGCGCGTCCGCCAGGCGTTCCGCACGCACCAGGTTCGCGTTCGTCGCGGCGCGGATGTGGCGCAGGTAGAGCCCGCCGAACACGCCGTGCCAGTACGGACAGTTGCATTGCGCCGCCCACAACGCATCGCGCGCCGCGCCGCCGTCGCCTGCGAGCAGCTTCGCCTCGATCCGAACGCCGCGCTTGTGCATGGCGTTCGCCTCGGGGTACTTCGCCAGGAACGAGCGCCAGAAACCGCCGCGCACGAACGCGCGCGCGTCGTCGTGGCCGTGCTCCAGCCGCGCAACGGTCCGGTGGTACGCAGCCGATGCATCGGCCGGCAGCGCCCACTCCATCATCTCCTCGTACGAGGCCGCGGGAAGATAGATCAGCCCCCGCGCGTCGAACCGGCGCGCGTACTCACCCGGCGGCATCGTCTCCAGCCAGTCCGCCGCGCCTTCCAGCGCGCTGAAGAAGCGCTCGATCCACCCCTGCTCCCACACGTGCGCGAACGTCGTGGGCCACGCGCCGAACTTCTCGCCGTCATCGCCGAGCAGTACGTACGGCGCGTCCCGAGCGCTCGACGCGGCGATGGCCCGCAACTCGCGCAGCACCTCGTCGACGTCCGCCCAGGGGATCGCGTACCGCAGGCGCTGGCTGCCCGCGAACAGGTGCACCCGCTCGCCCTGATCCTCCGTCACGTAGTACCCGTCCGGCTCGTCCTCGCTCACGCCCACTGTGCGGAAGTGCGCGTCATCGACCAGGGTCCACCCAACGCCCGCCCGCGCGAGCGGCGCCGGCAGCCCCGGCTCCCACACCCGCTCCGTGAGCCACAGCCCCGTCGGCCGCTGAGCGAAACGCGCGGCGATGTACTCGCTCAACATCGCGATCTGGCCGCGCTTCGCCGCATCGGAGATCATCGGCAAGATCGGCTCGTAGTAGCCGCCCGTCATCATCTCGACCTGGCCGCGGTCGCACAGCCCTCGCAAGCGGCCGATGTAGTCCGGACGGTGTGCTTCGATCCAGTCGAAGAGGCAGCCGGACGTGTGCATCGCGACGCGCACACCCGGGTGGCGCTCAAGCGCGGCCAGCATCGGCGCGTACGCCTGCTCGTACACCTGCTCGATGACGAAGCCGTAGTTGCCGACCGGCTGGTGATTGTGCAGGACCAGTCCGAGAAAAAGGCGGCGCGTCATGCAGCACGGTCCTTCGCGTTGCAACGGGTGACAACTCGCTGCAGTCTACGCGCTGGCCCAGCAAGGGCACTGCTCATGCGGTGAGCTATGGAAACAGCGCCATGCTCATGTCTACATGAATAGAATTTGCCTAGACGCCCGCTCTCCACAGCTTCAGCTGCCGCCGCGAGACCCGCGGCGATGGTGCGTTCGTCTCTTGACAGCCTGATCCGCACCCCCCTAAGATCGGGCAAGACCATCACAACTGAATATCGATACAGCCGAGTCCGCCGGCCTGATCGGCGGAGCGGGGGAACCGAAAGGGACCCGGGCTGAACTCGCCGCCAGTGCGAGAGGGGAACCTTCTCTCCTAAGCCGCCAGCTAACCTCGTAGGCTTTGAAGGTCGGACCAGGATTCATGGACGACCTTTTTTCTTGCCCGCAGGCCACCACGCACGGAGGCACCATTCCCACCACCAAGCCCGCCAAACAGAGAGCCCGGGCCGCCGGCGGCTACCGCGCCGTCTGGGAGCCGATCGCGTCGCCGGACCTCGGCGATGCGCCCGAACCGCATCGGTTGGGCGGCGGCGTGCCGCAGGCGCTGCGCCGCCGGCCCGATGCGCGTATCGCCGCCCTCCCCGCCCTGCGCACCTACGCCCCCGCGGCCGCCCGCGGCGGCATCGCCGAAGTCGTGCAGCCCGTCGTCGGTGTCGCAGGCACCGTCCGCCACGTCCGGATCTCCGTGTCCGAGCGCATCGTCACGCGCGCCCTCGAACTGCTCCCGCTCGCCCTCGCCGGCACGCTCATCACGTCGATCGTCTGGGGCGCCTACTTCCTGCCGATCCCGCTCGTCATCATGCTGCTCGGCTTCGACATCTACTGGGCATGGCGCTCTCTGAACATGGGTCTCCACACCCTCAAGGGGTTCCGCGCCATGAAGGCGGCGGCGCTCGTCGATTGGCGTCATCGATTCGACGCCGAAACGCTCACGCGTACCGATGTCATCCCCTGGGACGACGTCCACCACATGGTCATCATCCCCACGTACAAAGAGAGCATCCAGAAGTTGAGCGCGACCCTCGGCAAGCTGGCCGAAAGCGAGGTCGCCCGGGAGAAGCTCCTCGTCGTGGTGGCCATGGAAGAAGCCGACGCCGGCGCGCTGGAACGGTTCGCGGCGCTCCGCCGTGATTTCGGCCACAGCTTCCTCGCCCTCATCGGCACAACCCACCCGAAGGACATCGCGGGCGAAGTGCGCGGCAAGTCCTCGAACGAGGCATGGGCGGCGCGCCAGGCCAAGCGCCTGTTCTGCGACGAGATGGGCTTCGATATCGACCGCCTGACCGTCACCAGTTGCGACGCCGACACGCTCTTCCACCCGCGCTACTTCAGCGCCCTGACCTACTACTTCGCCACCAACCCGCGCCGCTACCGCACGTTCTGGCAGGGTCCGATCTTCTACTACAACAACGTCTGGGATGTGCCTGCTCCGCTCCGCATCCAGAACAGCCTCGGCGGCATCAACCACCTGGCCAAGCTCGTCCGCAAGTACACCGTGCTCTTTCCCCAGTCCACCTACAGCCTGAGCATGCGCATGTG
Organism: Dehalococcoidia bacterium; assembly: GCA_035632115.1. Classification (GTDB taxonomy): domain Bacteria; phylum Chloroflexota; class Dehalococcoidia; order DSTF01; family JACRBR01; genus DASQHL01. The sequence continues at coordinate 3,806 of DASQHL010000112.1, read as the reverse complement.
CCACGAGGTCGGCTACTGGGACGTCGATGTCGTGCCCGAGGACTGGCACATGTTCCTCAAGTGCTTCTTCGAGCTCGGCGGCGAGCCGGACGTTGAGCCGATCCTGTTGCCCGTCGGCAACGATGGTGTGCGCGCGCACAGCTACAAGCGCACGTTCTGGGAGCATTACCAGCAGGCGCGGCGCCACGCCTGGGGCTGCAGCGACATCCCCTACGCCATCAAGCAGTTCGCCCGCCACCCGGAGATTCCGTTCCTGCGCCGCCTGCGCCGCACCTGGAGCCTCACCGAGAACCACGTGCTCTGGTCGGCCCAGTGGTTCCTCATCACCGGCGTCGCCGCCAACATGTCGGCGAGCGGCTGGGGCGGCTTCATCGGCCTCCAGCCCTTCGCCCAGCACAACATCCCCACCTGGTTCATCACCGCATCGCACTGGATCCTCATGCCGTGCATGGTCCCCCTGATCGGCATGATCATCCTCGACATGATGATGCGGCCAGAGCGCCCGCGCGGCTGGGCGCTCTGGCTGTACCCGGTGCAGTTCGCCCAGTGGCTCCTCATGGCGCCGATCACCCTCTTCTTCACGGCGCTGCCGGCGCTGGACGCCCAGATCCGCCTCGCGCTCGGCCGGCGCCTGGAGTACAAGGTGACGGAGAAGGCATAGCTCGCCCGGTGCCGCCGTCGCGCGGCGCCACGACACCCGACCTGACGCCCGCCCGCGGACTCGGCCCCGCGAGCGGCTGTTGGAGCATGCGGCGCCCCGTCTCGACGGGGCGTTTCGCGTTGCGCGCGTCTACAGCGCCCCGAACTCCCGCGCCAGCGCGATGATGTCCTCCGACGTGAAGAAGCTGCGCCGCGCGTTCACCCAGTGGTCGTGCTGTTCGTCGTACTGGCCGTTGTACTCGTCCTGGATCCGGTCGTAGATCTGCTTCACGACGCGGCTGGTCTCCTTCACCCGCGTCTCGCTCCCCGCCCGCTCCAACTCCCGGTTCAGCACGGAGATGATCCCCTCCGAACCCGACAGCGAACCGACACGGCTCAGCTCGACCTCTTTCCGCCCGAACAGCGACGCCGCGAACGGCAGGTAGATCAGCCCGCCCGGCGCCGCGTCCTGCCGGCCGACGCCCGCCTGGTGGATCCCCGCCGTCGTCGTGAACACCTCGCCGATCAGGGGCAGCCGGTCGTTTAGCTCGATCACTTCCGCATCGACGAGCCGCCGCATCTCGTCCAGCGCCGTCAGGTCGAAGCCCGGGTCGCCGTAATGGCGGATCAGCGCCGCCACCGTCTGCTCCAGCGACGTGTTTCCCGTGCGCTCCCCCAGCCCGGCGAACGCGACGTTCACCTTCTTCCCACCGTACCGCCACGACGCGATCGAGTTCGCCGTCGCCAGGCCGAAGTCATTGTGTCCGTGGAACTCCAGCTCCGCGCCGGTCTCCTCGCGCAGCACCGTGAAGAGCCGCGGCACGCCCCACGGCAGCGACGCGTACGGGTCCGGGCTGCCCCAGCCGATCGTGTCGCAGATCCGAAACTTGGCGATCCCCTTGCTCTCCTCCAGCACCCGCTGCATGAACGGGATCACCCAGCCGTAGATATCGGCGCGCGTGCAATCTTCCAGGTGGACCCGCGGCGTGATGTTCTGCTCCAGCGCCGTCCGGATCGGCTGCAGGTACTTCTCGATCGCCTCCTCCTTGGAGGCGTAGCCCAGCTTGTCGAAGATGTGGTGGTCGGAGGCGGACGCCAGCATCCCCGTCTCCTTCACCTTCCCCTGCGACACCTCGACCAACAGCTTGATGTCCTTCGGCGTCGCCCGCGTCCACGTCGTGACGCGCGGCCACTCGTAGCCCCGCTCCAGCAGCTTCTCCAGCGTCCACACGTCGCGCTTCTGGTAGATGAACGCCTCGACCGCGTAGAGGGCGCCGGTGCCGTTGTCCAGCCGGTGCAGCAGGTCGTAGTAGCGCAGGCGTGTCTCCGGCGGAAACACCGCGAAGCGGCTGTCCTGCGCCCCGTCGCGGAGCGTCGTGTCCGTGATCAGCTTCGGCAGCCCCGCATCCATCGGAGGCGGCGCCACCGGCTCCGGCTCGAGCGTGACCGGCGGGAGATTGCCACTGTAGTTGTAGTACACCCGCTCCGTGTTGACCTTCGTGGCGACGACCATTCGCGGCACTCCCTCCGTGTTGCGATGCAAGGCGCATGATCGATAGCTACGATAGTTATAGACTATCGCAGGGAACCTGGAACATGGTCCGCGGGCGCCCCCCGGCCGCAATTCATACGATCGTAACGCGGCAACCCTATGGTACCGTTGCACCGAGGTCGCTGTACAGGATGTCGCGCTTCTCCGAACGTCGCCTGCTCATCCGCATTGCGGTCAGCCTTGCCCTCGTCGCCATCCTCCTCTGGCGCATCGATCTCACCCAGGCCGGCCGCGCCCTTCGCGACGCCAACTACTTCTACATCATCCCTGCGCTCGTCCTCTTTGCCCTCGCGAAGCTCCTCGTGGCCCAGCGCTGGCGCCTCATGATGTCGGAGTTCGCCGATGTCCCGTTGCCTCCCCTCTTCGGCATCCTCCTCGTCTCGAACCTCGCCAACAACGTCATGCCCGCGCGCATCGGCGACGTGATCCGCGTCCAGATCCCCGCCCAGCGCTACGACGTCAGCCGCGCCCGCCTCGCCGCCACCGTCTTCGCCACGGAGTCCCTGCTGGACGGCATCGTGTTCGCGACGCTCGGCCTGATCGGCCTCGGGCTGATCAACCTCAAGGGCTTCCCGACCGGCGTCTTCTGGGGCGTGCTGGGCCTGGTCGCCGGCGGGCTCATCGCGGTCATCCCGCTCTCCCACCTCAAGCTCCAGGACGGATGGACACAGCGCGGCATCATCCCTCGCCTGCCCGACCGCATCCGCCTCGCGCTGGAGGAGGCGGTACCTCACTTCGTCGATGGGCTCGCCGTCTTCCGCAACCTCAAGCTCGGCGCGCAGGCCATCGCCCTCTCGTTCACGCTCTGGTTCATCGAGATCGCCATGTTCGTCCTGATCGGCGAGGCGTTCGGCATCCGGCTATCGCTTCCAGCATGGATGCTCGTGATGGTCACCGCCAACATGATCAGCTCCGTGCCGATCGCGCCGTCCAACATCGGCCCGTACGAGGTAGCGGTGACCGAGCTGCTCAAGGCGCTCGGCGTCGAAGCGGGGGTGGCTGGCGGCTTCGCCATCACTGCTCACATCTTCACCATCCTGTGGATCACAGGCGCCGGCGCGCTCTCCATGTGGCTGCTCGGGCTCGGTATTGGCGACGTCTTCTCGCTCGGGCGCAAGCCGGCCGACCCGACGGCCGCCGCGCCTCCACCCGTCGCCGTCGACGGCTCCTGAGCGCCGCTTCAGCTAACCGTTGAGCCGCTTCGCGTAGAACGCCACGTCCCAGTACTGCCCGAACTTCCGCCCCACCTCCCGCATCAGCCCCGCCTGCGCGAAGCCGAAGCGCTCGTGCAGCGCGATCGATGCCGCGTTCGGCACCGTGATACCGGCGACCGCCACCCGCACGTCCTCGCCGCGCAGCGCCTCGAACAGCGCGCCATAGAGCGCGCGGCCGATGCCGCGGCCGGTGCGATCCGGCGCGCAGTAGATCGTCGTCTCCACCGTCGTGTCGTACGCCCGCTTCGTGCGGAACTGGTGCGAGCCGGCGTACCCCGCCACCACGCCCGCCGCCTCCGCCACCAGCAGCCGGTGCGCGCCCGTCTCGCCGAACTGCCGCCACCACGACCGCCGCTCGTCGATCGTCACTGGCTCGAGGTCGAAGGTGATCGGCGTGTGGA
>DASQHL010000111.1:0-45453 GCA_035632115.1 Dehalococcoidia bacterium | reverse complement strand
TCGTCCGCGAGATCGCTGCGCCAGGGGCCGGCCGGTGCGCAATCGACAAGACGCAGGCGCCGGCGCGGCTCGACAGCGGGCGGCGCCGCCGGCTCCAGCGCCTGCATCCGCGCGTGGCGGGAGTTCGGCAGGTAGACCAGGTAGCGGAACCCGCCCCGCCGCGGCACGATGCGGTTGCGCAGTTGGCCCTTGCGGATCATGCGGCGGACGGTGCTGGGCGACAGCTGCAACTCACAGGCCGCCTGCTGGAGCGAGAGCCAGTCGGCCGGGTCTGGCCACGGTGCTGGCCCCGGCGACGGCGGCGCCCCGGCATCGGCGCCGGTTTCGTCACGCGAGCGAAGTGCCACCATGCGAATTCTCCCATCCGCCCAAATGGTTGCCAATCAAACAGCTTCATGAGGATCATCGACGGCCCCTCGTCCGCCCTGAAGCCACGCTGGAATCAGCTACAATTCGTTCGTGACGACCCGCACGTCCTCCGAACTGCCCACGTGGTTTCGGGATCTCAGCTACGCGCACGTCGTCTCGGGCACACCGGGCGAGGCGAGCGCCGTGTGCCACGACAGCCGCCGCGTCGACGCCGGTGCGGTGTACGTCGCGATCCCCGGTCTGACGCTCGACGGCAACAGCTTCATCCCGGACGCCATCGCGCGGGGTGCGCGCTTCGTCGTCGTGCAAGAAGACCTGCGCGAGCGATGGGGCCGCTACGTCAATGAGGATGTGAGCTTCGTGGCCGTGCCCGACAGCAGGGTTGGGCTGGCCGAGGCGGCGGCGGGATTCCACGGCCACCCCGCCCGCTCCATGGCGATGATCGGCGTCACCGGCACCGACGGCAAGACGACGACGACCCACCTGACCGCCCACGTCCTGAACGAGACGGGCCGGCGCGCCGGCTACCTGAGCAGCGTCGAGTTCGCGGCCGGGGGCGTGGCCGAGATGAACGCGTCGCACATGACGACCGTGGAGGCCACCGACATCCAGCGGCACCTGGCGAAGATCCGGGATGCGGGGGGGCACGCCGCCGTGGTCGAAGCGTCGTCGATCGGCCTGGACATGCACCGCGTGGACATGTGCGAGTTTGACGTCGGCGTGTTCACGAACCTTGCGCCCGACCACCTGGACTATCACGGCAGCATGGCGGAGTACCGCGACGCCAAGGCGATCCTCTTCCGCATGCTCGGTACCTCCGCGGAGAAGGGTTTCGGCAAAGCCGCCGTGCTCAACGCCGATGACGCCGCCTGGGCCGACTTCCGGCGCGTGACGATCGTGCCCGTCATCAGCTACGGCATCGAGCAAGAGGCCGAGCTGATGGCGCGGGAGATCCGCCCGGCCGGCTTCGGGACGGGCTTCAAGGTGCGGATGTTCGGCGAGACCGTCGAGGTCGAGACGGGCCTCATGGGCGCGTACAACGTTTCGAACTGCCTGGCCGCCATCGGCGCGGCTGTGTCACAGGGCGTCGAATTCGAGTCGGCGGTGCTCTCGCTGGCCAGCTTCCCGGGCGTGCCGGGGCGGATGGAGCAGATCGACGAGGGGCAGGACTTTCGCGTCGTCGTCGATATTGCTTCGACCGAGCAGGCAATGCGCAACGTGCTGGCCATGTTGAAGGTGGCGACGAAGGGGCGCCTGATCGTGGTGTTCGGCGCCGCCGGCGAGCGCGACCCGGCGCGGCGGCGGGGGCTGGCGCGCGCCGTGGCGGATGCCGCCGACCACGCCGTCATCACCAACGAAGACCCGCGCGGTGAGGACCCGGACCACATCCTCGACGAGATCGCGGGCGCGCTGAAGAGCGCTGGATTCCGTAAGTTCGACCGCGAACTGGACCGCCGCCAGGCCATCGAGATGGCGTTCAACTACGCCGAGCGCGATGACACCGTGCTGCTCGCCGGCAAGGGGACGGAGCAATCGATCGTGATCAGCGGCACCCACTGGCCCTGGGACGAGCGGCGGATCGCGCGGGAGTTGCTGCGGGAGGCGCGTGGCGTATACTAGCGTCGGACGTTCGATAATGTGAGTAAGCAATTGAACGAAGCCGACATCGAACTGCTCGCCGCCGCCGACCTGGCGCACCTCATCCACCCCCAGTTTCACCTCGCCGACCATCAGGACGCCATCATCTACGCCAGCGGCAGCGGTGCCGTGCTCACCGATGTACGCGGCAACCAGTACATCGATGGCCTCTCCTCGCTGTGGAATGTCGCGGTGGGCCACGGCCGTCGCGAACTGGCCGAGGCGGCGGCGGCCCAGATGGCGACCCTGGCCTTCTCGAACAGCTACACCGGATACGCCAACGAACCGTCGATCCGGCTGGCCGAGCGCTTGTTGGGGTTGGTCTACCCCAGCATGTCGGGGATCTTCTACGCGAACAGTGGGTCCGAGGCGAACGACATGGCGCTCAAGGCTGCCCGTTACTTCTGGTTCGTGTCCGGCATGCCGGGGAAGGTGAAGATCATCTCGCGCCAGGACGCCTACCACGGTGGCACCATGGCGGCGACCGCGATCACCGGCATGGCGCCGTTCCACAAGGGGTTCGGCCCGGAGCCTCCGGGCTTCGTGCAGGTGCCGACGTGCTACCCGTATCGCTGCCAGTGGTGCAGCGCGACGCGTGCCTGCACGCTCGCCTGCGCGGACAACATCGCGGCGGTGATCGAGCGGGAGGGCGCGGACACGGTGGCAGCCGTCATCGCGGAACCCGTGCACGGCGCCGGCGGCGTCATCCCTCCCGACCCGGCGTACTGGCCGCGCCTGCGCGCGATCTGCGACCGATACGACGTGCTGCTGATCGCCGACGAGGTGATCACGGGGTTCGGCCGGACAGGACGCTGGTTCGCGCTGGAACACTGGGGCGTGCAGCCTGACATCATGACCATCGCCAAGGCGGTGACCAGCGCCTACGTGCCGCTGTCCGCCTTCATCGTGTCGGAGCGGGTGCACCGCGCGATCCTCGACGCGCCGGCGGACGCGAAGTTCATGATCGGTTGCACCAACGCCGGCCACCCGACGGCATGCGCAGTCGCGCTGCGCAACCTGCAGATCTTCGATGATGAGCGCCTCGTGGAACGTGCTGAGCGTCTGGGCGCTCGCCTGAACGAAGGACTGCGCCGGCTGATCGAGCTGCCCAACGTGGGCGATGTGCGCGGGCTTGGCCTGATGGCGGCGGTTGAAGTGGTCGCGGACAAGGCCACGGGCCGCCCGTTTGCGCCTGCCCAGGGAGTTGGCGGGCGGCTCGCCCGGGCCACGCGGGACCGCGGCGTCGTGACGAGGGTGAAGGGCGAGAGTATCCTGTTCGCGCCGCCGCTTGTCATAACGGAACAGCAGGTTGACCGCATCGTCGAGGTCACCGCCGATGCGGTCGAGGCTGTGATGGCAGAGGGAGCGTAGGATGCCGCAACGCGACAGGGGCTATACTGCACCGATGCAAGGATCGCAGATCTCTCCGACAGGCAGCGTTGCGATCACGCGCCAGGGCCGGCTCGGCTCCTTCGCCGAACGCAACTGGCGCCACCTGTTCGAGCTGGCGTTCATCGTGCCCGCGTACATTGCGTACCAGTTCGTGCGGGGCGCCGTGCGCGGACAGGCCGGGACGGCGTTCGAGAACGCGTCGCGCCTGATCCACATCGAGAAACAGCTCGGCATCTTCCACGAGGCCTTTCTCCAGCAGGCGATCCTCGGCAAGGCCTGGGTGGTGGACGCGTTCAACTACCTGTACATTTGGGGCCACCTGCCGGTGATCATCGCGGTGGCGGTGTGGCTGTACGTGGCGCGCCGCGACCGGTACGCCCTCTTCCGCAACGCGTTTCTCATCTCCGGCCTCATCGCCCTCATCGGGTTCGGCACCGTGCCCTTGGCGCCGCCGCGGTACATGCCGGAGTTCGGATTCACCGACACGATCGTGCACGCGCAGTCGTACTACGCGTTCCAGAACCCCAAGATCGTCAACCAGTACGCCGCCATGCCCAGCCTGCATTTCGGCTGGGATCTCCTGGTCGCGATCGCCATCTACTACAACGCCCGCAGCCGCTGGATGCGCGTGGTCGCCGCCATCATGCCGGTGGCGATGCTCGGTGGCATCGTGCTCACCGCGAACCACTACTTCCTGGACGCGGCGGCGGGCGCGCTGGTGGCGATGATGGGGCTCGGGATCGCCGTGATGCTGCGCCGGACGCTCGGCCGCGGCAGGCGCCTGCGCTTCCTGTTCTAGGCCGGCGCCGCCCGGCATCTGAAGCCGGGCGCGTTGACTGGCTGACGCGGCGGCTGCTATCCTGCCCGATAGGAAAGGAGGTGATGCGGATGGGTTATTCCAGTTGTGAGGCCTGCGCGCCAAGCGACGTCCGCAGCACCTCGGGGGCGACCTCCTAGCAGGCTCCCCGGGGGCGGCAGCCGGGCATGCAGGCCTGGCAACACACACCATTGGCCCGGACGGCAACGTCCGGGCCAAATCTTTTCGCCCCGATCTGCTCAGCCCGGCAGCTGCCGCGCCAACGACTCCAGGTACTGGTGGATGGCGGAGGCGGCGCGGCGCCCGTCGGCGAGCGCCGTGACGACGAGGTCCGCACCGTTGACGTTGTCGCCGCCCGCGAAGACCCCCGGGCGGCTGGTCATGAACGTCTCAGGGTGGACCTCCACGAGGTTCCAGCGGTTGGTCGCGACGCCCGGCGCCGCGTCCTTAATGATCGGGTCGGCGTTGTACCCGATGGCGATCGCCACGCTGTCCGCCGGGATGACGAACTCCGAGTGCGGCACGGGCACCGGCCGCCGCCGCCCCGACTCGTCGGGCTCGCCCAGCTCCATGCGCTGGCACTCGACCCCCGTGATGTGGCCGTCGTCGTTGCCAAGGAAGCGCAGGGGAATCGTCAAGAACTGGAAGTTCACGCCCTCCTGGCGCGCGTGCTCGCGCTCCTCGCTGCGGCCCAGCATCTCCGTCTCGGTCCGGCGATAGACGCACGTGACGTGCTCCGCGCCCAGCCGAACCGCCGTCCGCACGCAGTCCATCGACGTGTCACCGCCACCGATCACCACGACGTCGTTGCCCACGTCCAGCGGCTCGCGCATGTGGTCGGGAAGCTGGTCGGGACGGAGGTTGCCGCGGACCAGGAACTCGGTGGCGGCGTAGATGCCCGCGAACTCCTCCCCCTGGATCGCCAGGCGTCCGCCGAGCCCGGCGCCGGTGCCCACGAAGACCGCGTGGAACCCCTGTTCGAAGAGGTCGTCGATCGTCACGTCTTTGCCGACCCAGGTGTTGCCCACGAACGTCACGCCCAGCTTCTGGAGATAGGCAACCTTGTCCCGCAGCACGTCTTTGCTCAGCTTGAAGTTCGGAATGCCGTAGAGCAGGATGCCGCCCGGTTCCGGCCACGCGTCGTAGATGGTGCAGACGTGCCCCTCCTTCGACAGCTCCTCCGCCACCGCCATGCCGGCTGGACCCGCGCCGACGACCGCCACGCGATAGCCGCTGGGTGGCGGCAGCACCGGCAGCGGCACCCCGAGGTGTACACGCTGATAGTCGGCGACGAACGCCTCCAGCTTGCCGATGGCCACGGGCGGCTCCTGGTGGCTGTCCGGCCGGATCGCGAACGCCACGACGCACTCACCCTCGCAGAGCCGCTCCTGCGGGCAGAGGCGCCCGCAGAGCTCCGGCAGGTTGCTCGTCTCGCGGAACTTGTTGGCGGCCGCGCCGACATCGCCCTGCTCCAGCAGCCTGAACGCGCCCGGGATGTCGTTCTGCACTGGGCACGCCTGCTGGCACGGCGCCGTCGGGCACTGCAAGCAGCGCATCGCCTCGACCTTCGCCGTCTCCACGTCGAAGCCCAGGAACACCTCGTCCCAGTTCTTCTTCCGCTCTTCCGGGTCCTGCTTCCGGATCGGCACGCGCGAGATCGCCAGGCGGCGCTGAACTTCCACGTCCTTCGGCATGTGTGGCGGTCCTTCTCGGCAGTAGCCCGCCGGCGCGGCGCTGACGGGTACAGACAAGTCTAGGGCCGCCCCGCCGCGATGTAAATGATCGCGGGACGCTGGCTATTGCGTGGCGCCCGTCGTGAACGACGCGCGGAGGAAGTTGACAAGGTTCCAGATGTCCTCTGGCTTGAATGCGCTCTTGAACTTCGGCATGGCGCTCTGCGGGTAGCCGTTCGCGATGAAGTTGTAGAACTGCGGGTCGTCGTGGTACGGGATATGGAGGCGGAAATCCGCCGGCGAGGGGTTGAGCTGCGCCGCCGCCGGGCCGTCGCCGTGGCCGTCCACGCCGTGGCACTGGGCGCAGTTCTGCTCGTACAGGACGCGCCCGGCCGCGACCGACGCCTGCGTCGGCGCGACGGGATTGCCATTGCGGGGGTCGATAGCGGCCGTGTGCGAGTGCACGCCGAACGCCAGCACGGCGCCCGTCAGCATCAGCGCGGTGGCGCCGGCCATGCCGAGGCGGTAGCCCGGCTGCTGCAGCCAGCGTAGCTGCCGCCGGTACACCACGACCATCGCCCCCACCAGCGCCAGCAGCGCGCCCGCGACCTCGTTCCATCCGAACGTCACGAACGGCAACGCAAACGCGCCGCCTTTCGGCCCGTTGGTCAGCGCGCCGATCGGCCGGGCGACCGCGATCACGAACTGCTTGGACACGTCGTCCGCGTCCGACCGCCGGATGTCCGCTTCCACGCGCCAGTTGCCGGGCTGCGACAGATCCGACGCCTGGCCGCGGTACTCGCCGCTCGCGCTCTTCGCGAGGATCGTCTGCGATTGCGGCAGCAGGTTCTGCACCTGGTCGTACGTGAAACGCAACCGCGCCTGCGTCACCGTCGTCGCCGGCGTGCCGTCGGCCTTGTCGATCGCGAGCGAGAACTCGTTCAGCCCGACCTGGTTCGGTGACACCGTGAGCGTGAGCTTGAGATCGCCCGCCGTCGTGGTCTGCACGAACTTCGTCGATGCCGCCTTCGCCGCGAGCTTCTGGGAGACCTCGCCCTTCGCCGTCGACGTCTGCGTGAGCACGCCCACCGCACCAAACACCGCGACGATCAGCGCCACTTCCACGCCGATCGTCCACGGCAGCACGCGCTGCAGCCAGGCGATGCTCGTCTTCCAGCGCTCGCGCTGCTGCTCCGTGCCGCTCCCGGCCTCCTGGTAGGCGCCGTCGATCGCCGCGACGAGCCGCGGCTTGAGCACGAGCGCGTTGGCCCCGGCGATCGCGAGCAGCGGCAACACCAGCGCGATCTTGGCGATCAGCACCTTGCCGTACGTCGTGTCGATCATCGCCGGCGCGTTGGGGATCTCCGTGATGCCGTTGATCGTGCCGGTGGCGAGGATCGTGGCCACGCTGATTCCCGCGATGATCGAGAATCGGTCGAAGATGTTGGCGAGCACGAGGAAGCGCTGCGGCTCCTGCAACCGCCTGGCCGACCGCATCAGCGGCACCAGCAGCACCAGCGCCCCGAGCCACGCAGCGGACGCGAGGACGTGGAGGTAGTCGGACGTGATGCCCCAGAACTTGCCGGGGTTGACCGCGCCGTGGCTGATCATCGACGACGTGAAGAGCGCACCCGCGCAGGTGACGAGCACGACCGCCAGCCCGACGCGCCGCACCGCCCGCCGCCCGCCGAGCAGCATCGGGCCGGCGCCGGCCAGCGCGAGCAGTACGAGCAGCATGCCGGCGAGCTGGTACTGCCCGGTGTAGAGCGTGGTGAGATAGCTGATCAGCCCCGTGGACGTCCCGAACCGCGAGACCGTCCGGAGCACGAGCAGCGCCGAGGCGACGAACGAGACGGGGAGCAACACGTGGGCGGCGTACGCGACCATCCGCTCTGCCGCATCGGTGAACGCCACAAAGTCGTCGTCGTCCAGGAACGCGGCGGCCGGGCGGACGCCGGCGAACAGCATGAACGCCGCCCCCAACACCGTCGCCAGCGAGAGCAGCGCAAGCCAGCGGAGCGCCGCATCGACGTTGCTGGGGAGCAGGCCCGCGCCCTGGACGGTGGCGTTGCCTACGGAGTTCAGCGACACGCCCGCGGGCAGCGCGCCGTCCGGTTGCAGCACGATGAACGGGTACGATCCGGCGACGTTGTGGCCGTCCACGCGCGACACGTTGCTCCACTTCACGAAGTAGAGGTCCGGCTTGAGGTCCTTCAACCCCACCGACGCAAATGTCGGGTCGTTGTCATCGAACGAGACGTCCGCCGTGTCCACGCGCTCGCCCGCCTTGTTCGTCACCTGGATCGTCGTCAGCTTGGGCTCGACGGCTTCGCTGAAGTGCAGGATCACGCGGCTCGGTGGCCGCTTGACCTGCGCGTTCTCATCCGGCGTCGAGCTGATCAGCGTCGCATGTGCCGACGCGCGCGTCACCGGAAACAACGCGCCGGCCGCGACGGCGATGCACAACACGATCAGCAGTCCGCGCCACGGTCTATGCAGTCTCACGTCAACCACCCCGCCTCTTCCTTCCCGCCCGCGCCGCTCGATGCGCCCGGCGCCTCACGCCGATCGCCGTGCGAAGATCCACCACGCGCCCGCCGCCGCGATGGCCGCCGCCGCCAGGACGCCGATGATCACGTACACCGTCGTGTTGGAGCTGCCGCTCGACGACGCCGGCGCGGCGACGGCCGTCGCCGCAGGTCTGGCCGCCGGCGCCGCGGTACCGGCGGCGCTTGTCGCCGGCGCCGATGTCCCCGCCGCCGATGCCGGCGCGGTGGACGTGGCGGCGCCCGGCGTCTCCGGAGCGCCGATCTGCGCGAGCTGCGCGTCGTTCGCCAGGTCGACGGTATTCGGCTGTGTCCTGATGTAGAACGAGAAGGCGCCGTCCAACGGGTCGCCGTCGGCGTCCGACACGTTGTGCCAGTTGACGACGTAGCGGCCGGGTCCGAGGTTCGGCTGGAGCTGCACGGTCATCCGTGACCGGTTCGTGTCATCGATCACTGCCGGGCCCGTTGTGACCGACGCGCCGCGGTCGCGCGCGACCTGGATGCTGTAGTCGCCCGCCACCTTCCGGATGTCCTCCGAGAAGATGATCTCAACCTGCGCCGGCGACGCCTGCAGGATCGCTCCCGCCGTGGGAGTTGAGCTCTTCAGTCGCGCGTGCGCAAATGCAACGGATGGGAGCACCATCGCCATGGCGACGGCGATTGGGACCGCGAATCGGATCAGACGCATGGGTGTCCTCCTTCACACGCGGGCTCCCGCCCGCCCCTGGCAAGTCAACGTTGGCGGATCGCCCGCACCACGAGCACCACGGCGATCCCGCCGGTCATCATGGCGACCTCGGCGACGATCGCGAGCGGCTCGAACGGTGAGTGACCGGCCGCCGGCGCCGTCACGTCCGGCGGCGTCGCGACGCCTTCGGCCTGCGCCGCCGCGCGCGTTGGCCACGGATCGCCCCTCCCGGCCACGAGCGCCGCCCACGCGAGCGCCGCACTGGCAACGAGCGTGCTGAGCCGCGCGACGCGCCTGTGGATCGCCATGAGCGCACCTCCGACGGACTGTGATGTCGTTCTACGCGACGGTCGGAGAGGCGGTGCGCGGCGGCCGCGTTGGTGGTCGCGGGGAGATGCCGCGGAGCGCAGCGATGGCCAGCGCGATGAGCACAACGAGCATGGCCGGCGCGATGACCAGCGGGTCGCTGAAGATGAACTGACCGAGCCCTGCCGCGACCGGCGCGTCGGCGCAACTGGCGGGCGATGCGTGACAGTGCTGTTCGTGCGTGGCTTCGGCCGTGACGCCTTCGTTGTGGGCGCCGGGGAGCAGGTGGTCGTACGGGATGACCGCTGGAAGCACGGCCAGGAAGGCCATCGCAGCCAGGGTCGCCTGCAGCGCGCCGGCCCGCCTACCGTGCGGCACCCGCAGGGATCGCGGCGCCCGGAGGCAGCACATCGCACCGGCGAACGCGGCCGCCGCCAGCAGGGGGATCGCCGGACCTACGGCGGCGCCGCTCGCCACCGTGATCGTCTGGAGTAACGGCAGGGACAGGCCAGCCAACGTCGCGCCCAGACCTCCCTCGGGCGCAGTATAGCGGCAGCCCGGCGCCGGCCACGGCCAGTCGGGCTCATATATTGCAGCCGGGGGCGGCGAAAAGTAGAATACGCGCGACCCTACCACCGGCGGGGGGCAACGCAGCCAGGAGGACGGCTACCCATGCCGCACGAAGACGCGCTTCGCAATGTCCAACTGTTTTCCCAATTCGCGAGCAAGGATCTCGCGCGCCTGGGGCGCGCCGTCGTTGAGCGCAGTTACAAGAAGGGCGAGACCATCGTCAAGGAAGGCGAACAGGCCGTGGCCTTCTTCATCATCGCCAAGGGCAAGGTCGAGGTGATCCAGGGCGCCGGGACGAAGAAGGCGCAGGAACTGAATACGCTGGGCCCGTCGCAGACGTTCGGGGAGATGGCGCTTCTGGACGGCGCCCCACGCGCCGCGACCGTGAAGGCGCTCGAGGACACGACATGCCTGGTCCTCTCCCGCTGGGACTTCGTGGCCGAGTTGCAGACGAACCCGCACATGGCGGTCGCCATGCTGCCGGTGTTGAGCCGCCGCCTGCGCGAAGTGGAAGCCCGCCTCGCCGCCACGTTCTAGCGCGACCCGCCTGCGACCGCGCTCTTACGCGCCGCGCGCATCGGCGCTGAGCCGCGCGATCTTCTCCACCACCGCCGCCCGTTCGTCCGGCTCGAACGTGTGCTCGATCCCCCACGCCACGATCGCCTCGATCACCGGGCGGAGTGAGCGGCCGAGGTCCGTCAGGTGGTACTCGGCGCGCAGTGGGTGCGTGCTGTAGATCGTGCGCTCGACGATGCCGTGACCTTCGAGCCCCTTCAACCGCTCCGAGAGCATCCGCGTCGGCATGCCCGGTGACCGCTCGAGGAACTCCTTGAACTTCGTCCGCCCCAGGAACAGGTCGCGGATGATCAGCAGCGTCCACCGGTCGCCGACGAGGTCCAGCACGCGGGCGATCGGACATTGCTGGTCGTAGCTGCGATTCATGTGCACCTCCCGTCGGTCGGCGGGCGCAGCGTAGCACAGAGTTGACGGGATCGCGAAGTCACTCTACGATCTGCAGGTAGTCTGACGAGGCCATGCGCGAGGATCGGACGTAGATCGGCATGCATGGCGCGGATCCCCGCGAGCACGGAGTAGCAGAGGAGCAAAAAAAGCATGGGACGGCCAGTCGTACACTTCGAGATCCACGGCAAGGATGGTAAGCGGCTCCAGGAGTTCTACGGCAAGCTCTTCGATTGGAGCGTCGACGCCAACAACCCGATGAACTACGGCATGGTCGCGCCGGCGTCGGCGGGCATGGGCGGCGGCATCACCGCCGGCGATGCGCCCATGGTCACCGTCTACGTCGAAGTCCCCGAGCTGGCCGCCGCGCTCGCGAGCGCCGAATCGCTCGGCGGCAAGACGGTCATGCCGCCGATGGACGTGCCCGGCGGCCCGACGATCGCCATGTTCCAGGACCCGGAGGGGAACACGGTCGGCCTGATCAAGGCCGGGAGCATGGCGGCCGCAAGCTAATCCGCCGTACCCCCCGCGCATCCAAAGACGTACGCTGTCCGTACACTCGCTGGCGGGACGGCGAAGGGAGGCAGCATGTCCGAAGATTGGGCACGCCCGGTGGTGCACTGGGAGATCAGGGCGCGAGGCCCGCAGGCCATGCGGGCGTTCTACGGCCAGATGTTCAACTGGCAGATCGGCGACGGGCCGATCATGCAGATCGCGCCCGGCATCGGCGCGCCCGAGCAGCTCTCCGGCCACATCCTGCAGCACGCGTCGTCGGGCGTCACGCTCTACGTTCAGGTGCTCGATCTCGACGCGTCGATCGCGCGCGCGAAGGAGCTCGGCGGTGCGCAGACGGCCGGCAAGTTCGACGTGCCGGGCGGCCCGACGATCGCCGGCATCAGCGACCCCGAGGGTAACCCGATCGTTCTCGTGCAGCAGTAACGGTCGTCAGTCAGAGCACGAGCAGCAGCGGCGCCTCGAGCAGCCGCTTGATCTCGGCCAGGAACTGAGCGCCGAGCGCGCCGTCGGTGACGCGGTGGTCGGCGGACAGCGCCACCTTCATCAGGTCGCGCACCACGATCTGGCCGTCCCGCGCGGCGGGCTGCGCCGTGACGCTGCCGACGCCCAGGATGGCGGTCTGCGGCGGCTGGATGATGCCAATCAACGTCTCGATGCCGTACGCGCCGAGGTTCGTGATCGAGAACGTGCCTGCGGTGATCTCCTCGGCTCGCAGAGCGCCACCCTTCGCGCGTGCCACGAGGTCCTTCGTCTCCCGAGCGATCTGCGCCAGCGTCTTCGCCCCGGCGTCCAGCACCGCCGGCGCGATCAGGCCGTCGTCCAGCGCGATGGCGATGCAAACGTTCTGCCGCGTCTGCTGCGTAAACGTCTCGCTGTCGGCCGTGACGTTGAACGCCGGATGCGCGCGGAGCGCCAGCGCGCACGCCCGGACGATCATGTCGTTGATGCTCACCCGCGCGTCGTCGGGCAGCGTCGCGTTGGCCTGCGCGCGGAACGCCAGTGCCGCCGTCATATCCACATCGACCAGCAGGTAGTAGTGTGGCGCCTCGCGCTTGCTGGTGGCCATGCGCCGGGCGATCGCCTGGCGCATCTTGCTCATCGCGAGCGTGCCGCCGCGCTCCGCGGCGGGAGCAACGGCGTCCGGGGCGGCCGCTGTTGGCGCTGCGGCCGTCCGCGTTGTCGCAGTCCGCTCGATATCCCGCTTGACGATCCGGCCATCCGGCCCGCTGCCGCGCAGTTGCCGCAGGTCGATGCCGCGCTCGTCGGCGAGGCGGCGGGCGACGGGCGACACGCGCAGCCTGCCGTTGGCCGCGGCCGCTGCGTCCGGATCCGGGGCGGCGACCACGGCCGCCGTCGGCGCCGCCACGCTGATCGATGGTGGAGACGAGGTCGCCGCGCGTGGTGCAGCCGGCCGTGCCACTGGCGCGCTCGCGC
Organism: Dehalococcoidia bacterium; assembly: GCA_035632115.1. Lineage (GTDB taxonomy): Bacteria > Chloroflexota > Dehalococcoidia > DSTF01 > JACRBR01 > DASQHL01. The sequence continues at coordinate 32,544 of DASQHL010000111.1, read as the reverse complement.
CAGCTTCGTACGTCGAGATGTCGTCGCCCGGTGCCGCGATCACCGCAATGATCCCCCCGACCGGGATCACGGCGCCCTCGTGCGCGAGGATCTTGCGGAACACGCCGCCCTCGAACGCCTCGATCTCGACGTTCGCCTTGTCCGTCTCGATCTCAGCGATGATCTCGCCGCGCTCGACGGGCTCACCTTCCTGCTTGCGCCAGCGCACGATCGTCCCTTCCGTCATATCGGCGCCCATCTGCGGCATCACGACTTCAGAGATCATCGTTCACCTACACGATGCTGCGTACGAGCTGCATGATGTCCGCTTCCTGGGGCAGCGCCGCCTGCTCCAGCGCGCCCGCGTACGGCATCGGCACGTCCGCGCCCGAGCAGCGCAGCACCGGGCCGTCCAGGTCGTCGAACGCGTGCTCCTGGATGATCGCCGCGATCTCGCCGCCGAAGCCGCCGAACTCCCAGTCGTCCTCGATGACGATGGCGCGGTTCGTCTTTCGCACCGAGGTCAGGATCGCGGCCGTGTCGAGCGGGCGTAGCGTGCGCAGGTTCAGTACGTCGCACGCGATGCCCTCGGCTGCGAGCTGGTCCGCCGCGCCCGACGCCTGCCGGACGCTGCCGGAGTAGGCGATGAGCGTGACGTCATCCCCCTCCCGTGCGACCTCCGCCTGGCCGAACGGGATGCTGTACGTCTCGTCCGGAACCTCGCCCTTCTGCGTGTAGAGCGCCGTGTGCTCGATGAAGATCACCGGGTTGTCGTCTTCGAACGCCGTCATCAGCAGGCCCTTCGCGTCGTACGGCGTCGCTGGCACCACGACCTTGAGCCCCGGCACGTGCGCGTACCAGCTCTCCAGGCTGTGGGAGTGCTGCGCGCCGAGCTGGCTGCCCGCCCCGCCGGCCATGCGGATCACCAGCGGCACGTTGATCTGCCCGTTCGACATGTAGAAGAGCTTCGACGCGTTGTTCACGATCTGGTCGATCGCCAGCAGGCTGAAGTTGATCGTCATCAGCTCGACCATCGGCCGCAGCCCCGCCATCGCCGCCCCGATCCCCGCGCCCACGACGACCGACTCCGCGATCGGCGTGTCCTTCACGCGCCGCTCGCCGAACTCCTCCAGGAAGCCCTTCGTGACGGCGTAGGAGCCACCGTAGGCGCCGATGTCCTCCCCCATGAGGAATACGCGCTCATCGTTCTGGAGCTGGTACCGCAACGTCTGCCGCAGCGCTTCGCGATAGGTGATCTCAGCCACCGTCGTGCTCCTTGTAGACGTAGCGGTGCAGGCTCTCGATGGGCGGCGGCGGGCTCTCCTCGGCGAAGCGCGCGGCGTCGTCCGCCATCGCGTCCGCGTCCGCCCGCATCCGCTCGATGTCGGCGGCCGTGATTGCACCCTCCGCGAGAAGCCGCTCGGAAAGCCTGCGGATCGGATCGAGCGTGCGCCACCGCTCGACCTCCTCCTTCGTCCGGTACAGCTCGGCGTCGGCCATCGAGTGCCCCCGGAAGCGGTAGCAGATCGCTTCGAGGAACGCCGGGCCTTCGCCGGCGCGGATCTTCGTCGCCAGGCGGCTGACCGTATCGTAGACCTCCAGCACGTCCATGCCGTCGACCTGCTCGGCGGGCATCGCGTACGCGTCGGCGCGCTTGTAGATCTCGATGACGGCAGAGACGCGGCGGACGTCCGTGCCCATGCCGTAGAGGTTGTTCTCGTTGAGAAAGAGGACGGGCAGCTTCCACACCGACGCGAGGTTCAGCGCTTCGTGGAACTCGCCTTCGTTCACGGCGCCATCGCCGATGAAGTTGACGACGATGCGGTCCGTGCCCTTGTACTGCTCGGCGAGCGCGAGCCCGCACGCCAGCGGCATGTGCCCCGCGACGATGGCGTAGCCCCCCATGAACGACTTCGCCGCGTCGAACAGGTGCATCGATCCCCCGCGCCCGCCGCTCACGCCCGTCTCGCGCCCGCACAGTTCCGCCATGATCCGGCGCGGGTCGAGGCCGCGCGCCAACGCGTGCCCGTGCTCCCGGTAATGGCTGACGATGTAGTCGTCGGGCCGGAGCGCGGCGATCGCGCCCGTCCCCACCGCCTCCTCGCCGATGTAGAGGTGCAGGAAGCCCTTGATGCGGCCGCGCGCGTACATCTCTGCCGCCTTCTCTTCGAAGCGGCGGATGCGGATCATCGTCTCCAGGAGCCCGGCGCGGCCGGCGCCGTTGCCGGCGGGCGTCGCATCGGTCAGCTCGTCCATCATGCGTGCCATCTCACTCCGTCCAGAAATGGATCGCCGCGCCATCCACGGCCAGCGCGGCTTCCTTCACAGTCTCGGCAAGCGTCGGGTGCGCCGCGACCGTCCAGCCCAGCTCCCGCGGCGTCGCCTCCAGCGTCATCCCCAGCGATGCCTCGCCCAGCAGCTCCGTGACGAGCGGCCCCACCATGTGCACGCCCAGCGTCTCGCCCGTGCGCGCATCGGCGACGATCTTGATCAGCCCGTCCGTCGCGTTGAGCGCCTTCGCGCGGCCGTTGGCGCGCACGGGGAACTTGCCTACCTTCACCTCGAAGCCGTCGTCTCGCGCCTGGCGCTCCGTGCGCCCGATGCTCGCCACCTCCGGCTGGCAGTATGTGGCGCGCGGGATCTTCAGGTAGTCGAGCGGCGGCGAGTCGAGCCCGGCGAGGCGCTCCACCAGCAGCACGCCCTGCGCCGAGGCGACGTGCGCCAGGTTCATGATGCCCGTGACATCGCCGATCGCGTACACCCCGTCCACGCCGGTGCCCAGGTCCGCCCCGGTGCGCAGGTAGCCGCGCTCCAGCTTGACGCCGATCTTCTCGGCGCCCAGCGCGGCGATGTTCCCTTCGAAGCCGATGCCGATCAGGACGCGGTCCGCTTCGAGCGTCTGCTCCTTGCCCTTCGCCGTGAAGCGCACCACCGCCCCGCCCTTGGCCGCCGCCGCGCCCGAGACCTGCGCGCCCGTGACGAACGCGATCCCCTGCTTCTTGTACGCGCGCTCCAGCTGCGTGCTGATCTCCTCGTCTTCGAGCGGCAGCAGGTGGTCGAGCGCCTCCACGATCGTCACCTCGACCCCGTACGCGCGCCAGAACTGCGCGAACTCGACGCCGATCGGCCCGCCGCCGATGATCACCGCGCGCTTCGGCGGCTCGCGCAGCGCGAGGGCGCCGCGGCTGTCGATGATCGTCTCGCCGTCCGTTGCCAGCCCGGGCAGCGTGCGCGGCCGCGCACCCGTGGCGATGATGATGTTGCGTGCCTCGATGGTCTCGCCGCCCACGCGCAGGCTCTTCGGCGATACGAACGCTGCCTCACCGGCGATCGTCGTCACGCCGTTCTTCGCCAGCAGGAACTCGACGCCCTTCACCATCTGGTCGACGATCTGGCGGCTGCGGTCGATCGCCTTCGCCATGTCGAACCGCACGTTGTCGAATGAGACGCCGTACGTCGCGCCGTCGCGCACGAGGTTGACCACCTCGGCGTTCCACAGCAGCGCCTTGCTTGGGATGCAGCCCCAGTTCAGGCACAGCCCGCCGACGCGCTCCCGCTCGATCAGCACCACGCGCTGCTGGAGCTGAGCGGCCCGGATCGCCGCCACGTAGCCCCCGGGTCCGCCGCCGATGATCGCGATGTCGTACTCAGCCACGCGCCACCTCTTCGAGCGCGATGAGCTGCGTGGCGCCGCGTTGCCCCGCCTGCCGCTCCGCGTGGTACGAGGACCGCACGAGCGGCCCCGCTTCGACGTGGGTGAAGCCCAGTTCGCGGCCGTACGCGCGAAACGCTTCGTACTCAGCCGGGTCGTAGTAGCGCGCGATCGGCAGGTGCTGCGGCGATGGCCGCAGGTACTGGCCGATGGTGACGAGATCACAGCCGTGCGCGCGCAGGTCGCGCATGACGCCGAACAGTTCCTCCTGCGTCTCCCCCAGGCCGACCATGAAGCCGGACTTCGTCAGCATCGCCGGCTCCGCGTCTTTGGCGCGGCGGATCAGCTCGAGCGATCGTTCGTAGCGCGCCTGGGGCCGCACGACGCGATAGAGCCGCGGCACGGTCTCGATGTTGTGGTTGAGGACGAACGGCCGCGCTTCGACGACGGTCGCCAGCGCGGCCCAGTCGCCCTTGAAGTCCGGGATCAGCACCTCGACGTTGATCGCTGGGTCGTGCCGCCTGATCGCCTTGATGCAGGCCGCGAACACCTCGGCGCCGCCGTGCTCAACGTCGTCGCGATTCACCGATGTGATCACCACGTAGTCGAGCCCCAGCGCGGCCACCGCGCGGGCGAGCCGGTACGGCTCGAGCGGATCGATCGCGCCGGGCCGCCCCGTGGTGACGGCGCAGAAGCCGCACGAACGCGTGCAGACGTCGCCCAGGATCATGAACGTGGCCGTGCCCGCATTCCAGCACTCGCCGATGTTCGGGCAGCGCGCGTCCTCGCAGACCGTGTTGAGCCGCTCGTCGCGCATCAGCGACTTCAGCGCCTGATAGCGCTCCCCGCCCGGAAAGCGCACCTTCAGCCATGCTGGCTTCCGCATCGACGGGGCGGCTTCAGCCGGCAAGGGCCACCTCCGCGTCGACGCCGCCTTCGACGATAGTGAAGCCGAACTGGCGCGCGAACGCGGCGGCCGCCTCCCGCTCCACGTCGCCCATATCGAACGTCTCTCCTGTCAGCTCGCGCATCGATGTGACGCCGGCGTCGGCAAGGCCGCACGGGACGATGTGCTTGAAGTACGCCAGGTCCGTGCTGACGTTCAGCGCGAAGCCGTGCGTGGTCACGCCGCGCGACACGCGCACGCCGATGGCGGCGATCTTGTCGCCGCCGACCCAGACGCCCGGGCGCGACTCGCGGCGGCTCGCGACGATGCCGAAGCGTGCGAGCACGTCGATCAGGAGCGCCTCCAGGCCGCGGACGTAGGTTGCCGGGCCCCCACCCCATCGGCGCACGTCCAGGATCGGATAGCCGACGAGCTGCCCCGGGCCGTGGAACGTCACATCGCCCCCGCGGTCGCTCCGCACCACTTCCGCGCCGCGGGACAGGTACGCCTCCTGCGCCAGGAGGAGATGCTCGGTGTTGCCGCGCGCGCCCAGCGTGTAGACGGGAGGGTGCTCCAGCAGGATCAGCGCCGCTGGCGCCCCCAGCCGTACCGCCTCGGCAAGCCGCTGCTGAAGCTGCCAGGCGTCCTGGTAGGGGGTAAGTCCGGGCCGGAGCAGGGTGCAGCGGGTTCCCAACGGCCTGTCTTCCGAGAAGCGGTGACGCTCATATGGAGCATATCACACGGCTCGCTCGCCTCTCCTGGTGTGTCGGCCGGGGACGAGCACCCAAGAATCAGTGTTGTCCCGAACACGGCCGGATCCCCCCGGGCTGTCCTCGGCGCCCCCCTCAGAGTGCCGCATGATTCTCGCCGCCCGGCACGGCGCGCGATGCGATAGCGCGGACAAGCGTGCAGGCCGCGCCATGCACGCGGCCTGCACACGAAACAGACGGGGTTGAAGGTAGGGGCGTTACCTTCAATCCCCCTTGTGCTTGTCATCGCCGGCGCCGCGGTCCTGGCCGCCGGCTGCCGGTGTCGTGTTCTTCTCGTCGGCGCTCGGGCTGTCCTGCTCGTGCCCGTGCTTGTCGTCGCCGTTCCCGTGGTCGTCCTTCGTGCAGCCCGCGCCCGGCGTGGTGCCGGGGACCGGCGTGGATGTCGGAGCAGCCGTCACGGTCGCGGAGGGCGTGCCACTGTCGTCGGACTCGCCGTCCATGTCCGGGCCTTCCTGGCAGTTGTGGTCGTCGTTCACGTCGGCGGCCTTGCTGGTTGCCGTGCCGGTGGCCTGCGCCGTGGCCGTTGACGTTGCCGACGGCGTGTTCGTCGCCTGCGCCGTGGCGGTGGCCGTGTCCGTCGCGGCCGCCGTCGCCGTGCTCGTGGCTGTGTCGGTTGCGCTCGCCGTGCTGGTCGCCGTCGCCGTGTCGGTCGGTGTCGCGCTCGTGCCCAGCAGGGCGCCGCCGCCCGAGGCGAAGGCGCCGATGGCCGCGAGCGAGGTAAGCGCGAGGGCAACGGTGCCCGCGATGATCTTCTGTCTCACAATACTGACCCTCCGTACTGCGTAGCTGGATTCGCCGGGCGCTGATGCGCCTCGTTAGTACTAACCTCGGCCGGAGCCGCGAGGTAACGATGGGCGCGGCGTGCTTTTCCGCGAGAGCATGGGAGCGCCACCACACCGAAGCTGCCCGGGCGCCGGGACCGTCGCCTCGGATGACCGACGCGTCGGCATGGGATAACGAACGGTCAGCGGCGCTGCGCCCACATTCCATAACGTGGAGCAGCCCCGCCGCGTCCGAAGGGCCCGCCGCGGTCAGGCTTCGTCGCTATCGTCGCGGTCTTCCGGTATCGGCTGCCGCGAGTGCCCATTCGAGCGCACGCAGGCATGCCCCGAGCGGTCCATTGGGAGGCCGCACAGCGGACACACTGGCCGCCCGCCCGCGATGATCTCGTCGAGTTGCACCGAGAGGGACGCGCACTGCTCCTGCGTCATGCGTACCCGCAGCGTGGGGTTGTCATCATCCTCGTCGACGCCTACCTCGAACGCATACAGCACCACCGTCCGGTCGGAGGCGTGGAAGCCCATGCCCATCCTTCCCGCGCGGAAATCGTGCTCGGCCACGACCGGGAACTCGCCGACATCTGCCGACGGCGGATCCTGGTCGTATTCCAGCTGGGAGAGCATCTGCTTCAAGGCGAGGCTCAGCGCTTGCAGCTGCTCCTTCTCCATCCAGAGCGAAGCCGCGGCAGCGCTGCTGCCGACGATGCGCAGGCGGAACGTCCGTTGTCCGGGCTGGCCGAACGCCTGCGCGTCGATCCCGCGCGCCACGCCAAACTCGACGGTCATCGCGCGACTCGGCGGATGCAAGGGAAGGCGGCGGAACCTGGGAGATTCAGACGAGACTCCTGTCGCGGCCGGCCCGGCCAGCGTAGCGTCAGGATCACGGCTGCCCGTTCCGGCGTCAAGACGCCGGCATGCGCGCACATGGAGCGCCATCATGGCCGAAGCGCTGCGTCGTCCCCCGCCGCTTCCGGTCGATCACTGCGCATCATGGACGTGCTGGCTGCCGGCGCCGCGATCCGTGCCTCACACCTCGATCATGACCGCCACGGTCGCCCGCGCTGGCGTTTCGGCGGATGAGCCGCATCCGGCGCGGAGCGTGTACGTTCCCACGCGGACGCCTCCGGTCCCAAACGCGCGAGCGCCGTCCGTGGTTCGCCGCCGAGAGTGTGGGAGGCCTCAAAAACTCCGACGCATGGCCTTAGGTACGCTGAGACGGTACGAGCGGGCCATACAGATTGACATAAGGAGCGACACAGCGATGGCAACGGTCGAGATCGGCAAGGAAGCCCCGGACTTTACGCTTCGGGACGAGTCCAATCACGAGGTCACGCTCTCGGCGCTCCGCGGCCAGCCCGTTGTGCTCGTCTTCTTCCCGCTCGCCTTCTCGCCCATGTGCACGACCGAGATGTGCGCCTATCGCGACGACTACTCGGCGTTCGAGGGGAAGGGCGCACGCATCTTCGGCATCAGCAGGGACAGCGTCTGGACCCAGCGGGCCTTCAAGGAGAAGGAGGGGCTGAAGCACAGCCTCCTCGCCGACATGAAGGGCCAGGTCGCAAAACTATACGGCTGCTGGAACGAGGCGGCTGGCATCGCCGAGCGGCTCACCGTGGTCATCGATAGCGCCGGCATTGTGCGCTTCTTCGAGCACAACGGCCCAGGCCAGATCCGCGACGAGAAGCAGGCGCTCGCCGCCCTGGCCTGACCTGTGGGGTGGCGCCGCCTGCGAGCCGCCGTCAAGTCCTTCGCACCGTTGCTTTACACGTGCAACCTCGATCGGCTAGAACAAACGTGAGATGGTGCTTGAGCGGAAGCTCGTCCTGGACGACAACGACCTCTACTGCCCGGTGCGCGCCACGCTGGCGCTCCTCGGCCAGAAGTGGGTGCCGCACATCATCCACGAGCTGATGAGCGGCAAGCGCCGCTTCAACGAGCTGTCGCACGACGTCGGCGGCTGCAACTCCCGCACGCTGCGCGACCGGCTGAAGAGCCTCGAAGCGCTCGAGGTCGTCGAGCGCACGATCGTTGCCGTGATGCCGCCGTGGGTCGAATACGAGCTGACGCCGAAGGGCCGCCAGCTCGGCGAGGCGCTGTCCGAGCTGGAACGCTGGGGCGCGGCGTACATGACCACGCCCTGCGTGTGACTCCCGCCGCTGGCGCCATCGGACGCCTCGCTCCGATTGACATTCCCGAATCGCTGCTCGTACGGTACGGGTGATGGCTTCCGCCGCCCCGTTGAGCATCAGCGCGCTCCCCCGTGGGCACGAACTGCCTCGCGCCGAGTTCGCCGTGTCGCGCGCCGATGCCGCCGCCTACGCAGCCGCCGTGGGCGACGAGGCCCCGTACGGCGACATCGTGCCGCCGCTGGCCGTGGTGGCGCTCGGCCTCGCCGCGTTACAGGCGCACGTCACGCTGCCCGAAGGCTCGCTCCACACGGGACAGGAGGTGGAGCACTCCGCCGCCCTGCGTGTCGATACGCCGCTCACCCTGACGGGACGCATCGCCCAGCGGTCGGAGCGGCAGGGGTTCGTGGTCACCGTGCTCGAGTTTGAAATCGCACCCGCGGGCGCCCCGGGCCTGCGCGCCCGCGCCACGATCATGGCGCCCGGAGGCGCGGCATGAGCAACGAGGTCCAGCCGGTGACCCGCACGCTTACGCAGCAGCGCATCGCCGCCTACGCCCGGGCGTCCGGGGACTACAACCCCATCCACATCGACGAAGCCTACGCGCGCACAACGCCGTTCGGCGGGACGATCGCCCACGGCATGCTCGTGCTGGCGCTCGTCGGGGAGATGATGCACCGCGCGTTCGGCGAAGCGTGGTGCGCCCGCGGCACGCTGAAGGTGCGGTTCAAGGCGCCCACGCGCGCCGGCGACACCGTGACAGCGTCCGCGACCGCGCTGGCCGCGCCGTCCGAGAGCGCCGCCTCGTACTCCGTCCGCTGCGAAAATCAGCGCGGCGACGTCCTCGTCGAGGGCCGCGCCAGTATGGCGGCGCCCGCGTGAACGATCGCGAACGGCCACCACGCCTGTGCTACGCCTGCGGCGCCGGCAACGAGCGCGGGCTGCACATGGAGTTCGCGCGGCAGGGCGAACGCACCGTCTGCGCCTACACGCCCTGCGACTACCAGCAGGGCTATCCCGGCCGCATGCACGGCGGCGTCGTCACCACGCTGATCGATGAGACGATGGGATGGGCCGTGTACCACGCGGCGAAATGGGGCGCCACGGCGCGCCTCAACGTCCGCTTCCGGAAGCCCGTGTTTCTCGACCGCCCCCTGCGCATCGAGGCGTGGATCGTCAGGGACCGCGCGAGGCTGATCGAGCTGCGCGCGGAGGTGCGCGACGGCGGCGGCGCCTTGCTTGCGGAGGGGGACGGCGTGTTTATGCGGCTCGAAGAAGGGATGGCCGCCGAGATGACGGACCTGGCCCGGCGCACGGGCCGCGGTGATGCGCCCGAGGTGGTGCCGTGAGCGCGCTGGTCACGCCCGCCTGGCTCAAGACGCGGCTGGGCGACCCGAGCCTCCGCATCCTGGAGTCGAGCATCGAAAAGGCAACCTACGACGCTGCGCACATCCCCGGCGCCCTGTGGGTGGAGCCGCACGGCGACCTGCTGCGCAACGGCGACGAGTCCTCCGGCTTCCCCCCGACGCCGGAGCAGTACGCCGCGCTGATGCGCCGCCTCGGCGTTACGCCGGACACCACCGTCGTGTGGTACGGCGACCGCCACAGCGTCTACGCGATGCGCGGCTTCTGGACGATGGACTACTTTCGCCATCCGGCGCCGGTACACGTGCTCCAGGGCGGCCGCGAGCGCTGGCTGCGTGAAGGACGCGCCGTGACGTCCGAAGTGGAGTCGCCGCCCTCCGCCAGCTATCCGGTCCCCAGCGCGGTGGACGATACGGACGCCGCCACCTGGCAGGACGTGCGCGATGCCATCGGCCGGGCCGGCAGCGTCGTGCTCGACGTGCGCTCGCCTGAGGAGCACGATGGGCGGCTGGTGCGCGCGGCGCGCGGCGGCCACGTGCCGGGCGCCGTCAACATCGAGTGGACTGACGCCGCCGCCGGCGACAACGTGCTGCGCCCCGCCGACGAACTGCGCCGCATGTACGAGGACGCCGGCGTCACGCCCGACAGGGAGGTGATCACGCACTGCCAGCTCGGCATCCGCGCCGTGCACACCTGGTTCGTGCTGAAGCACGTGCTCGGCTACCCGCACGTGCGGAACTACGCCGGCTCGTGGCAGGAGTGGGGCAACCGCCCAGACTCGCCGATCGAGTAGCGTGCGCGACCGCCGGCGCGTCAGTACGCCTCAATCTCGCGCAGCCGGTCGTCGCTGATCCCGAAGTAGTGCGCCACCTCGTGCTGTACGACGTGCGCCACCCTCTCGCGCAGATCTGCATCGTCCCGCGCGATCTGCTGCAACGCGCGGCGGAAGATCACGATGCGGTCCGGGAGCGCGAAGTTGTAGCCGGCGCCACGCCGGGTCAGTGGAACGCCACGATAGATGCCCAGCAGCACGGCGCCCCGCGGCGTGCGCGTGCGACCGTAGTCCTCCGGCTGCGCCTCATCCTCGATGGCGAACTCGACGTTGGCGATGCGGTCGCGGAACCGTTCCGGCAGGCGGTCGATCGCATCGACCATCATCTGCTCAAACGTTGCGTCGTCGGCCTCGTACATCGGATTTAGAGCGTGACCAGGTCGCCGCGGCGCCACAGGTACCACGTCGCCGCGCTTCGGTACGGCCGCCACGGCTCCGCCAGCGCCTCCATCTCCCCGGCCGAAGGCGAGGCATCGAGACCGTACGCGGTGCGCAGCGAGTTCTGCACGCCGAGGTCGCCGACCGGCAGCACGTCCGGGCGGCCGAGGCAGAACAGCAGCAGCATATCCGCCGTCCAGCGCCCCACGCCCTTCACCTGCGTCACCTGCGCGATCACCTCGTCGTCCGGCGCGCGCCGCAGCTCCCGGTCGCTGATCGCCCCCGAGTCGAAGTGCTCGGCAAGGCTGCGCATGTAGCCAGCCTTCTGGCGCGACACGCCCGCGGCCCGCAGCGCGTCGTCGGTAACGCTGAGCAGCGCGCCCGGCGTGGGGATGCCGCCGAAGATCGCCATGAACCGGCGCTCGATGGCGGCGGCGGCTGGCCCGGCGAGCTGCTGGTAGAGGATGGCGCGCAGCAGCGACTCGTACGGCCGGCCGCGCACTTCCAGCGCGTACGGCCCGACCCGCCGCACGATCTCCCGCATCACGGGGTCACGCTTGGCAATGTGGCGGCGCGCCAGGTTGGCGTCGTACGGAAGCGGGCGGCGGCGCATCTGTCCCCGCAGGCTCCCTGCCGGTGCGGCGTTCGTGCGGTTGCTGTCGCTGGCCGCTCGCGGCACCGGCGCTACTGCCCGTTCCAGATGCCGGCGGCGGCCATATCGATCGACGCCAGCGCTTCGGCGATCGCCTCGTTGACCTCCGCGTCGCCGTCGCCGTCGCCATCGATCCGCTCGATCAGGCTGCCGAGATAGTCGCGCACCGCTTCCAGACGGTCGGCGACCTCCTCCGGGGTGGGCCGCGGGAGCGCCGCGTCGAGCGTCCCCGTCACGCCGGAGAACGTCGCGATCGGCTTGGGGCTCGCGTTGACGATGAGCTGGAGCACGTCCGGGCGGGCGTAATGTCCCGCCGCGTCGTGAGAGTGCCGTTCGCGGATAGTCGCCTCCAGATCGATCGGCGCGTAGATGATCTCTTCGTGGTCGTAGACCGGCCCCGCCAGGTACGATCCGTCCGGTGCGATGATGGCGCTGCCGCCGTTCGCCCGGACTCGGTCGCCGCCCAGGCTCTCCGGCAGCGCGCCCGGCGTCACCACGCCGCACGCCGAGACCACGAAGCACGCCCCTTCAAAAGCGTACTGTCTCATGCCGAAATCGATGTGCTCGTTCTGGGCGGAGTAGGCGGGCCATGCCGCGCAGTGCACCTGCTCGCCCTGCGCGTACAGCGCGTACTTGGCGAGCGTCATCTCGTGTTCCCAGCAGATCAGCCCGCCGAGCCGCCCCAGCGGCGTGTCGAGCAGCCCCAGGTCGCTGCCGTCCCCCATCCCCCACACCGTCCGCTCTGTGAACGTGGGCATGAGCTTGCGGTGGCGGTGCGCCACCTCGCCCTCTGGCGAGAGGTACAGCAACGTGTTGAAGAGGGTGCCCCGCCCGATGGTGTCGCGCTCGTTGATGCCGATCACCACGTAGGCGTTCGCCTGCCGCGCCGCTTCCGCCAGCCGCGCCGCCGCTGGCGACGGGATCTCGACGGCGTTCTTCCAGAGGCGCGCGTACGTCTCGCCCGAGCGGACGCCGTCCGACGTGTGCCAGAACGGATAGCCCGGGATCCACGTCTCCGGAAAGACGATCAAGTCAGCGCCACCGGCCGCGGCATCGCTGATCAGCGCACACGCCTTCTCGATGCTCGCATCGCGGTCGAGAAAGACGGGCGCTGCCTGCACGGCTGCTGCCGTGAACGCCGGCAATGCGTCGGACATCGGGTCGTTCCTCCGGTGGGCTCGCCGGTTCGGAACTATAGCACGATGCGACGCAGACGTTACGTCGGGTAAACCTCTCGCTCGGCGTATCTTGCTCCTGTATTGCGCGCTAAAGATAGGGACTGCATCGATCGCTCGACCCTCGCCGATGCGGGCAGAAATGCCGCGGTTGGCTTGACGAGGCGGGCGTGCATGGTAGGATGCCCCTCGGTCGTGCTAGGCGGGGAGCCAGCGGTGCCCTGTACCCGCAAGCCGCTATAGCGGGGCTGAATCCCCGCTCGAGGTTGGTGTACCTGGGAACTGGCTGCGCAAAGCGGCGTTGAGGGTCTGGTCCTGCGCGGCGAAGCGCTATGAACCCCGTCAGGTCCGGAAGGAAGCAGCGGTAAGTAGTGAGCTTCGGGTGCCGTAGGGTTACCGGGCCGGAGCTGGCTAGCGTCGCTAAGCCGAAGGGCCTGATCGACAGCGGGTGCACGACCATACTTTGACTCTTCGAGGCGCCGCATCGTGTGGCGCTCCGTTCGCGGAACCCTTCGCGCTTCGGCAGGGAGTAGCGCAGGAGACCACATGCCGCGACTGGACGGACGGGCGGCCCGGGGATGGCTCCCCCGCCTGAACGATCGCGCGGGGGAGGGCAGCCTCCTCCTGGATCACAGCCGCCGCCGCCACCTGGCGATCCTCGTCACGGTCCTCATCGTCAGTGTCTTCGGGTTTGTGCTGCTCCAGCCGCGCAAGGTCCGCGTGGAAGCGGACGGCCGCGACGTGACCCTCTCCACCCACCTGGCGAACAACGCCGCGGTCCTCGCCGGCATCGGCGTGCGCGTCGCTCCCGGTGATCGCGTCACGGCGCTGGACGGCGGCAGCGGCATCGATGTGCTCAAGGTTGAGCGCGCGCACGACGTCACGCTTCGCGCCGACGGCCTGACGTATCACCTGCACACCCACGCCTTGACCATCGATCAACTGCTTGCCGAGGCGAGTATCGCCGTGGGCGATCGCGACAGCGTCCTCCAGGACGGCGCGCTCGTATCGCTGAACGCGCCGGTCGAGCCGCCGCAGCTTTTCGCATCGCGGACCGCACTGGACAGCGCGCGCCCGCTCGCCGGCGCCGTTGTCATCGACGTGCGGCGCGCGGTGCCCTTCACCGTCGACGAGGACGGGCACGAGATCGTCTCGTCCTCCAGCCGGCCGACGGTTGCTCAGGCACTCCGTGAAGCGGGACTGACCGTCGGCCCGGGAGACCGTGTCACGCCCGATCTGCAGGCGCCGCTCGTCACCGACACGCGCATCGAGCTGCTGCATGCGAAGGCAGTGACTGTCACACTTCCGAACGATCACCAGGTCATCTACACGTTCGAGCGGACGGTCGGCGATGCGCTGCGGTCTGCCAACATTGCGCTGCCGGCCGGCGCGTTCACCGAACCGCCCCTGGAGACCGCCGTGTCCCCCGGCATGTCGGTGCGCGTCGTGCAACTCTCCGCGTCGCGCAGCGTGGAGCGGGAGTACGTGGCGAACCGCACCGTGTACAAGGTCGACCCCAACCTCGCTCCCGGCGAGACCCGCGCCGTCGCGGGCCATGACGGCGTCCGCGTTCGCCGCTACGACGTGGCCTACGTCAACGGCCATGAGGTCAGCCGCACCCTGCTGGACGAGAGCTACGACCCGCCCCCTGTCGATACGATCGTCTTCTATCCGCCGCAGCGCGGGGCCGGCGACGCGCCCGGCTCGCTGCAGGTGGCGCGTACGCTCAACGTCTACGCCACCTGGTACAACGCCGCGAGCAGCGGCCGCTCCTCCAGCGACCCTGCCTACGGCCACACGGCGACCGGCGCTATCGTCACCTACGGCATCGTGGCGGTGGATCCCACCGTGATCCCGCTCGGGACGAAGATGTTCATCCCCGGCTACGGCTACGCGGTGGCGGCGGACACGGGCGGCGCGGTGAAGGGGTATATCATCGACCTGGGCTATCCGGATGGGGTGACGGTTGACTGGCGCTCGAAGTGGCTTGACATCTACATCCTCTCGTAGGCAGCCGCTACGCGCGAAGAAGCGCTTCGGTCAGCACTTCCTCACCGATACCAACCTGCTCTCCCGCATCGCCGACGCGGCGGATCTTGCGCCCGCCGAGACCGTGCTGGAGGTCGGGCCGGGGCACGGCTCGCTCACGGCGATCCTCGCCGGGCGGGCGGCTCGCGTCGTCGCGGTGGAGGTCGATCGCGACCTGATCGACGGGCTGCGGGAGCGGTTCGCCGCGACGCCGAACGTCTGCATCGTGCAGGGCGACGTGCTGGCGCGCACGCCTGCATCGCTGCTGGAGGCCGGTGGTGGTGGCGCGCCGTACGCCGTGGTCGCGAATCTCCCCTACAACATCGCCGCGCCCGTGCTGCGCCACTTCCTGGAGGCAGACGTCCCGCCGCGGCGCATGGTTGTGATGGTGCAGCTCGAGGTGGCGGAGGCGATCGTGGCCCGGCCTGGGCAGATGGGGTTGCTCAGCGTCGCCACGCAGGTCTACGGCGACACGCGCCTCGTCATGACCGTCCCGCCCGGCGCCTTTGTTCCGCCGCCGAAGGTGCAGTCGGCCGTCGTCCGCATCGACGTGCTCCCCCGCCCGCGCGTCGATGTGCCTCTGGACGCCTTCTTCCGGGTCGTCCGCGCCGGCTTTGGCAATCCGCGCAAGCAGCTCCGCAATAGCCTGTCGTTTGGGCTGCACGTGAAGCAGGCGGTCATCGACGCCGTGATGCGCGCCGCCGGCGTCGACGCCACGCTCCGTCCGCAGGTGCTGTCGCTCGATGAGTGGGCGGCGATCACGCGCGCGTGGCTGGCGCGCCCCGCGCCATGAACGGGAGCCTGCGGGTCATCGCGCCGGCAAAGGTGAACTGGACGCTTGAGGTACTGCGTGCGCGCCCCGACGGCTATCACGAAGTGCGCAGCGTGCTCCAGACAATCGATCTGCACGACGTCGTCACGCTCCTGCCAGGCGCCGAGATCGAGCTGCAGATCGCCGGGCCCGAAGCGGGCGCGCTGGCCGGCGCGCCGCAAGAGTCGAACCTCGCCGTGCGCGCGGCCGTCGCGCTCATCCGCCGTGCCGGTGCGAAGCGAGGCGTGCGCATCCTGCTCGAAAAGAACATCCCGGTCGCCGCGGGACTGGGTGGCGGCAGCAGCGATGCCGCGGCCGTCCTGCGCGGCCTCAATCGCCTCTGGGACCTGCAGCTCCCGCCCGAGAACCTGGCCGAGCTGGCCGGGGAGGTCGGGTCCGATCCGCCGTTCTTCTGCGTCGGCGGCACGGCGCTGGTCGCCGGCCGCGGCGAGCGCGTGGAGCCCCTGCCGGACGCCGTCTCCCCTCCCATCCTACTCGCCACGCCCCCGCGCGACGAGCGCGGCGAGAAGACCGCCGCGATGTTTGGCGCCCTCCTGCCGGCGATGTTCACAGCCGGCGACGCGACCATCGGCGTGCGCGAGACGGTCGACGCGCGAAGGCCGATCGTCAGCGAGGAGCTGTACAACGTGTTTGAGCGCGTCACGGCGGAGCTGCAGCCGGCCACGGCGATGGCAATGGAAGCGCTCCGTTTGCAGGGCCACACCGCGCACCTGTGCGGCGCGGGCCCGTCGTTCTTTCTCCTGCTGGCCCGTGAGGCGCCCGTGGACGCCCTCCTCGCGCGCACCCGCGACCTCGGCTTCGAACCACGCGTCGTGCAGCCGCTTCCGCGGCGCGCGGCGCTGGCCCAGCGGAGCGAGTGATGGCAGCCGTCTTCGCGGGCTTCGTCGTGGGATACGCGCTGGCACTGCTCCTGACGCCGCTCGCCGCCGTGGCCGTCGTCCGCTCAAACAGCCGCTCCGGCTTCGCGCAGCGCGTCGCGCCGCCCGGCACCAGCGTGATCGCGCTCTCGGTGGTGATCCACTTCGCGGCGATCATCGCCTTCACCGCGCTCGGCCTCGTGCTGGGGATGGCGCTCAGTGGCATCGAGTCGCGACGGGGCGGTGGCGGTCTCGGCAGCCCGAACCTCGTCTACACCCTGCTGGTCCTGGCCCTCACCGCCGTGCTCGTGATCCCGGCGATGGCCCTCCCCGCTGTGCGCCGGTACGCGCTCATCGGGGGCGTCGCGCTCGCCCTCGCGTTCGGTTGGATCCTCCCGTGGCTGGCGCGCGCCGGCTGACACGTCGAGCCAACGTCGCCCCGCTGTTATAGTTCGCCCGATGCCTGGCACGATCCTGGACATGCACCTCCACACCACCGCGGGCGCATCAGACAGCGGCCTCAGCCCGGAGGATCTCGCCGAGGAGGCGCGCGCCCGCGGCCTCACGGGGCTCAACATCACCGAGCACGACCGGCTCTGGGACACGTTCAAGCTCAACGAGTATCGCGCTCGCCACGCGCCGCTCTTCGTCAACAACGGGATGGAGGTGTCCACCGACCTCGGCCACATGATCGTCGTAGGGCTCAAGGGCTACGTCGCCGGCATCCGCCGCGCGGAAGAGCTGCGGCGCGTCCTGGACGACCTCGGCGGCTACATGGTGGTGGCCCATCCGTTCCGTCACTGGTTCGACCCCGTCTACTTCCGGAAGCAGGGCAAGGAGCCGTTCACCATGACGCCGGAGCAGGCGGCCGAACGGCTGCCCGCGTTCCAGCTCGTCGATGCCATCGAGGCGCTGAACGGCGCCAACACGCCGCGCGAGAACCTGTTCGCGCTGCGCGTCGCGAAGGTGCTGGGCAAGCCCGTTACCGGTGGCAGCGACGCGCACTCCCGCGCCGGCATCGGCTTCTACTGCACCGTCTTCGAACAGGACCTGACCTCCGAGGAGGATATGCTGCGCGAGTTGCACGCCGGCCGCTTTCACGCGCACCACGGGCTGCTGCAGGGCAAGCTCACCTACTTCACGGAGGACAGCCTGGAGGAAGCGGCGCCTGGCCTCGCGACCTGATGCGCCGCCCGGCGGCCGCACCGTGCTAGACTTCGCGCACGTCCGGTGCCGGCCCCTCCACATGGGCCTCCGCCGCCGTCTAGACCGCAGGCCACATGCCGTACGTCTCGCTTGATCTCGAAACGACGGGACTCGACCCGGAGCGCGACGAGATCATCGAAGTCGCCGCGATCCGCTTCGATACCGGCGGCCCCATCTCGACGTTCGCTTCGCTCGTCAACCCGGACCGCAGGCTCGAGTACCGCATCGCGCTCCTCACCGGCATCACCACCGCGGAGCTGGACGCCGCCCCGCACTTTGGCAGCGTCGCCGCCGATATCGAGGCGTTCATCGGCCTCGACCCCGTGGTCGGCCAGAACCCCACCTTCGATACCGGCTTCCTCGCCCGCAAGGGCGTGCAGGTCTTCGGCCCCACCTACGACACGTTCGAGCTGGCGAGCCTCCTGCTGCCCGGCCTGCGCCAACACTCGCTCGGCGCCATCGCCGATCATCTCGGCATCGAGTTCAGCACGCGGCACCGCGCGATGGCCGACGCCGAAGCGGCGATGCGCGTCTTCCTCGCGCTTCGGGCGCGGCTCTGCGACGCGCCTCCCGCCCTGCTCGCCGAGGCGGACCGCCTCTCCGGCGCCAGCGACTGGACGCTCCGGCACCTCTTCCGTGAGATCGCCGCCGAGCGACCCCACCGGCCGGGCGACAGCGACCAGCCGGGACTTGTGCACGGATTCGTGAAGGCGCCCGTGACCGCGGACGAGGCCACGCCCCCGTCGACGCGTCGCATCACCGTTGCACCCGACGAGCCCGCCGCGCTCATCGTGTCCGCGGCCGCCCACGCCGCGCTCGAACAGTTCGAGGAGCGCCCGGAGCAGGCCGCGATGGCGCGCGCCGTCGCCGAGGCGATCGCTGAAGGCGACCAGCTCATCGTCGAGGCGGGGACGGGCGTCGGCAAGTCCCTGGCGTATCTCTTGCCGACAGCGCTCCACGCCGTGCGCAACAACAGCCGGTCCGTCATCTCCACCAACACCATCAACCTCCAGGAGCAAATCATCGGCCAGGACGTGCCCATCGTCCGGCACCTGCTCGCCGCCGCCGGGATCGCGCCGGACGACCTGCGCGTGACGCAACTGAAGGGGCGCCGGAACTACCTCTGCCTGCTCCGCTCGGCATCCGCGCAACGGGCAGCCAGCCTCGATGCCGAAGAAGCGCGAGTGCTCGTCCGATTGTTGTTCTGGTTAGGTCAGACGGACACCGGCGATCGCGCCGAACTCAACCTTCGCCGCGAAGAGGATCACGCCTGGAGCCGCATCAGCGCCCAGGACAGCGGCTGCATCGCCATGCAGTGCGCCTACGTGCGCGATGGGTCATGCTTCCTCTGGCGCGCGAAGAAGCGCGCGGAGGCGGCGCACCTCATCGTCGTGAACCACGCTCTCCTCCTGTCCGATGTCCGCGCCGCCGGCAACGTGCTGCCCCAGTACGACCAACTGGTCGTCGACGAGGCGCACCACCTTGAGGACGAGGCGACGAGCCAGTTCGGCTTCGCCGCCTCCGAGTCCGATGTGATCGCCTGGCTCGACCGCCTGCACGTCCGCGCCGGCCGCGAGCGGGAGGGTGGCCTCGCCGGCACGATCTTCAGCGCGACCCGCGCCTCGCCGCAGTCGGCCGGCGCCGCGCCCGCCCTACAGTCGCTCGCGCGCGCCCTGGTCGCTTCGGTCGAACGTGCGCGCGGTGACGTCCCTGTCTTCTTTCGCTGCCTGCAGGCGTTCGGCCAGCAGCACTCCGCCGGCCGGAACGACTACGACGATCGGATCACGATCAACCGCTCGATGCGCGTACAACCCGACTGGGCCGACGTGGAGGCGGCGTGGTTCCGCTCGGAGGAGCTGCTTACGGCGGTGCTCGTCATCGCCGACGAGTTGCGCGACGCACTGGCTCGCGCTGAGCCGGCGGACGTGCTGGAGCGCGACGCCGTGATCGCCGATGCGGCGGAGCTCTACGACGCCGGCGACCAGCTGCTCTCCGGGATCACGCAGATCATCGGCCGGGACGACCGCGACACCGTCTGCTGGTTGACCATGGCGCGACGCGACGCTGTGCCGGCGCTCTCGAGCGCGCCGCTTTCCGTCTCCGAGACGCTGCGGGTCGGACTCTTCGGCTCCCGCGAGAGCGCCGTCCTGACGAGCGCCACCCTGACCGCCGATGGGACGTTCGACTTCATGAAGGGCCGCCTCGGCGTCGATGACGCGCGCGAGCTGCTGCTCGGTTCGCCGTTTGATTACCGCCGCTCCACCCTGATCCTCGCGCCCACGGACATGCCGGAGCCGGACCAGCACGGCTACCTTGCCGCGCTCCAGCAAGCGATCGTCGATGCCGCCCGCGCCAGCGCCGGGAGGGCGCTCGTGCTGTTCACGTCGCATGCTGGCCTGCGCGCGGCGTACAACGGCATCAAGCGGCCGCTGGAAGACGACGAGATCCTCGTCCTGGCGCAGGGCATCGATGGCGCGCCTCGCCAGCTGCTCGCCACCCTGCGCGAACGCCGCCGCACCGTGATCATGGGCGCCGCGAGCTTCTGGGAGGGCGTCGACGTCACGGGCGATGCCCTCTCGCTGCTTGTGATCGCCCGGCTGCCCTTCTCCGTGCCGTCCGATCCCGTCTTCCAGTCACGTGCGGATCTCTTCGACCAGCCGTTCGAGCAGTACGCGCTGCCGCAGGCCATCCTGCGGTTCAAGCAGGGCTTCGGGCGATTGATCCGCCGCAAGACCGACCGCGGCGTCATGGTCGTGCTTGATCGGCGGCTGCGGAGCAAGCGCTACGGCGAGTCGTTTCTGCGGTCGTTGCCGCCCTGCGACGTGCGCGACGTCCCGCTGCGCGACCTCTCCGGCGAGGTGTCCGGCTGGCTCGCCCGTCCGGCCGCGGATCCCCCGTCGTGACCGTGTCGCTCCGCCGATTTCGGCTGCCCGATCTCCCGTGGCTGGAGGCGTGGCTGCCCGCCGCTGCCGGCCGCCCGGCGCACGAGCTACGGCCGTGGCTCGCGTCGCTCAGCGCGCGCGTCATCGTGCGGGACGGCGTTGATGCCGGGCTGATCGCCTGGCGGGCGCACCACCCCGCGCACGGCAGCGCCGTGATCGAGATCGTGGCCACGCCGTCGGAGCACGCGCGCCGCGGCACCGGCATGGCAGCTGCCGCGCTCGCCGAGGCGGCGCTGCGTCGCGACGGCGTGCGCACCGTCTACGCTCCGGCGCCCGCGGCCCGCGGCATCGCCATGTACTTCTGGATCCGGCTCGGGTACCGCCCCCTGCTGCGGCCCGCCTGGCCCTGCGCCACGGCCGGCGTCGCCTGGCTATCGCGCGCAATCTAGCCCCGCGGCGGCGGCGGTTCGTCGTCCGGGTAGACGAGTTCGTCCTCGAAGTCCCCGGCTGGCGTCTCGCCGCGCTCCAGCGCCTGGCGGCGGCGCTTGATGCGGCCGGCCACGATGACGTTCGTGACGAAGAGATGCGCCAGGCCGTAGCCGACCGCCAGCAGCGCCACGATCTGCGTCACCGCGCCCGCCTCGGTGTTCGGGCTGCCGTTCATAAAGCTCGCGGCGAGCAGCCCGACGGCGAACGCGAAGAACACCGGGAACGTCCGCCAGCGCCAGTCCGGCGACCCCGGCCGCCCGTCGCGGCTTGGCGAGGGTTGGGCCGGCGATGGGGCCCGGTGCTCGGCGCGCGCCTCGCGCGGAGCTGTGCGTCTCTTCTTCGCCATCGCTACGTCGCCCGCCAAGGCGCGCCGCACCCGTGCCTGTTGCGATTCATGCACGCCTCTTGTACCGGCGTGGGCGATCCCTGCCCGGGCGCGGCCCGCGCGCCGGCTTCCGTGCTTCGGCGGGCGGGACCTCGGCTGCCTGGATGGAAAGGCAGTTTCGACAGGCAAACTGAAGCGCTAAGTACTGCTCGTCGACCCATACCTCGCCGCAGTCCCGGCCCTCCACGTCGTTGCGCGGGTTCAGGTGATAGCGTCCGTCGCACCAGTTGCACTCCGCCGTCAGCGCGGCAGGGCCGCTGTCGCCACAGACGACGCAGGTGTACAGCTCCTGTGCCGGGTCAGTCGCCAAGAGGATGCTCCGGGCGGGGCGCCGCTGAGGCGGAGTCGCGGATGCTCCGCGCAAACCGCGCGGCGAGCGCGCGCTCATCGTTGCGATCGCTGGCCCAGCCGTCCAGCCGGGCGGCGCGGATCAGTTGCAGACCGCGCTTGATCTGCGGGCCCGCCGGCACGCCAAGCTCCTGCAGGTCGCGCCCGCTCAACGCCGGCTTCACCTGCCGCCACTCGCCAAGGTAGCGAAGCGCCAGCCCCCGGGCAACGCCATCCCGTGCCACGCCGGAGAAGGCCGCTACCGCCGCGGCCGGGAACCGATCGAGCAGCATGGCGACGCCCGAAGGTTTGACGGCGGGCCGGCGCAATGCCGGCGACAGCGACGCGAGCGCCGGCATCGCCCGCACGGCGGCCGCCTCCTGTCGGGTCAGCCGCAGCCGCGCGACGATCGCCTCCGCGTCGGCCGCCGATGCGCCGGCGGCGAGTAGCGCGCACCCTCGCACGACGGTCGCGCCGCCGCCGCTCGCGAGCGCGGCGCTGCACCGCGTGTCCCACCTCAGCGCCGGGTGCGTCATCCGCAGCACGCCGGTCGCCTGGCAGGCCTCCATCGCACGGCCTGCGGTCTCCTCCGTCAGGATCAGCTCGAGTTCGCGTCTGACCCGGTCGCCGCTCAGCGCCGGAATGTGGATGACGGACTCGCGAAGGAGCCGCGCCGTCTCTGCGTCTAATGCGAAGTCGAGCCGCGCGGCGTAGCGAAGCGCCCGGAAGATCCGCGTCGGGTCATCTGCGAACGACCGCTCGTGCAGCACACGGATGCGGCGCTCGCGAAGGTCCCGCATGCCGCCGCACGGGTCCAGCAGCGCGGGTGCGCGGTTCAGCCGCAGCGCCAGTGCGTTGATCGAGAAGTCGCGCCGGCGTAGGTCGTCCTCGATGCTCCCCGATCGTGTGCGGGGAAGCGCGCCCGGGCGCGCGTAGGTCTCGCTCCGCGCGCCTGCGATGTCGATGCGTGTCCCGGGCGTCGATGTGCTGGCCGTGCCGAATCGTGCGTGCGCCGTCACCCTCCCGCCCGGCACGGCCGCCCGCAGCAACGCCGCCGCATCGTCCGCCTCGACCACGAGGTCGATGTCCGCGAACGCGCGGCCGAGCAGTAAGTCGCGCGGGACGCCGCCCGCGGCGTAGATGGGGCCCGCCGCTGCGGCGATGATCGCTTCCAGTGCCAGTCGCGCCGGTTCGGGCAGCGCCGCGAGCAGGCGCCGTCGTAGTGCGTCGGCTGGGTCCGCGCCGGTTGTCATCGCGGCAGTATAGGCAGCACCGTTGCCTTGACACTCCGACCGCCGGGTACCTATCATCAGCACGGTTCGGCGGCGGGCGGGTTCAATCGGGAGCGCGGACGCGTGGGAGGGAACCCCGATGGCCGCAACCGGCTGGAACGTGAGCGGCGGGGTCCGCGCGGGGATGCGCCGTCCCCGGGTGAATCGCCGGCCGGTCGCACTGTCTGGCTGCCACGAGATACGACCGCCCCGGGCGGTCGTCGCTGTTTCCAGCGCCGTTCGATCGCGGCTACCCCGCGCGACGAGAGGTGGGAAGGTGCCGGACTGGAAAGAGCTTGAGGGACGGCTTCACCTCAAGTTCAAGAGTCCTATGCTGCTCAAGCAGGCCCTCGTGCACACTTCGTTCCTGAACGAGAACCCCGGCATCGACGTCGGCTCCAACGAGCGCCTCGAATTCCTCGGCGATGCGGCACTTGGCGTCGTCGTCGCCCAGCAGCTGTACAACGAGTATCCGGACGTCGACGAAGGCAAGCTGACCGAACTGCGCGCTCACCTGGTGCGCCGGGATACGCTCGCCAGGGCAGCCGCGCGCTTCGAGCTCGGCGACTACTTGCAGCTCGGCCGCGGCGAGGACGCTGCCGGCGGCCGCCGCCGCCCCACCAACATGGCGCGCGCGTACGAGGCGCTCGTCGGTGCGATCTTCCTGGACAGTGGCATCGCGAGTGTCCGCGCCTTCGTGCGGCGCACCCTGCGCGATGAGCTGCAGGCCCTGCGCAAGAAAGGGATGCCGCACGACCCGAAGTCGCGCCTGCAAGAAGTGATCCAGTCGCGATGGCAGACGACGCCGTCGTATAAGCTCGTCAAGACCGAGGGGCCGGACCACGCGCGGCGCTTCACCGTGCAGGTGACGGCCGGCGGCAAGACGCTGGGCGTCGGCGAGGGGCGAAGCAAGCAGATGGCGGAGAAGGACGCGGCGCAGCAGGCGCTCGCGAAGTTCGAACAGCAGGAGATCGCCTAGGTGTACCTCAAGAAGCTGGAGATCCAGGGCTTCAAGAGCTTCGCGAACAAGACCGCGCTCCACTTCGGCACCGGCGTCACCTGCGTCGTCGGACCCAACGGCACCGGCAAGACCAACGTCGCCGATTCCCTTCGCTGGGTCCTCGGCGAGCACGCCAGCCGTATGTTGCGCGCCCGCAAGACCGAGGACGTCATCTTCGCCGGCAGCGACAAGCGCGCGCCCATGGGTGTGGCCGAGGTCAACATCACGCTCGATAACAGCGGGCACTGGCTGCCGATCGCCTTCGACGAGGTGGTGGTCTCCAGGCGCGCCTACCGCAGCGGCGAAAACGAGTACCTGATCAACAACACGAAGGTGCGGCTCCGCGACGTCGTGGATCTCTTCATGCGTGCCCAGGTCGGCCAGAACAGCTACGCCTTCATGGGCCAGGGCATGGTCGAACAGGTGCTCAGCCTCCGCCCGGAGGACCGGCGCGGGCTCATCGAGGAAGCCGCGGAGGTCCGTCTCTACCGCACCCAGCTCGAGGACGCGCAGCACAAGCTCACCGCGACGCGCGAGAACATGGACCGCGTCCGCATGCTCGTCCGCGAGATCGAGCCCCGGATCAACCAGCTCGAGCGGCAGGCCGGCCGCGCCCTGAAATACCAGGACCTGGCGCGCGAGCTCGCCGAAACGCTCCACGTGTGGTATGGCCACCAGTGGCGCGAGATCAACGACCTCGTGCTCGCCGCCGTGACCACGCTGGATCAGCGCGCCGAGGAGCTTGAGCGCGCGCGGAACGATGCCCGCGCCTGTGACGACGGGCTCGCCCAGCTCCGCGCCGCGATCGCCGAGCGCCGCGCCGAGATCGCCGCCCGCGACGAGCGGCTGCGCAAGCTGCAGGACTACATTCGCGACCTCGAGCGTCGCGCGGCGCTCGACGGTGAGCGCGCGCGCATGCTCACGGAGCGCCTCGACGAGCTCGCCGACGAGCTGGCCACGCTGCGCGCCGATGAGGCGGCACAGGCCCGCACCATGGTCGCGCCCGACACCGCACACTTGGAACTGGCCGTAAGCGCGGCGCGCGATGAGCTGGCGCAGTTGCGCGCGCGGCTGGCGTCCGTCGAACAGGAGATTTTGCGCCTGCAGCAGGGCGCCATGGCGGACGAGCAGGCCGCCGCGACCGCCCTCGCCGCCGTCGAAGACTTGACGCACCGCATCACCGACGCCGCGGATGCCGCCGCCGGCCTCAGGCGCGAGCATGACGCATCCCTGGCCGAGCGCAAGAAGCTGATCGGCGAACTGGCGGCCTGGGCCGCCGGCTACGCGCGGGTCGCCCGCGACGCCGCGACCGCCGCCCCCCGCCTGGAGCAGGCCATCCGCGAGCGCGAGCGTGAAGCCGCCGCGGCTGCCGCCTATCGCCGCGACCAGCCGGCGCTCGAAGCCGAGCTGCGCACGCTGCGCGCCGAAATGGACGCCGCAAGCGTGCGCCTCGAGCTGATCGAGTCCATCGACGCCGCGCCGCCGCATCCCGATGCCGGCGTCCGCATGATCCTCGAAGCGGGCGGCCTGCTGAAACGCGAGACCGTGCCCGCCGAGACCGAGCTGCGCGGCGTCGTCGGCCTCGTCGGCCAACTGCTCCGCGTGCCGCCCGGCCTCGAGAAAGCGATCGAGGCGGCGCTCGCCGAGAACCTGTTCGCCATCGTCATGGAGCGCGAAGCGGACCTGCGCACCGCGACCGCGCTCCTGCTGGAGGGCGACGCCGGCCGCGCGACCATGTACGCGCTCGATAACTTCCAGGACACGCGGCCACTGCACCTGATCAAGGAGCGCGGCATGGTCGGCGTCGCGTCTGGGCTCGTGCGCTGCGATTCGCGCTATCGCCGCCTCGTCGACACCCTGCTCGGCCGCACCGTCGTCGTCGAGGACGCGTCGTTCGCCCAGCGCGTCGTCCGCCGCGGCCTCGCCGCCGCGGTCGCCACCCTCGATGGCGTCCTCGTCCGGCCAGTCGGCTCCGTCGCCGCCGGCTCGCAGGCCGCCGTCCGCGCGACCTTCGTCCGCGAGCGCGAGCTTGCGGACCTGCCGGCCGCGCTCGAACGTCTGCGGCCGCTGGTCGAGGAGAAGGAAGCGGCGTTGCGCGACGCGTTGCGCCAGCAGCAGGATGCGGAGCGCCGCGCCGCGGACCTCCTCGAAGAGATCGACCGCAGGCGCGCCGAGAAGGCGCAGGTCGAGATGGCGCTGGCGACCGCCCGCCCTCGGCTCGAGGCGATCGCCGCCCGGCTCCGCTCCCACACGTCCGCTGCCCGCCAGCGGGACGCCCGCGCCGCCTCGCTGCGAGAGCTCCGCGACCGCGCGGAGGGCGAGCGCGCGGCCCGTGCGGACGAGGCGCGCACCCGGGCGTCCCTCGCCG
The DNA here is from genome assembly GCA_035632115.1 of Dehalococcoidia bacterium. Lineage (GTDB taxonomy): Bacteria > Chloroflexota > Dehalococcoidia > DSTF01 > JACRBR01 > DASQHL01. The sequence goes on along the minus strand of DASQHL010000111.1, from coordinate 6,305 downwards.
AGCAGGCGCGCGGCACGCTCGTCGCGCTCGAGGCGGAGCGCGCGGAGCTGATCGACGCCGTCGCCGAGCACGCCGCGCAGGTCGCCCGCCTCGAGGGTGAGCTCCGCAGCGGCCGCCAGGTGACCGATGCCGAGCGTGCCGCGCACGAGCGCGTGACCCGGCAGATCGCCACCAAGGAGGCGCAGCACTCCGCCATGACGCAGGAGGCGCAGGCCATCACCGCGCGCCTCTCCGCCACCCGGCGCGAGTTGGACGAACAGTCCGGCGATGCCCAGGCCCTGCAGGCCGAGCTCGAGCCCGCCCGCCAGGAGCTCGCGCAGTTCGAATCGCGGGAGCGCGAGCTCTCCGCCCAGCTCGCCGAATCGAACGAGCGGATGCGCGGCGCCGAGCGGCTGGTGTACGAGGCCGAGGGTGAGGTCCGCACCCGTCGCGACGAGCTCGAGCAGCTCCGCCAGACGCTGGATGCCGAGGGATTCGTCGCTACCGCCGACGGCGAGGTCCATCGTGCGCCGGAACCCGAGCCGGAGCCAGGGCCCGGCGAGCAGGCTCCGGCCGCCTACGCGCACGCCCCCGGCGACCTGCCGCCCTGGCTGCGCACGGAGGATGGCCCCGACCTGCCGCCCGTGCGCGGCGGCGCCGCCGTCAACCCCACCGAGATGCGCGACCGCGTCGCCGATCTGCGCGCCCAGATCCGCGCGCTCGGCCCCGTGAACGAAGAGGCGGCGAGTGAGTACGAGGAGAGCCGCGAGCGCTTCGATTTCCTCAGCGGCCAGCTCGGCGACATGACCCAGGCCGAGGAGCAACTGCTCGGCGCGATCGCCGAGCTCGAGACCGAGATCCGCGAGCGCTTCCGCGGCACCTTCAAGCTCGTCAACCGGGAGTTCGAGCGCTACTTCAGCGCCTTCTTCCGTGGCGGCACCGCGCGCCTGGAGCTCGGCGACCCCGACGAGTACGGCCTCCCCGGCGTCGAGATCTACGCCCAGCCGCCCGGCAAGAAGCTCGGGTCGCTGGCGCTCCTCTCCGGTGGCGAGCGGTCCCTCACGGCCGTCGCGCTGCTCTTCGCGCTCCTCCAGGCGAACCCGTCGCCCATCTGCGTCCTGGACGAAGTCGACGCCGCGCTCGATGAGGCGAACGTCGGCCGCTTCGTCGAGGAGCTGCGCGCGCTCTCGCAGCGCACGCAGTTCATCATCATCACCCACAACCGCCGCACGATCGAGACCGCCGACACCATCTACGGCGTCTCGATGGGCGCCGACAGCGTGTCGCGCGTGCTCAGCCTGCGCCTCGCCGACGTTGCGGACATGATTGATTAGGCCGGCGTCCATGTGGGGCGGGCCGCGCCGCCGCAGCCCCGTCCTTCACCCGTCTCCACCCACTCGCTAGAATGGCCCGATACAAGGGAGGCTGCTGATTCTGCGCATCTTCAAACGCACCAGGGAGGCAGACGAGAAGACCGAGCAGGCGCTCGAGCGCACGCGCAAGGGCTGGTTCGGCAGCATCGCCGGCCTCTTCGATAGGGCGCGGCTCGATGAGGACGTCTGGGAGAGCCTGGAGGAGCTGCTGATCGGCGCCGACACCGGTGTCTCCACGACGCACAAGATCCTCGGCGAGGTGCAGACGCGCGTCGAGCGCGAGCGGATCAAGGATCCAGCGCAGGTGCGCGAAGCGCTGCAGGAGGAACTGGTGCGCGTCCTGCAGGCCGGCACCGCGAAGGGCCGCATCTGGGGCGAAGCGGGCGCGCCCCCCGCCGGCCGCCCGGCCGTCGTGCTGATCGTCGGCGTCAACGGCACCGGCAAGACGACCAGCGTCGCCAAGCTCGCCCAGGCCTACCGCGAGGACGGCGACAGGGTCGTCGTTGCCGCCGCCGATACCTTCCGCGCCGCCGCCATCGAACAGCTCAAGTCCTGGGGAGAGGTCGTCGGCGCCGACGTCATCGCCCACAAGCAGGGCGCCGACCCTGGCGCCGTCGTCTTCGACGCGCTCACTGCCGCCGAGAGCCGTGGCGCCGACGTCGTGCTCATCGATACCGCCGGCCGCCTCCACACGAAGTTCAACCTGATGGAGGAGCTGGGGAAGATCCGCCGCGTCATCGAGCGCAAGCTGCCGGAGGGCCCCGACGAGGTGATGCTCGTGCTGGACGCGACGACCGGCCAGAACGCCCTCGTGCAAGCGCGCGCCTTCGCCGAGGTTGTGCCGATCACGGCCCTCTGCCTGACGAAGCTCGACGGCACCTCGAAGGGCGGCATCGTCTTCGCCGTCTCTGACCAGCTGGAGATCCCGGTGCGCTTCATCGGCACCGGCGAGCGCCCGGAGGACCTCACGCCGTTCGATGCGCGCGAGTTCGTCGCGGCGCTGTTCCAGTAGCACCCGGATGAGCGAGACGCTCCGCTTGTGGCTGGTGCTCGCCCTCTTCGGGCTGATCGCGTTCCCGCTCTGCCAGGCGCTCTTCCGCCGCCTGCCGGACCGCGGCTACGCGCTCAGCAAGCCGTTCGGGCTGCTGCTCACCGGCTACCTCTTCTGGCTGCTCAACAGCCTGCGCCTCCTCCCGAACTCCAACGGCGGCGTCGCCTTCGTCCTCGTGCTGATCGCGCTCGCCTCCGCCGTCTTCGTCTATCGCGACCGCACGGGGCTGCGATCGTGGACGGCGGAGCACGCGTGGTACGTGCTGGGCGTCGAGCTGCTGTTCTTCGCCGTCTTCGCCATCGCCGTCGCCCTGCGCGCGAAGGTCGGCTTCGCGAACATCACCGAGCAGCCGATGGACCTGATGTTCGTCAACGCCGCGACCCGCGCATCGCGCTTCCCCCCGCAGGACCCGTGGCTCTCCGGCCACACCGTCGCCTACTACTACTTCGGCTATCTGCTCGTCGCCATGACCGGACGCCTCGCCGCCGTGCCGACCGATGTGGCGTACAACCTCGGCCTGGGCATGATCGCCGCCATGGCGCTCGTCGGCGCGACGGGCCTCGTCTACAACCTCGTCCAGATGAGCGAGTCGGCACGCGACGGCGAGGGCGGTGCCGCGGCGCCGGGCGCGATGCGGCGCCTGCTGAGCTGGCGGCCGCCCCTCTTCGGCCTCGCCGGCGGCTTGATGCTCGTCGTGATGGGCAATCTCGCCTGGGTGTTCATGTTCACCTCCGCGTACGGCATCGGCGGCCGCGCCTTCTACGACTGGATCGATATCGAAGGCCTGGCGCCGCACGCCGCGCGCCATCTCTGGTTCCCGTCGGCGTTCTTCGGCTTCTTCAACGCCTCCCGCATCTACCCCCTCAGCTCCGCCGATGACGCGCGCGTGATCACGGAGTTCCCCATGTTCAGCTTCGTGCTGGGCGACCTGCACCCGCATGTGATGGCGCTGCCGTTCGTCCTGATCGCGCTGGCGCTGGCGCTCACGCTCTATCGCAGCCGCGAGCCCCTCGACGTCGTGTTCTGGCTCCGGCGGCCGCTGCTGCTCGCCGCCGCCGCGATGATCGTCGGCGCGCTCGCCTTCCTCAACACCTGGGATATCGCGACGATGGCGTTCGTCGTCGTCGCGGCGGCAGCCGTGCGCGATCTGGCGCTCATCGTGCGCGCGCGCGAAGGCGGCGCTCCCGCTCCCGCCCCCCTCCCGTTCACGCAGGCGACCTGGAACGGCGTCATCATCGCCTTGATCCTGAACATGATCGCCTTCGTCCCAGCCGTCACGCTCGGCGGCCGCGCCGGCGGCGGCGCCATGCCGCTGCTCATCGCTCTCGAGCTCGTCGTGCTCGCGAGGATGTTCTACGGCGGCTGGATCATGGAGCTCGTCGTGCAGGCGCTGTCGTTCGCCGCCCCGCTGATCCTGCTCGGCGTCGTGCTCTACCTCCCGTTCTACCTGAGCTTCACGTCGCAGGCGAGCGGCATCGGCGCCGTCGTCTCGAACCCCGGCATCACCATCCCCTCGACGAGGCTGCTGCACCTGCTGCTGTTCTGGGGCCCCCTGTTCGCGCTCGTGCTCCCCTTCGTCTTCGCGCGTCTGCTGGCGCAGCGTGCCCGCGTCACGCGCCGTATGATGACGCTCGCCGCCATCCCCACGGCCATCGTCGTCGCCGGCTGGGCCGTCGTCTTCCTGTTCGAGGAGGCGGGCGGCAGTTCGAACCTCGGCGGCAGCAAGGCGGGGCTGCTGGCGCAGGTCCGCGACCACGGCGTCGCTGGTGGCTGGGCCGCGTGGTTCGGCAAGGACTTCGCGAACAACGGCTGGCTGACCGCTCTCTTCATCGGTGCCCTGCTCGGCGCGGCGCTCATCGCGCTCTGGTGCGAGGTCACCGCCCGCAACGACGGCGATCGCACGGACGGCGACGACGCCGCGCGCGAGCCCGTGATCTTCGCGCTGGGACTCATCGCCACGGCGCTGCTGCTCGTGCTCGGCACGGAGTTCTTCTTCGTCGGCGATGTCTTCCACTCGCGCATGAACACCGTCTTCAAGCTCTACTACCAGGCGTGGACGATGCTCGCCGTCGCCGGCGGCTTCGCGCTCTACTACCTGGCGACGCATTGGCGCGCGATCTTCCCCGGCGCCACGCGCTATCGGGCTTGCTGGGCCGCTCTGGTTGTCCTGATGCTTGCCGGCGCCGCCACCTACCCGCTCGGCGGTTCCGCGAACCGCATCCACAGCTTCAGTGGCAGCCTGCACGCCAGCGCCTTCCTCTCGCCTGACGAGCAGAAGGCCGTCGGCTGGCTGCAGGGCCTCGCCCAGGGCCAGGACATCGTGATCGCGGAGGCCGTCGGGAACGACTACACCGATGCCGCCCGCTTCTCCGCTGCCACGGGCGTGCCGGCCGTCCTCGGATGGAAGGGGCACGAGGACCAGTGGCGCGGCGGCCTCTGCACGGCGTGCGCTGGCCGCTTCCAGGACGTGCAGACCCTGTACCAGACGGCTGACACGAATGTGATGGCGTCCATCGTGAAGAAATACAGGATCACCTTCGTGATCGTAGGAGAGCTGGAGAAGCAACAATACAGCGGCCCCGGCATGGCGAAGTTCCAATCGCTCCCGGTAGCGTTTCAGTCCGGAGCGGTTACGATATATCGGGCCAGCGGCCTGACAGGTGAGGTTGAGGCGGCGCGATGAGTGTGCAGGAACCTGAGATCCCGTTGACCGGCACCACAGGCGAACGGCTGAAGACGTTCGCGCTGGACGATGCGGCGCGGCGCCGGCTCACCGACATCGCCGCGCGCTACTGGGAGATCGCGGCCTACGCCGTGCTCGTCGCCTTCGCGGGCGGCCTGCGCTTCTACAATCTCGGCGCGCGCGCCATGCACCACGACGAGAGCCTGCACGGCTACTTCAGCTACGGCTTCACCAAGCAGCTCCGCGAGTTCTTCACGACAGGCTCCGCCACCGACGCGTACAAGCACGTCCCCTTCATGCACGGGCCGTTCCAGTTCATCGGCAACGGCTTCGTCATGTTCGTCTTCGGGGACGGCGAGTTCCAGGCGCGTACCATGGCCGCCGCCATGGGCACCGCCATGGTGTTCATGCCGTTCCTCCTGCGCAAGCAGCTCGGCACGGTCGGCGCGCTGGCCGCCGCGGCCTTCATCGCCATCTCGCCGACGTTGATGTACTACAGCCGCTTCACCCGCGAGGACATCTACACGGCGTTCTGGACGCTGGGCATGGTCGTCTTCATGTGGCAGTACATCACCACCCGCCGCGACCGCTACCTCTACCTGACGGCGGGATTCCTGGCCCTCTCCTTCGCGACGAAGGAGACGACGTTCATGACGGCGGGCGCCTTCATCGTCTTCCTGGACTTCCTGTTCGCCACGCACCTTGCCGACCGCATCCGCGAGAAGACGCCGGAGATGCGCGGGTGGCAGTACGCGGCGCTGATCGCCGGCCTCTCGACCGTCGCCTGGGCCATCGCCTTCGCCTGGCCCTGGATCGACAAGTGGCGCAGACGCTACGACCTGGACGAGCTGCCGCCTGAGGCCAACCTGCTCATCGTCATGGGCACGCTGTCGCTGCCGATGTACGCGGCGGCCGTGCAGCTCCTGCCGTTCTTCGGCAAGACGTGGCAGAACCGCGCCGGCGATAACAGCGCCTCGCACATCGCCAGCCAGGAGTTCGGCGTGGCGATGGTGATGGTGTGGTCGCTCATCGCCATCTCGGCGTCGCTCGGCATGTTGTGGAAGCCGCGCACGTGGCTGATCGCGGCGGCCTGCTTCTGGGTGCCGTACGTCCTGCTCTACACCACCTTCTTCACCAACATGCCCGGCTTCTTCTCCGGCATCTGGGGGTCGATGGACTACTGGATCAGCCAGCAGGACGTCCGCCGCGGCAACCAGCC
>DASQHL010000110.1:0-8743 GCA_035632115.1 Dehalococcoidia bacterium | reverse complement strand
GGGGGGGGTGTCACCCGGGGTGACATCAAGGAGCAAACGGCAAACATCAACGGCAGAGAGCAGAGGGGAGCGAGAAGAGAGCAGAGAGCAGAGAGCAGGCGGCGGACGACAGACAACAGACGACGGACAAGAGAGAGCAGGCAGCAGCAGTCAGCGATCAGCAGAACCGCTGACAGCAGACAACATACGGGGGGCGACAGGCGGCCGGGCGGCGGGTAGACGGGGGTGGGACGGAGCGATCGGCCGCTCTGATGCGCGCCTGATCGTCCCGGTGAGCTGGTCGCTGTCCTCCGGGGCGCCCCCGTAGCTCAGAGGATAGAGCAGTGGTTTCCTAAACCAGGGGACCTATGCGCTGTGCTACGTGAGGTGGGAGCCAAAGCGAAACCGGCATAGTTATCGTGCGAAACATACCGCACTGGGGCGGCCTAATCTTCCGGGTACAGGGGCGCGGAGCGATACCACCCGCTTGAACCGCCGTCGTCGATTCGCCTTACGCGCGGTGCTCTGCCGCCGCATCATCGGGGTGTGCCGGGGGCGTTCAGTCCGGTGGGGCGAGTTCAGTCGCACCCCATCTAGACGCGCGAGATCCGAACCCCCCGACCGGTGGTTTTGGAGACGCCTGTCGCTCGTTCGGTCGCGTGCCAGCGAGTGTCAAAGAGGGCCGCATCGTATCCGGCCCGGCGCGCCCCAGCACCGACTCGTGACGGCTGGTGACGTCCAATGTTGCGCCATTCGTTTGCAATTCGGTTTGCAGTTCAACGCCGAATTTCACTGCATCAAACCCGGTCTCTTCGTCAGGGCTATGAGCGCTACGCTGCGACACTCCGATCCCCACCTAGCATACTCCGCCTGACCGATAGAATGGTGCCGTGAACGTGCCGGCGGTCCTCATCACCCTTGTCCTAGTCTTCGTCGCCTCTGTAGTCGTGTTCATCTGGCGGTCGTCGCTGGGCTACTTTCGTCCACCAATCTGCCCGCACTGTGGCTCCAGAAGGGTCGAGTGGGTACGAGGCGGTGATGACTTCGCTCTGACCCTCCAGCAGTTTCTGTGGCCCAAGCGCTGGCGTTGCCCAGATTGCGGCCATTCAGGAACAGTGGTTAGCCGAGGGTCTTGGTGACGCAAACAGTCAGGCTGACGGCCAGCGTAGACCGCATCATCGGCGATGCGAACTTCCAGCCACGGGCTCGAGTTTTCTTGCGTCACCCCATAGCGCACCGCTGGGCGGGATGGTGTGAGCGCCCTTGCTCCACCCACGGACGGCCGCCCTCGCCGGTGCTCGCCATACTCGGACGATGCCCCCGTAGCGCACAGGTAGAGCAGTGGTTCCCTCGGTCGCGCCGGGGCTAAGCGCTTTGCTCCCGGACCTGGCGTATCGAGCACAAGCGCGAGTTATCGTCTGTGCCGAGCGCGCGTCCTTGTTGTTTCTGCTGATCTGTCAGGATGCGGGAGCACCTTGTCCCGAATAGCTCTAGCGCGGAGAGATCGCGCATACTCCCGGCATGGAACCGCAGATCCAGTACTGCACAAGTGCCGACGGCACGCGTATCGCCTACGCAGTTCGGGCAGGCACGCCTCCCGCCATCCTCCTCATTTGGGGCTGGCCCCAGACCGTCGGTGCTCCCTACGGCATGACGGTTTTGCCGGAGCGGACCATCGTGCAATTCGACCGGCGCGGCATGGGTGCCTCTTCGCGTGAGGTCCAGGACATTTCCATTGGGCGCCAAGTCGAGGATGTAGCGTCGATCGTCACGGCTCTCGGTGGCCAACCGATCGACATCCGCGCAAACTGGGACGGCACGCCGATCGCGATTGCGTTTGCGGCGGCGCACCCGGAGTACGTAGAGCGCATGGCGCTCCTGGATCCGTACATACAGGGGTCATCCGTGACCACCGCTGATGCGCTGCGCGCCATGATGGATCTGGCCCGCAGCAACTGGCCAATGCTGCGCCGGTCGCTTAGTACGATGATCCCGCGCGAGAATGCGGGCGGGTGGTCGGAGGTGCTGCGCCGCGCCGTCTCGCCCGACATGGCAGCGCGCTATCTGGAGCAGTTCGGCACCATGGATGTCTCGAGCCAGATCGAGCGCGTCCAGGCGCCCACGCTCGTCGTCTATCAATCCGGGAACGGGGCCGTGCCTCGGCGTGCCGTGCAAGAGACGGCGTCACGTCTTCAACACTGTCAATTCGTCGAAGTTGCGTCGATTCAGGGGATCGCCGAAACAGTTAATGGGTTCCTCGACCGTGGGGCGCCGCCAGTCTCGACGGGCGCCGTCCCGTTGAACGACCCCATGACGAAGCATTCGGCGTTTCGGACCGTGCTGTTCACGGACATCGTCGGGCACACGGAGATGATGCAGCGGCTGGGCGATGCGCGCGGCCGCGACGTCTTGCGCGCGCACGAACGCATCACACGCGAGACGTTAAGTGCTCACGGCGGCACTGAGGTGAAGACGATGGGCGACGGTTTCATGGCATCGTTCGGCTCCGTCACGTCGGCGATCGAGTGCGCGATCTCGCTGCAGCGGGCGTTCGCCACGCACACCGTGTCGATGCCAGAGCCGCTGCACGTCCGCGTCGGCCTCAACGCGGGCGAACCCATCGAAGAAGACGGCGATCTGTTCGGCGCGACGGTTATCCTCGCGTCGCGCATCGCCGCGAGGGCCGGTGCGGACGAGATCCTGATCCCCGAGCCCGTGCGGCACCTGCTGTCCGGCAAGACGTTCATGTTCTCGGATCGAGGCGAGTACGAGATGAAGGGCTTTGACGACGCCGTGCGCCTGTACGAGGTGCACTGGCAGGAGTAGCGTTCGTCGCCCGCGTGTCTCGATATACTGCCGCCACGCCCCCGTAGCTCAGAGGATAGAGCAGTGGTTTCCTAAACCATGTGCGCAGGTTCGAGTCCTGCCGGGGGCACCATGCTGCCGTCGGTGGGGCGCCTGGGGCGCGGGCGCGGGGCGCCGGGATGCGCTCCGGGCGTGGGGCGGCGCGCCGTCGCGGGCGGCGGCGGTGCGCTCCGGGCGGCGCTGGCGCCTTTGCGGCGGCGAACGTCGGTGGGGCGCGATCGCCTGACGGCGGGCGACGCTTTGGGGGCGGTCAGGGGATGAGGGCTTCGACTTCGCGGACGGTCATCGAGCCGGGCGGGGCGGCTTCGCGGAGGATCCGGGTGGCGGCGAGCTGGAGGGCGGCGTTCGCGGGGGTCGGGACGCCGTGGAGGCGGCCGAACAGGGCGATCTCGCCGTTCAGGTAGTCGGTCTCGATGGAGCCGGCGCCACGGGCGACGCTCTGCCACGAGGAGCCGCCGGCGCGCGTTTCGCCGGCGATGGCGGCGGGGCGCGACATGGCGCGGCGGCGCTCCGCCATCTCGGCGTCGGACGCCCAGGGGATGCCGGCGGCGGCGTAGCAGGCGATGGCTTCGTCGCGGAGACGGGCGTGCACGCGGGCGGCGTCGCCATCAAGGCCGCAGACGGCCTGGACGGCGTTGCCGAGGTTGGAGAGCAGCTTCGCGTACTTCCAGCGCATGACATCGGCGACGGGGCGGGCGCTGAAGCCCGCCGCATCGAGATCGGCGGTGACGCGCGCGATCAGGTGGTCGACGCCGGACGGGTAGCAGCCGGCATCGAGGATGCCGCCGACGGGGGCGGCGTGCGCCTGGACCGTGCCGGGCTGGAGGTAGGTGGCGGGCAGGATGACGAGCATGGCGTAGACGTGGGCGAAGCGTCGCAGGGCCATGCGCTCGTTATCGACGCCGTTCTGCGCGCAGACGACGGGGACGTCGGGGCCAGCGGCGGCGCGGAGGTCATCGAGCGCGGCCTGCGTGTGCTGCGACTTCATGGTGAGGAGCACGACGTCGCCCTCGCCGAAGGTGAGTTCGCGCGGGTGGGCGGCGACGGGGACGCGCAGATCGAGGGTTTCGGCGGGGGTCTCGAAGCGGAGCCCGTGGTCGCGCATGGCGTCGAGGTGGGGGCCGCGGGCGATCAGCACGACGTGGTGGCCGTGCTGGAAGAGGCGGGCGCCGATGGCCCCGCCGATGGCGCCGGCGCCGTAGATGACGTACCGCATGGCGGCCTCCTGGCTTCCGGTATCGTGCCTCGCCGCGACGATAGCCGCTACCGGGGGGGTGTAGGCAACGGAAAGCAGAGAGCGGGGAGCAGGCAGAGAGCAGAGAGCAGCGGCAGACAGCAGAGAGCGGACAACAGACAACAGGGAGCAGGGGGCAGGGGCAGAGCAGGCGATGGCGGCAGATTGGGGCTAGGCGGCGCCGGCGACGTTGAGGGAACGTCCACTGGATGCGTGGTCTGTGTACCCTGTGGGCAACCCGCGCGGCACCGAGGAGGGGATCATGCCCGAGCCGGAGCGACCCCGGCAACCGGCGCGGCCGAAGAACGCGATCGTGATCCTGCTGGACAGCCTGAACCGGCACATGCTGGGGGCGTATGGCGGGCGCGAGTTCGACACGCCGCACCTCGACGCGTTCGCGCGGCGGGCGCTCCGGTTCGAGAAGCACTACTCCGGCTCGCTGCCGTGCATCCCGGCGCGGCACGACATCCTCTGCGGCGCGCTGGACTTCCTGTGGAAGCCGTGGGGCTCGATCGAGGTGTGGGAGGATTCGCTGGTGGCACACCTGCGGCGGGCGGGCGTGACGAGCATGCTGATCTCCGACCACCCGCACCTGTTCGAGACGGGCGGCGAGAACTATCACACGGACTTCACGGCGTGGGACTACCAGCGCGGCGGCGAATCCGACGCGTGGAAGACGCGCTCCGACCCGAGCGCGACGGGCGCGCCGGAGATCGCGTTCGCCGGCCGGGAGCCGTACGCGCGGTCACGCTCGTACTTCCGGGGGGAGGCGGAGTTCCCCGGTCCGCGGACGATGGCGGCGACGGCGCGCTGGATCGATGAGAACGCTGCACAGCACGACCGCTTCTTTCTCTTCGTCGACGAGTTCGACCCACACGAGCCGTTCGACACGCCGGACCCGTACGCGACGATGTACGACGGATCGTGGGACGGGCCGAGGCTGATCTGGCCGCCGTACATCACGCAGGCGTTCGCGCGCGGGCGGCTGACGCCGCGAGAGGCGCAGCAGATCCGGGCGAATTACGGCGGCAAGTTGACAATGATCGACGCCTGGTTCGGCAAGGTCATCGCGGCGATCGACCGGCAGGGGCTGTGGGACGACACGGCGGTGATCGTCTGCACCGATCACGGGCACTACCTGGGCGAGAAGGAGATCTGGGGCAAGCCGCAGTCGCCGGTGTTCGAGCCGCTGGGGCACATCCCGCTGATGGTGGCCTGGCCGGGGATCGCGGCGGGGGCAGCGGACGCGCTGACGACGAACGTCGACATCTTCGCCACGCTGGCGGAGCTGTTCGGCGTAACGCCGGAGCATCGCACACACGGCCGCTCGCTTGTGCCGGTGATCGAGGGCCGGGCGGCGACGGTGCGCGAGTACGCGCTCTCGGGCGTGTGGGGGCGCGAGGTGCACCTGATCGACGCGACGACGAAGTACGCCCGGGCGCCGGAGGACGGCAACGAGCCGCTCTCGATGTGGTCGAACCGCTGGTCATCGATGCCGATCGGGCACGCGAACCCGGAGTATCGCTTTCCGGCGCCGGACGACCGCGCGTCGCTGGACCGCATGCCGGGCTCGCGGGTGCCGGTGATCCGACAGCCGTTTCGGCAGGGGGATCTGCTGCCGTACTGGGCGTACGGCCGCTTCAGCGGGAACCACCTCTACAACGTGGCGAATGACCCGACGGAGGACGAGAACCGCGCCGGCACGAGCGAAGAGCGCGAGGCGGCGGACCGGCTGCGGCAGGCGCTGGTGGCTATGGAAGCGCCGGACGATCAGCTGGCGCGGCTGGGGCTCACCTAGCGGGAGCGGCGGGGGCGGTGGTGGTGGAGATGCCGGCGGCGCGGAACTGGCGCTGGAGGTCGACGAGGGGGGTGTCGTTGCGGAGGCCGGGGCCGTAGATGCGGGCGCGGGTGATGCGGCCGTCGCGCGTCGTGAGGAGACAGAGCAGGCGGAGCATGACGAGGGGGTCGGTGTCCTGCGCGGCGGGCGGTGCGACCGGGCCGGAGGGTCTGCCGCGCATGGGGACGCCCCAGTTCGCCTGACGGTGCCAGGCCAGTTCGAACTCGAGGGTGGCGGTGCCGCGGGGGCCGGCGGTCTCCTCGCAGTGGAGCACCTTGATGGCGCCGGCGGGCGTGAGCCAGACCTCGACGATCTGGGCGACGGTTGCGCCGTCGTGGGCGACCCAGTGGCCGGCGGGAGTCCATGCCTGGAAGTCGACGTTCGGCGCGCAGAGCTTGGCGATGGCGCCGAAGCGGCGGGCCTTCATGTGTGCGAGGAACTGGGCCGGGACCGAGGTCGGCATCGTCGGATCCTTCAAAGGGAGTACGTGTGTTCGTTGGCGCGGCGGCAGGGACAGTCTATCGGATCGCGGTGCGGGGCGGGCGCGGGCCGTCGCTGCGGCGCTTTGTGGCGACGGGGAACCACAGATCGCGCAGCGACCTAACCCCCTGCCCCTTCCCTGAAGGGAAGGGGAGTTGCTGTGTGCATCGGCACGTTTCGAACGGCACCTGGGGGCCGAAATCGCGCAAAGCTGCGCGTGGACGTCAAGAGCGGGCGGGCGGGCGCTCGGCTGCCGGGGGACGGGGCGTTACGCTGCTGGTGGCGAGTTAGACATGGAGAGGATCGATGAAGTATCGCGCGTTCGGAAAGAGCGGGAAGACGGTCTCGGCGGTCGGGTTCGGGATGTGGACGGTGAGCACCGGCTGGTGGGGGATCGACGACGATGAGGTGGCGCGGCGGCTGGTGCGGCGGGCGTACGAGCTGGGAATCACGTTCTTTGACACGGCGGACACGTACGGCAACGGCAAGGGCGAGACGCTGCTGCGGGACGCGCTGGGCGACGTGCGGGAGAAGATCGTGATCGCGACGAAAGGGGGGTACGACTTCTACACGTACGGCGACCAGCGGCGCGGGCAGAAGGAGATCCCGCAGGACTGGTCGCCGGCGTACGTGCGGAAGGCGGTCGAGGAGAGCTTGCGGCGGCTGGGGACGGACCACATCGACATCTACCAGCTGCACAACGTGAAGATGGACGGGCTGATGCGCGACGACCTGTTCGCCGAGATGGAGGCGATGAAGGCGGAGGGGAAGATCGGCGTGTACGGCGCGGCGCTGGGGCCGGCGATCGGCTGGCGCGAGGAGGGGCTGTACTCGATGACGGAGCGGCCGTGCGGGCTAATCCACACGATCTACAACATGTTCGAGCAGGACCCGGGGCGGGACTTCTTCCCGGTGGCGCGGGAGCGCGGGGTGGCAGTGCTGGTGCGCGTGCCGCATTCGTCGGGGATGCTGGAGGGGCGGTATACGAGGGACACGGTGTTCGGGGAGAACGACCACCGGCGGCACCGGACGAAGGAGTGGCTGGAGGAAGGGCTGCGGAAGCTCGACGCGCTGCGGTTCCTGACGGAGGGGCGCGGGCGGACGATCGGGCAGGCGGCGCTGCAGTTCATCCTGGCGGAGCCGAGCGTGGCATCGGCGCTGCCGAACGTGTACGACGAGGAGCAGCTGGTGGAGTTCGCGGCGGCGTCGGACACGCCGGAGTTCACGGCGGAGGAGATGGCGCGGGTGGCGGAGCTGTACGACATCGACTTCGGCATCCACGGCGAGCCTGCGGGGAGGACGGCGTGAGCGGGCGGCCGACGGCGAGCAACGGGGCGGGGGACGCGCCGAAAGGCACGCGGCAGTGCGTGCAGTTCGTGTTCTACAAGGTGGACCCGGCGTGGCGGGCGCTGCCGGCGGACGAGCGCGCGGCGGCGGCGGACGAGGTGCAGGCGGTGGTCGACGCGATGTCGGACCGGATGGTGGTGCGGCCGTACTCGCTGGTGGGGATCCGGGGTGACGCGGACTTCATGTTCTGGCACATCGCCGAGACGATCGCGCCGTTCCAGGAAGCGGCGACGCGGCTGCTGGCGACGCGGCTGGGGCCGTACCTGACGACGCCGCACGCGTTCCTGGCGATGACGCGGCGGAGCCAGTACGTCGACAAGACGGAGCCGGGGGCCGACGGGGGGCGACGGCTGACGATCGCGCCGGGCGGCTCGAAGTACCTGTTCGTGTACCCGTTCGTGAAGACGCGGCCGTGGTACAACCTTGCGCAGGAGAAGCGGCAGGAGATGATGGACACGCATATCCGCATCGGCCGCAAGTACCCGTCGGTGAAGCTGAACACGACGTACTCGTTCGGGCTGGACGACCAGGAGTTCGTGGTGTCGTTCGAGACGGACGAGCCAGCGGATTTCCTGGACCTGGTGATGGAGCTGCGAGAGACGGAGAGCAGCCTGTACACGTTGCGCGATACGCCGACGTTCACGTGCGTGGCGACGACGGTGCCGGCGCTGATGGCGTCACTGGGAGCGACGGGCACGGCGCCGGCGTCATCGGCCGGGGGCGCAGGGGCGGAGGGCGGGTGGTCGCGGGTGTGCGCGCTGTCGGAGCTGGCGCCGGGCGCATCGAAGACGGCGTACGTTGCAGGGGAGCAGGTGGCGGTGTTCAACGCCGAGGGGACGCTGTACGCGATCGAGGCGCGGTGCCCGCACGCGAACGCTCAACTGGCCGAAGAGGGGACGCTGGACGGGACGGTGCTGACGTGCACGCGGCACGGCACGCAGTCCGACCTGGCGCGGGACGGCGCGCTGCTGCGGGGGCCGGGGGGGCGGCCGCCGGTGGTG
>DASQHL010000109.1:0-3502 GCA_035632115.1 Dehalococcoidia bacterium | reverse complement strand
GCTCACGCGCGCGGGAGGCCGAGGCCGCGGGTGGCGATGATGCCGCGATTGATCTCGCTGGTGCCGGCGGCGATGGTGAGGGCGGCGCTGTTCAGGTAGAGGCTCTCGATCCGGCCCTGCAGCGGCGCCCAGGGAGAGCCGGGCGCGAGTTGCCCGTCGAGCGCGAGCAGCTCCATGCCGGTGCGGGCAAGGCGCTGCGTCAGCTCCGTGCCGAACGTCTTGGACACCGATGCCTCGTAGTTCGGCACCTGGCCGCGGCTCTGCAGCCAGGCGACGCGATACGCCAGCATCCTGCCGACCTCGTATTCGATCACCAGCTCCGCGAGGCGGTGGCACATGGCGGCGTACGCGGGGCGCGTGGCGCCGGACGCGACCTGTTCGGCGGCGCAGGCGATCAGCATGTCGCACGTCCGGCGGCCGCCGATGACGCGCTGGATGCCGGAGCGCTCGAAGTCGAGCGTGGTCGTGGCCACGTACCAGCCGCGGTCCTGCTCGCCGACCAGGCAGTCGCGCGGCACGCGGACGTTGTCGAAGAACACCTCGTTGAAGGTGTGGCGGCCAAGCATATCGACGAGCGGGCGGACGGTGATGCCGGGCAGCGACATATCGAGCAGGAAGAAGGAGATGCCACGGTGCTTCGGAGCGTCGGGGTTCGTGCGGGCGAGGAGGATCATCCACTCGGCGAGATGCGCCATGCTGGTCCAGATCTTGCTGCCGTTGACGACGAAGCTGTCGCCGTCCTGCACCGCGCGCGTCTGCAGCGATGCGAGGTCTGAGCCGGCGTTGGGCTCGCTGAAGCCCTGGCACCACGCCGCCTCGCCGCGGACGATCGGCGGCAGGAAGCGCTGCTTCTGCTTGTCGGTGCCGTGGAGCATGATCGTTGGGCCGACACGGTCGACGCCGAGGTCGTTCGAGGGTGCCTCGGCGTAGGCCATCTCCTCGTTGAAGACGAGCTGGCGGATATGGCCGGCGCCGCCGCCGCCCCACTCCTTCGGCCAGGCCATGGTCAGCCAGCCGCGCTGGGCCAGCTTGCGGACGAACGCGCGGGCGTGGCGCCAGCCCTCAACGCCGTCGGGCCGCCGCTCGGGCAGCTCGGCGTGCAGGAAGGCGCGCACCTCCGCGCGGAAGGCCTCATCTTCGGGGGAGAATCGCAGATCCATGCGCCGCCTCGCGCGCCCGGAACGGCGGGGGCGCGCGCGATCATCGTACGCGCTGCGGTGGCGCGGTCAAGCGTGCCGCTTACCGAGGCTGTGCGCCGCCGCCGTGCCGGCCGCCGAAGCGGGAGCGCAGGGTGTCGATGTGCAGCAGCGTGTAGAGCGGACACCACCCGACGAGGCCGGTGAGCAGCGGCACCAGGCCGATGACTCCGACGATCACTCCGACGGTCCCCTGCACTGCGAAGCCGATCACCAGCAGTACCACCCCGAGCGCAACGCGCAGGGCGCGGTCGAGGCTCCCTTCGTTCGTGTTCACGCCGTGCCTCCTTTGTTATCGAACGTCCGCCTTCGATCCAGCGTACGAAGCCGGCGGCCGCGCGCGCAGGGGCTGCCCGGCTCAAGAGCGCGTGCCGATCGGGCGGTGCTGCGCGCGGCGGATCGGCGGGCACGATGTGCGATCGTCGGGGTATTCTCAGCGCCGCGGTGTGGCGGGGAGGCACTCTCATTGGCGCGCTCCAATGTATGTAACGTGTCAAGCCTCCTTCTGTTGTGTTCGAAGGAAGCGTGTGTCTACGATTGCACGCAACCGATCGCGCCCGGCGGCCACCCAGGGAGGCGCCGCCTGTCGCATCGAAGGCTCCCCGCCACCTTCATCGTGTCGCGTACCGTGTCGCGGAGGTGGATCATGCGCCCAGTCGTTCGCATCCAGGCAGGCAGAGGGGCGATGGCGCGCGCGGCGCGGGTCGTGGGCGTGTGCGCGCTGCTGGCGATCGTCGCGGCGCTGACCCTGAGGCTGGCCGGAGGGACACCGGCGTCGGCTGCGGGCGGCGACTGGCCGACGTACCTTCACGACAATGCGCGCACATCGAACAACACCGACGAGACGGCGCTGACCGTCGGCGACGCGGGGACCCTCTCGCTGCAATGGTCGTTCCCGACGGGCGGCGTGATCGCCGCGTCGCCCAGCGTGGCGGGCGGGGTTGTGTACGTCGGCTCGTGGGACGGCAACATGTACGCCATCGACGCGGCGACGGGCGTGGCGAAGTGGCACACGTTCGTCGGGCAAACGACGGACCCGGTGTGCGGGCCCGGCTCGTCCGGTGTGACTTCGAGCGCGACGATCATCGGCGGCGTGGTGTACGTTGGCGGTGGTGACTCGTACTTCTACGCGCTCAACGCCACGACGGGCGCGATCCTGTGGAAGGTGTTCACGGGCGACAACTCGGCCACGAGCGGGCACTACAACTGGTCGAGCCCGCTGGTCTACAACGGTTCGGTGTACATCGGGGTGTCGAGCGCGTGCGACTCGCCGCTGGTGCAGGGCGAGCTGCTGCAGGTGAACCAGACGACCGGCGTGCTGACGAACACGTACAAGGTGGTGCCGGACGGGCAGGTCGGTGGCGGCATCTGGACGTCTCCCAGCGTCGACCCGGGCACCAACACGGTCTTCGTCACGACGGGCACCGAAGGCCCTGGGACTCAGCTGTACTCGGTGGCAGTGCTCGCCCTTGACGCCTCTACGCTGGCGCTGAAGAGCGCCTGGCAGTTGCCCCCCGCTGATCGTGTCAACGACTCCGACTGGAGCACATCGCCGACTCTGTTCACGGACGCGGCGAACCGGCAGTTGGTGGCGGCGGTGAACAAGAACGGCATCGTCTACGCCTTTGACCGCAACAATATCGCGGCCGGACCGGTCTGGCAGCGCCAGATCGCGATCGGCGGCGCATTCCCGCAGAGCGGCGACGGCAGCATCGTCACGCCCGCGTTCGACGGCTCGCACCTCTACGTTGCCGGCGGCAACACCACTATTGGAAACGTGGCGTACACCGGTTCCATCCGGCAGCTGGACCCGGCGACGGGCAGCATCACGTGGGAGCAGGGCACGCCGGGCACCGTGATGGGGTCACTGGCTCTCGCCAACGGCGTGGTCGTCGATGGGGCGGGCAAGTACCTGGAGGCGCGCAACGCGGCCACCGGCGCGCTGCTGTACCGCTACGCCACCGGCTCCATCATCTACGGCGCGCCGACCATCTCGAACGGGCGCGTGTTCAGCGGATCGACGGACAGCAAGGTATATGCGTTCGGGCTTGTACCCGGCTTCACCCCGACGGCGACGCCGCCGGTGCCGGGAGGGATGGCGGCGTACTACGCGATGGAATCGGCGTCGTACAACGGCACACCGGGGGAGGTGCTGGACACGAGCGGCAACGGCTACAACGGGACGAGCGTGGGCGGCGTGACGACAGCGAACGCGACGCCGGCGATCGCGGGCACGCCGGGGACGTGCCGGTACGCGACGGGGTTCAACGGCAGCACGGGGTACCTCTCGCTGGGGGCACCGCAGC
>DASQHL010000108.1:0-2373 GCA_035632115.1 Dehalococcoidia bacterium | reverse complement strand
CCACGGGGCGGGCCGATGTGTAGCGGTGGGGGGGGCGCCACTGCAGCGGGTGGGTGGCGTGTCACGCGGAGTGGGCGTTGCGTACCATGTCAAGCGGCGGGGACTGGTGTCGGGAGGCGGGGCTGTTTGCGGAGGTGTGGGATGCGGGTGCGGGTGCTGGGGCTGGCGGTGGTCGCGATGGCGGCGGACGCACTGGCGTGGGGCGGCCGCCGGCCTGCGCGCCGAGGAACGCCGGGTCGCGCAGTGGGCCTGGCATGAGCCGCACTGGCTGCTGCACTCGCTGCGACGGCACGACCCCGGCAGGCGGCAACCGTGAGCATGATCTGCGACGCCGGGCCAGACGCCGCGGTCGCTGTGCGGCACCGGGAACGCTTGCTTCTGAGGACTCACCGCGAGAGGGCAGCGCGACGCGAATCCCGTTCGGTTACTCGACCGACGTTATGTGGTCATAGCGTGGGTCCGCGCGACCGCAGGACCGCAGGCTCCGCCTGGAGATTCGAGAACTCGAATCGCGGATCGCTTGTGCGGCTTGGTCAGCCTGTGAGACGCTATCTTCCGTCATCCCCGCCAGTGAGTTGCTCGACGTTCGATAGTGGGCGCGCCACGAGTCGCTCCATCAACGCGGCCGCAGCGTTGGCCTTCGCCCAGGGAGGGAGTTAACTGTGCAACGTTACATCCGATCCGACGCCCGTACCTCGATCCTGAACCCGTCAGCGGCGGCCCGCGTCGTAGTAGTCCTCGTCGCCGCCACCTTGAGCATCCTCGCCGCTGGCGGTCTCGCCCTGGCGTTTCCCAGCGGCCCCGCCGCGACGATCGCGACGTACTCCAGCGGCTTTAGCACTCCGGCTGGCGTCGCGTCTGACAGCGGCGGCAACCTCTACGTGGCTGGCGACACCAATTGTGATCTCATCCAGGTGAAGGCTAACCTGAGCAAGGTGACGCTCGCACCCGGCCCGTGTGGCACGTCGCCCCTTCTGAACCACCCCGGAGGCATCGCCGTGAACGCCACCACGGTGTTCATCGCGGACACAGCGAACTGCCTCGTGCGGAGCGTCCCGATTGCCGGCGGCCCCCTCACGACGGTGGCGGGCAACGGCACGTGCGGCTACAGCGGTGACAGCGGGCCGGCTACCTCAGCAAAGCTGAACAGCCCCAGCGGCGTCGCAGTAGACGGCAGCGGCAACCTCTTCATCGCCGATACCACGAACTGCCGGGTGCGCGAGGTCTCGGGCGGGACGATCACGACGTTCGCCGGGACCGGTACGTGTTCCCCGAGCGTCGGCGCCCCCGGTACGGCCATCGGCGGCGTCACGATAGGCCCGCCGGTGGACGTGGCGGTGAACGGCACCACGGTGTACGCGATCACGGGAGCGATGGGTGGCGTGTGCCAAGAGTTCGGCACCGACGGTGTCGTTGTCAAGGCACCGATATTCAATGATAGTTCGTGCCTCACGCTGTCGGGCAACCATGTAGCGGTGAGCGCCACCGGCAGCGTCTACGCGGACTTCGCCGACAGCGCCTCGACGTGCGAGGCCAAGGCGATCGTAGCGAACAACAGCGCCAAGACGGTCGCGGGCATGCCGACATGCGGCTATATGGGCGACCTCGGTCCAGCGACCTCGGCTGAGATCGGGAGCATGCCCGGCGCGCTAGCTGTCGATGGCGCCGGAAATGTCTACATCAGTGACACGGCGAACAATGTCGTCCGCATTGTCTACGCCCCGGTTCTGCCGCCGTCGGTCGGAGGCATCGCCGAAATACCCGACGCGGGCGCACTCGGCGCCCAGACCGACGTGACGTCAGGCGGCCATCAGGCGGGCCTGTTTGGCGCCGCCGGCGCGATTGCGTTCATGATCGCTGTCACCCTCTGTGGCGCATGGGTCGCGCACCGGCGCTGGCACCGAGATCGCGGGGGCGCTGCGTGATCCACCCAAGCGTCCTTGCGCGGGGCCGCTCGAAGATTGGAGATGCCAAGCGGCCTACTGAGAACGGAAAACGCGGTTCACCGTAACGCGGTGAGCGCTTCTGTCGGCCGACGGAGTCCGCCATCGCCATGAACCGATCGTGCGCATCCAAGCGCGCGCAAAGCCCACGCGTGGATTGGGTGAGGCTCGGAGTTGGTTCAACCTATAGCCGCAGCCTCGTTCTGCCTTAGGTCCGCTGGGATGCGCGGGCCTTCGCCGCTTCCAGGAGCGCGTCAAAGCAGTCGCCGTCGGCCGGATAGCCCACAACGGCGGCATCGAGCTCGCTGGCGAACACCTCGAGCGCACGCCAGAGCACGATGCTCGCGCCCTCGACCCCTGTCTCGGTCAGGATGACAACGAAATGGCCGTTGTTCAGATACCCAGCCAGATCCGTGTCGCGGAGGTGTTC
>DASQHL010000107.1:0-7186 GCA_035632115.1 Dehalococcoidia bacterium | reverse complement strand
CTCCCCGGCCGCCTGTCGTCGGCAGTCCGTCGTCGTTGTCCGTCGCCTGCTGGCTGCTCTCTGCTCTCTGCTCTCTGCTCTCTCCCGTCTCCCGCCTCCCGCGGCCCGCCTCCCCCTACCCCTACCCCATCGCAACCACGTCCGTCTCCACGTCCACCACCTCCGCGTCCAGCCGCGACCCCTCCACGTACGCCACGATCGCGCTCAGCATCTCCTCGCAGTGCCGCGCTTCGTTCGAGACGCACGCCACCCCCAGCGTCGCGATCTGCCACGCCTCGTTGTCGCCCACTTCGGCCACGGATACCTGGAACTTGTTGCGGATGCGCTGCGTCACGCTGCGCACAACCTGCCGCTTGTCCTTCAGCGAGCCGCTTTCCGGCAGCCGCAGCGAGAAGCGCAGCACGCCGACGTTCAGATCGCCGCCTCTTCGGTTTCGGTGGCCGGCTCCTCGGTCAGCGGCAGCGGCGGCAGGTCGTCCGGCCGCTCCAGCCCGAAGTACTCCAGGAACCGCACCGTCGTCCCGAACAGCGTCGGCCGCCCCACCACCGGCGCCCGCCCGATCTCCTCGATCAGCCCCCGCGCCATCAGCGTCCGGATCGGCCCGTCGCAGTCCACCCCCCGCACCGCTTCGATGCCCGTCCGCGTGATCGGCTGCCGGTAGGCGATGATCGCCAGCGTCTCCAGCGACGGGTTCGTCAACGGCGGATGCTCCAGCCCCAGGAACCGCTCCACGTACGCCGCGGTCGCCGGCGCCGACACCAGCTGCACCAGTTCGCCCGTCCGCTGCACGCGCACGCCGCGCCCGCGGCACGCCTCAGCAAGCTCGTCCAGCGCCGCCGATACCTCCGCCTTCCCCGCGTTCACCGTGCGCGCCAGCGCCGCGACCTCCACCGGCGCGTCCGCCACGAACAGCACCGCCTCCAGGATCCCCACCAGCTGGTCAGGCTCCGGACGCTCGATCAGCCTCGGCTTGCGCTTCTTCAGGTGTGTCGGACTGTCCTCGTTCGTCACGCGTCTCCTCTGCCCCCGCCGCCGGACGCTCCCACCCAGGCGGCACGCTCTCACCGCGCAAGCGTAGCTCACGATAGTGCAGCCGCGCACGCGGCGGCGCCGCCAGCTCGATCCCCATCCGCTCCTCGACCAGCGCGTGCGCGCGGCCGCACGCCACGTTCGCCGTGTGCGCCAGGTCCGCCCCCGGCTCCACGTGCAGCTCCAGCACCACCTCTACCCGCTTGCCGTTCGTCGCCACGATCGCGTCGCACGCCGCCACGTGCGCCACCTGCTGCTCGATCTCCTCGTTGATCCGCTGCGCGATCTCGCGCGTCGTGATCGTCGCCGTCCCCGACTTCACGTTGCGCACCCGCAGCCGCTGCGTCGGCGATGGCGTCACCTCCAGGATCACCACCGAAAGCATCAACAGCACCACGACCGTCGCGCCCAGCGTGATCACCGTCTTGGTCTCGCCGTTGTTGTGCCGCCGCAGCCACCCCGCAAAGTCCTCGATGCGCGTGATGCTGCTCGCCGCGGCGCCCCACGCCAGCAGCACCACCAGCAGCGCCACGAAGATCAGCACCAGCGCCGTCACCACGATCGCGAAGCGGTTCGCCTGCTCCATCGGCTCGTCGCTCACACGGCCTCCCGCAAGGCCCCGGCGGGCCCCGTTGGCGCACGGAGATGGGAGGATGGGGAAAGGCCGGGTCCCGGCCTGCCGGGCGCGCCGGCGCGTGTCTGTCTCGTTGCTGGCTGCGTCACGCGCGCGTCGATGCGGCCGCCCTCCCCGAAAGAATGCGACCGCATCATATCAGCCGCGCAGATCGCGTTCGAATCAGCGCGCAGGTTGTGCGAAGGGGTCGTCGCGTCTCAGCCGCAGGCGCTGAACCCGCACACCGGGCACATCACGCACCCCTCGGCGTGGACCAGCGGCCCGCCGCAGTCCGGGCAGCTCCCGGCGCGCGGCACCACGATCGTGCGAATGCGGACTCTTCGGGCCATGGCAGCGCTCCTTAGTACATCCGTTCTAACACGGCTATGCTAATAGAACGCCTGTTCTGCTGTCAACCCAAGGGCTGCATACGTTCTGAGGACTACGGCACGACGAGGCGCTCGCCGGCCGCCGTCCCTGATACGCTCGGCAGGGTGCGACGTGTCTTCCGTATCGGACTTATTGTCGTAGCGGTCTTCGCCGCTCTGGGCGGCGTCGACGGGCTGTTGCACGGCCCAGGACCCGATGCGCTCCGGCGTGAGCCGGTGAACGCTCAGGCTTCCGTCACCGACACCTATATCGACGGATTCGGCGGTGATCCGATGGTGGACTACAGGTTTGAGGTGAACGGCAAAACCTACGAAGGATCGGGGACCGGAGGCGAGCTCGGAAACGGCGACGTGCTGAGACTACACGCCGGCGATTACGTCGCGATCCAGTACGCCGCCACCGATCCGTCCCTGTCGTGTACGTGCGACGCGCGCAACGCGTCCAGTTGGCGTCTGCCGCCAGGCGGTGGATTAGACCCCGCCGACCTGATGCTCTTCCTACCTCTCGTCGGTGTTATTGCGTGGGAGCTCCGGACTCGCCTACGCACACGGAAATCGTGAGCGCCCTGCCCGGCCGCATCCGTCGAGCCGACTCGGGATCGCCGCCGAACCCCATGCGGCAGTTGCGGTTTATCTCGCCTTAACCACTTCGAGATGCATTACCCGAAACGCCGCACCTACGCTGCAAGGGGCGCACGAAGGGATGTGTCGTCGTGACACGTAGGACACAGGTAGCCGTCGCCGTTTGCATCACACTGGCCGCGGTGCTCGGTGCCGGGGCAGTCGTGATGGCCCAGACGCCGGGCGCGAACCCCAACGGCCCGACATTTCTCGACCGCGTCGCGCAGAGGCTCGGGATCGAGACGCCGAAGCTGCAGGACGCGGTCAAGGCCGCGGCCATCGATGAGATTGATGCCGCCGTGGCGCGCGGGACCCTGACACAGCCGCAGGCCGACCAGATCAAGCAGCAGATCGCCGCGGCACCCGCCGAGGCCATCCTCGGTGGACCGTTCGGCGCGCCCCAGCCCCCAGGACCGTGCGGCGGCTCACCGCTTCCGCCGGGCGTCGCTCCGGACAAGCTGGCCAGCTACCTCGGCATCAGTCCGCCCCAGCTCATGGCCGAGCTTCAGCCTGCCGGCGCTACCTTGGCCACCGTGGCCGCGGCGCACGGGAGGACTCGGGACGACCTCAAGACGTTCATCATGGCTCAGGCGAAAGCGGCTCTCGACCAGGCTGTGGCCGCAGGTCACGTCGTGCCGCAGCAGGAAACCCTCATGCTGACGCAGCTAGTAGCACATCTCGACACCTTGATCGATGCCCGGGGAATCGCGCGCCCGTTGTTCGGCGGCTCCCCCTCGCCATTCCCTCCCGGCGTCAACCCTGTCGATCTGGCGGCCTTCCTGGGCATCGGCCCAGATCAGCTGCCTGGCGAACTACAGACGCCCGGCGCCACGCTGGCGGCCATCGCCGCGAAGCACGGGAAGGCGCGCGAGCAGCTCGCCTCGTTCATCCTCGACCACGCCACGATCGCGCTGAACGCGGCGGTCTCAAATGGCGGTCTGAGTCAGCCGCAGGCAAGTGCCACCATCGCGATGCTCCACCAGCACATCGGTCAGCTCATCGACACCCCCTTCGGCATGTGCGCCGGGTGAGAGCCCGCCGGCCGGACCGTCGCATCGCCACGTAGCCCCCGGCGCACGCCGGGCGCTACCCTCGCGCCTGCCGCCATCAGCTCCGGCGCATCGTGACACGCCCCGCTTGGAGCACGCCCGCCGTCCTCGTATCGTGGGCGTGATGCCCGGCGCCCGCCGTCCCCGGTCTCGGTGGCTCGCCGCCCGGGACGAAAAAACACGAAAACTGCCGAACGAAGCGCCATTTCAGATTCGATACGCGACATAACGGCGCACGACAATCGCACCAAATGCGCGCCGTCTGTCACCCGAAAGGAGAGTCTCCGCCCCGATGCGCGTCCTCGTCGCGCCACAGGAGTTCAAGGGTAGCCTCACCGCCTCCGAGGCCGCCGCCGCGATCGCCGCCGGCGTGCGCGACGCGCTCCCCGGCGCCACGGTCGATGTCGTCCCGATGTCCGACGGCGGCGCCGGCCTCGTCGACGCGCTCCTCGCCGCCCGCGGCGGCGAGCGCATCACCACCCGTGTGCACGACCCCCTGATGCGCCCCGTCGATGCCACGTGGGCGCACCTCGCTGACGGCACCGCCGCCATCGAGATGGCCGCCGCCTCCGGCCTCATCCTCGTGGCGCCCGCCGAGCGCAAGCCCCTCGCCGCCACCACCTACGGCACGGGCGAGCTGGTCCGCGCCGCGCTCGATCGCGGCTGCACGCGCATCATCGTCGGCGTCGGCGGCAGCGCCACGGTCGATGCCGGTGCCGGCGCGCTCCAGGCGCTCGGCGTCCGCCTGCTCGCCGCGGACGGCGTCGAGCTGCCTCGCGGCGCTGGTCCGCCCGTCGCCCTCGACCGCATCGACCTCTCGCACCGCGACCCGCGCCTCGCCCGCGCGACGATACGCGTCGCCTGCGACGTCACGAACACGCTCTGTGGTCCCGAGGGCGCGGCCGCCGTCTTCGGCCCGCAGAAAGGCGCATCGCCCGACCAGGTTCCGCTGATCGATGCCGCGCTCCGCCGGTTCGCTACCGTCGCCGCGCGCGATGCCGGCGTCGATGTGCTGGCGGTCGCCGGCGGCGGCGCGGCCGGCGGTCTCGCCGCCGGCCTCATCGCCGGCGCCGGCGCCACGATCGAGCGCGGCTTCCCGCTCGTCGCCCACGCCGTCGGTCTCGCCGCGCGCGTCGCCGCCGCGGACCTCGTCATCGCCGGCGAAGGCCGTCTCGACGCGCAGACGTCGTTCGGAAAGACCGCGGCCGGCGTCGCCGATCTAGCCCGCGCGCACGGCCGCCCCGTCGCCATCGTCGCCGGCGTCGTGGACCCGGCCTACGACCGCTCCGCGATCCCGTTCGATGCGGTCGAACAGGCAACGCCGTCCGGCATGGCCGTGGGCGACGCCATGCGCGACGCCGCGCGGCTCCTGCGCCAGGCGGCCGCCCGCGTCACGCGCGCGTGCACATCAGCGCCGTGATCCGGCCGTGGGTGTGCGCCTTACGGCTGCTTGCGCCCCGTCATGCGCCGGAACACCAGCGCGACGACGGATCCGGCGGCGACGATGATCGCGATCAGGACGGTAAGCGTAATCACGTTGAACTGACCTCCGGGTGCAACGCGGGCCGGCGGTTCCCAACCCCTCACCCGCAGTATCGGCAGCGCGCGCTCCGGCTGGTGCGCCGCGCCTCACTCCGGCTTCGGCGGCAGCCGGCGATACCGGCGGCCCCGCCCGCCCTGCCTTCCCCCGTCCGCGGCGTCCGCCCCCTCGTGCGGCGTACCATCGCCGTCCGCGCTGCCCTCGCCCCGCTCGTCCTCGTCCGCGAACTCGTCGTCCTCCTCGCCTTCGCCGCCCTGGAAGAAGTCCAGCGGGTGGCTGTGCCACCAGAAGTAGAACAGCAGCACGAAGAAGATCGCCGAGATGATCAGCAGCAGCAGCCCGTCCGGGTCGCCGCGCAACAGCGCCCACCCCGTCGGCACGATGATCGCCAGCTGCGCGCCGTACGGCACCCAGATCAGCAGCCGGTACCGGTCCCGCTGCCACGCCAGCAGCGCGTACACCGGCACGAACACGATCAGCTGCAGGCCGATCACCTGCTCCGCCGTCCGGTCCCCGCCGAACGTCAGCGCCCCCAGCCCGCCCGTGAACAGCGCGAACCCTTCGATGAACGACCAGATCGCCAGCAGGATGATCAGCAGCCGGAACGCCCCGTACGCGCTGATCACCGCCACGGCCTCCTGCCGCGTCGTTCCGCGCGCGTCCGCCCCGGTCGGTGGAGATGGTGGATGGTCTCCGGTCACGTCAGATGGCGTCCGTTTGGCGTGGCAGGCTCGTCATCAAGAGCACCAGGAACCCCGCCGCCACAAGGATCGGCACGATCGCCTGGCCGAAGCCGACGTCCCCCCGCGCGAAGTGGAAGGTCGCCGAAAACAGGGCCACGAACTGCTCCAGCGATGCCAGCCACAGCACGAAGCGGTGCCGCATCGGGTTGCGCGCCGCGTACAGGTACGCGATCGCCAGCACCGCCACCGTCCCGCTCACGGAGCGCGCCCCGAGCACCCCTTCGATCTTGCCGATGCTCAGCAGCCGCGTGTTCGTCAGTTCAAGGAGGAACGCCAGCAGATCCCACGCCGCCAGCAGCACGAGGATCAGCTGGAGGCGCGCCTGCGACGTCGGGTTGGGCCGGCCGATCTGACGTGCCTGCATGACTGCGCGCGCCTCCGTACGACGGCGCAATCTTACCACGCGTGCCGCCCCATCGCGATCAACTGCGTAGCGCGATGAGCCGATGTCGGGCAGATCGCGTCAGGCCCGCCAGCACCGACGGTTGATCGCCGCGAACCGATGGTCGCGCGCCGGTGTACGATGAGCGGGGCTGCCCGATGCTGCGTATCCGCTCGTCCCCGCTCTTCGTCACTGCCTGTGTGCTCGGCGCGCTCTTGCTCGGAGCCTGTTCGCGCAGCGGCACGTCACCGAAGTCTCCTCAGCCTGCTGTCGCCTCTGCCGCGGCCCGCGCTACGCCCGATCTCTGGCACGACCTGCGCACGCCGCTGCGGCTCGCGCGCCTCGCCCCCGGCTCATCGTGTCCCGCCACCGCGGCCCACGCGATCGCGCCGTGGGTCGGCCCGGCGCAGGGCGTTGGTCCTGCCTACCCCGTCGGGCTCAGCGCGCCCGTCAGCCTCCGGGGCGCACCCGCGCAGGACGGTCGCTACGCCATCAAGACCCTCTGGGTCAGCGACGCCGTCTACACCGGCCCCGTGCTCGTGCGCGGCCTCCGGCTGGACGCCGCAGGCGCCGTGCAATTCGCCCTGGGCAGCACGCCGCACGTCGAACTGCGCCTCCCGCTCGATGGCTCGGCGACGACGGAGGGCCAGGACCCGGGCTGGCGGGCCTGGCCCGCCCAGACGCTGGTGCCCGGTCCCGGTTGCTACGGCCTCCAGATAGACGGCGCCGGCTTCAGCAGCATCGTCGTCTTCAGCGTGGCTCCCTGACCGCCTGGCGGTCGCCACGACACGCAGAAGGGGCCCCCCCCCCCGCGCGCCCC
>DASQHL010000106.1:0-7437 GCA_035632115.1 Dehalococcoidia bacterium | reverse complement strand
GGCGGTGGGCGTACAACAGCCAGACGTACCGGTCGTTCACGGGGGACATCGACGAAGTGCGGCTGTACAACACGGCGCTGAGCGCGACGGACGTCGCCGCGGCGATGAACGCGACGCACCCCTGCGGCCCGTAACGGCCCGTGCGGTTCAGCGAGTCAGTATGGGCTGTGAAGCGAAGAACTGCCAGATCAGATCGGTCCCGCTGATCTCGTGCGTGGTGGCACCCAGCAGCGTCACGTCGGCCCGTGCCCCCGGCCACGTGTGACCACCGCCGTCCACGACGTACAACTCCACGGTGACCCCACCACGGCAGCCGCCATACGCCTCCAGCTTCACGTGCTCGCTCACCTGTGAGACCCGGTCGTTCGCGTCGCAGCCGTCGCCTTTGGCCCACGCCGCGGCCGCTTGCTCTACGTCCGGAGAAGGGATGCCACCGACCTTCCCGCCATGGAACGGCACAATCGGGTCATCCGTCCCGTGGAACTCGATGAGCGGGATCGGGCGCGTCGTCGCGCAGCCCGGTGGGAGGTAGAGCGCGGCTACCGGCGCCACCGCCGTAATGCGCTCCGGCAGCGAGCACCCCAGGCTGATCGACATCGCTCCGCCGCTCGAGATCCCCGTCGCATACACGCGGCTGGTATCGATGCAGAGGCTGGCCTCGCTGCGGTCGAGGATCGCGCGCAAGAACCCCAGGTCGTCCGCACCCGACGCCAGGCCCAGGAAGTTCCACTGTCGCGGCGTGCCGGCGCCGTCCGGCGTGAGCAAGATGAACCGCTCCCGATCCGCCTTCTGCGGGAACCCGGAGTAGAAAGCCTGCTGCTCTTTGTTGGAGCCCGCGCCGTGCAGGTTCAGCACAAGCGGCAACGCGGCCGCCCCGTCGTATCCTGGCGGGACGTGAAGGATGTACGAGCGCACGCCGTTCGCGGTTGGGATGCTCTCGGTCGTGTTGCCGGGCGCGTGCGCTCGGGTTGGAGCACAACCCGCCGGCGCGTCCGGCGTGGGCGTGGCGGCGACACCCGAGGCGCCCCCGCTCCGGCACCCCGCGACCAGCACGACGAACGCCCCTCCGGCAAGGAGCACGGCGCAGCACCAGGAGCGTTGCCACGATGGGCTCATATCCCGCTCCATCCGGGACGCATCAATGCGCGTCCCCGGCCATCATGCGCCAGCCCGCAGCCCCCGGCAATCCGGCGGCGGAGCCCTTCACGAAGTTCTGGCGTCACCGTGCTTGATCTAGCCCACCGACACTGCTCCCGTTCCCTGCCCTCGCTCACTCGGACATAAGGGCGCGTCAACGTTGGGCGGCGCAGGGACCGCCGGCGAAATGCCGTGAGCAATCGTCGAAAAGGGTACAAAATGTACCTCTCGGAGGCTTTACAAAGATGACCGATGTGGAGTACAAGACAGATGTGCGCAGGCAAAATCTTGCCGGGTAGCGCCGCCTCTTCGAGTGACGGCGCGCCCCGCACGGGAGTGTCTGCTGGCGTGAAGGCCCGGTGTCACGCCGCGGTCCAAGGCTCCTGGCCGCGGGCCGCCACGGGCGGCGTCCCGTCCCCGCCATCGTTCCTTTGAGGCACCCGCGTGCGCGCCCGGACCGGCCGCGCACCCGGCGGGCCGCGCGTTCGTCACGGCGATTCGGGGGAGCCGCCGTGGCCCTGCGCGTTCCCGTGCGCCACGACATCGCATTGCTCCTCCGTCACGTTATGCGTCTCGGGAGGGCATACCATGCGTCGCGCTGTCGTACTCCTCGGCTGCTCCGTCCTCATCCTTGGGCCCGCGCTGCTCGGCAATCTCCTCAGAGGCCGCCAGGCATCCGCTTCCGGGCCGACCACGGTGGTTGTCAGTCCGGGCAACATGCAGAACTGGGCCTTCGGTCCGGACGCGCCGTACTACCCGGGCACCGGCACGCTCGATCCAGGCCCGGCAACTCCACCGGCAGGGCTCGGCAGCGCGCACATGGTCCTCAGCAGCGCCACCTGCCCCTCCGGGCCGTCGCCCTCCAACCCGTGCCAGGAGCTGCTCCTGGGTCTTGGCGCGACAACCTACGGCGGCACGCTCCTCAGCAACATCACCTCACTCTCGTACAGCACCTACCAGACGTCGGCCGGCGTCACCGCGATCTCCCTGCAGTTCGATATCGCCTACGACGTCGCTGACACGAACTGGCAGGGGCGCCTTGTCTTCGAACCGTACGAGGACCCGGCGAACACCGTGAGCTCCGGTATCTGGCAGACCTGGACTCCGAAGACGGGCCGGTGGTGGGCTACGAAGAACGCCGCCTCGCCTGCCCATCCCGGGCTCATCAGTGGCCTCGGTGGCAAGGACACCTGCACGCAAGCCACGCCCTGCACGTGGGCGCAGCTCCTCGCCAACTGGCCGAACATGGGCATCCGCACAGGTGACACCCTGCTCTTCAAGGCCGGCGGTCCCTGGCCCGGGTTCGATGGCTACGTCGACAACTTCACGATCGGCGTCAGCGGCTCCGACACCATCTACGACTTCGAAGCCACCTGCACGACCGACTGCTACGTCCGGACCGATGGCAACGATGCCAACCCCGGCACCGCAGACACGCCCGCGCTGGCCAAGAAGACCATCCAGGCTGCCATCGGCGCCGTGTCGACCGGCGGCACCGTTCACGTTGCCGCAGGCACGTACACCGAGAATCTCACCGTCGCCAAGGCTCTGACCCTCGTCGGCGCCGGCCAGGCGTCCACGACGATCGTGCCCGCGATCTCCGGCCCCACGTGCGCCGGCGGCTCGATCTGCCCGGGCGGCAGCAACGTGATCCTTGTCCAGGCGAGCAACGTCACGATCCACGACCTGACGATCGATGGTGACAACCCGGCCCTTACCAGCGGCGTCGTCGCAGGCGGCGCCGATATCGAGGCGCGCAACGGGATCATCGCCGACTACACCCTGGGCGTCTTTAATAATCTGGTCGTCCACCACGTTACCGTGAAGAACATCTATCTCCGCGGGATCTACGCCGCCAGCGGCGGCACCTTCAACTTCCACGACGACACTGTGCAAAACGTTCAGGGCTCCCCATCGTCGATTTCCATGTTCAACTTCGGCGGCTCGGGTACGTTCGCCAACAACACCGTCTCCGGCGCGAACGACGCGATCTCGTCGAACTGGTCGACCGGCACCCAGTACCTGAACAACGTGATCACAGGCTCCGGCTCGGGCGTCCACACCGATAACAACGGCGGGTCGGGCGGCGTCGCTGACCTGATCCAGGGCAACACCGTGTCAGCCTGCAAGATCGATGGCTACGGTGTCTGGACCTTCGCACCCTACGTCAGCCCCACCGTCCAGCAGAACGTCGTCACCGGCTGCGCCGTCGGTCTCGCCGCCGCCGGTCAGAGCGCGGCTGTGACCACGACCTTCGCCGACAACGCGGTCGACGGCACCGGCGCGCTCGTCACGTCCGGTGGCAGCACCGGCGCCTACATCACCACCGACCGTTTCGGCTTCGGCACGACCAACGTCTCCGCAACCCTCACGGGCAACATCATCAAGAACAACGCCGTGGGGATCGATGCGGACTCGCAGGCCGGCTACACCACCACCATCAACGCAAGCCACAACGCCATCTTCGGCAACACGGCCGGTGTCACGCTGACCGACACGCCGACGCCGCCGGTGGTCCTTGGCATCGGGACCTTCGTCCTCAACATGACCCCCAACTGGTGGGGCGATGTGTCGGGCCCTGCGCACGCGCTGAATCCCGGCGGCATCGGCAACTCTGTGCCGGACGGTGTTACCTACAGCCCCTGGCTCGGCATCGGCACCGATGCCTCAGTCGCGCCGGGCTTCCAGCTCGCATCGCCGATGACGTGGATCGCCGGCCCTGCCGTCTGCGGCGCGACCTGCATCCAGGCCGCCATCGATGACGCCTCGAACGGTGACACCGTCAAGGCGAAGACCGGCGTCTTCAACGAACACGTCACCGTCAACAAGTCGATCACGCTGACCGCTGCCTCGAACCCGATCATCGATGGTGGCGGCGCCGGCGACGGCATCACCGTTACCGTGCCCAACGTCACGGTCTCCTCCTTTGAGGTGCGCAACGTGACGAACGGCGTCGTCGTCGCACCTGGCGCGACCAACGCCACGATCAGCACCAACAACATCCACAACTTCACCTCCGCGGCCGTGCGCGCCAGCAGCACCACGGGCGCGAACATCGCCTCCAACACCGTGAACGGTGGTCACGTCGGCTCCTGTATCGGCGGCTTCTGGGGGATCATCGTCCAGAACGTCAGCGGCACGATCGGCTCGAACACCGTCAGCGGCATCGGCAACGGCATCACCACCGGCTGCCAGGAGGGCCGCGCTATCGAGGCTGACGGCAGTGGAGCCGTCCAGATCACGAACAACAACCTCAGCCAGTATCAGAAGAGCGGCATCATCGTGCGCGATTCCGTGAACTCGGTCATCTCCGGCAACACCACGACCGGCGAAGGCCCGTCCAACATTATCGCCATGAACGGCATCACCATCACGTCCACGGGTACCGCGGCGGTCAGCGGCAACCACACCAGCGGACATCTTTACGTCCCGGAGTCCGACTTCTCCTGTGGCATCCTGTACTACCCCGTCGGCAACCCCGCGCCGAACTCCGTCTCGGTCACGGGCAACGACTCCACCCAGGACGAAGTCGGCATCTGCCTCACAACCGGCACGGCGACCTCGCCTGTCAGCGGTGTCTCCGTTACGAACAACACCGTCACGAACCACCACCAGCAAGCGATCAACGTCGACACCATGACGAACGTCCTCGTCGATAACAACCATATCGATGGCCAGGGGGGCGGCACCACCGCGACGCCCGGCACCACGCCGGACAACGACACACGCTACTACGGCATCTTCGCCGTCGACTCCACCGGCACCATCTCTAACAACGTCATCAAGGGGATCACGCACGGCATCGCAAATGGGATCCAGAGCGGCGTCGGCATCCGGCTCACCGCCCGGACCGGCAAGGCCGCCGACATGTCCATCCTCGACAACAACATCAGCGACGTGCAGAAGAACGCCATGGTGGTCACGAACTACTATGGCGGCACGTCCGTGAACGCCCTGGTCCGCGGCAACACCGTTGTCGGCAACGGGCCCGTGAGCTACATCGCCCAGAACGGCATCCAGATCTCGAACGGCGCAACGGCCCAGGTGGACGCTAACGATGTCAGCGGCTACGACTACGTCCCCAGCACATGGGCCGCTGTTGGCGTCCTCGTGCTGAGTGCCGGGTCGGTGAGCGTGACAAACAACCAGGTTCACGCCAACATGGAAGGGTTGTACGTGCAGAGCACGGCCAACGTCATCGTTACAGGCAACGTGTTCTCGGCCACCCGCGACACTGCCATCTTCACCTACCTCAGCAACGGCGGCACCTACACGTCCAATCAGGTCACCGGGCAGACAGGCTCCTACGGCCTGTACTTCTACGATGCCTCGACCAACAACGTCGTGTCGGGTAACGCCTTCCGCGCCAACGACTACGGCGTCTTCGTCGATTACAGCGGGCCCGGCCTCCCGACGGGTAACCACCTCAACCAGAACTGCATCGCAGGCAACACCATCGATGGTGTCGCCACGACCGGCACGGTCGCCATCCCCGTCGATGCCACCCAGAACTGGTGGGGCACCATCAACGGCGCCAACCCGCCCGGCCACGGCGACAAGATCAACCCACCGGCGACCATCGACGCGTCAGCGTTCCTGACGGCGCCAACGGCCGGCTGCCCAGCGCCCACCGACAACGACGGCGATGGCGTGCCGAACACAACCGATAACTGCCCGAACGACTACAACCCGGCCCAGACCAACACCGACCAGTTCAACTACCTGAGCAACCGCCCGGGCAGCGACTCGCTCGGCGACGCCTGTGACCCCAACATCGCCGGCGATGGCTACCTCGACACCGCCAAGATCGCCCTCGGCAAGAACGTCCTCATCTACTGTCCAATCATGCGGGCAGACGTCAACGGCGACGGCGTCGTCACCATCGGAGACCTGGGACTCCTGGCACAGCACTTCGGCCAGACGGTCCCGCCCGCGCCCGCTCGGTACAGCCAGGACGCCGACAACCTGATCACGATCGCCGATCTCGGGAAGATGGCCCTGGTCTTCGGAAAGAGCGTGACTCTATGTCCCTAGTGCAAGGAGCGCGGAAGCCGCGGATCTCTTCGTGAAGAGTTGATCCAGTGGGGCCACGGCGACCGGGCCGCGGCCCAACTGGGCAAACGTTGATCCTCCTGCTGTGTGGGGCGCAGCAAGAACGCGTCGAGCAATCGGCGCGTTCTTGCTGACTGCGCTAGGAGCGACGGATGGTCCCCAGCCCGGCGCCTCGGTAGCCCCGCCCGCCGCGCCACCGCGCAGCGATCACCGCGGGCGTGGCGCGTCGCCGTCCGCTACAATCCAGATACGGCGCCGCGAGCGGGAGTAGCTCAGTCGGTAGAGCATTTGCTTCCCAACTATCCCGGCCTATGCGCTGTGGTGCCGTAGCTACGGATCACCCCAATAACTACCTAGTTATCGGCTGTTGATAGACCTCGGCGACGCGCCGTAGCGGTTCTGCGTGAGCGGGGTGACACCGCGTGTTAGGATTCCCGCGGTAGGATGTCGAGTCCGATGACGCATGGGCGCTCCAACTCGCTTGACAGGCGGCTCCGATGGGTGTCGCATTAGGTTTCCAACGCGCGTTTTACGTCGCAGCCCTGCTCCCGATGCTGTTGCTGTTCGGGTTGGTCAGTTGCGAGCGCAACGCGCGGTCTACTCCCAGCGAGCCCGTCGCGACACATAATGCTGCCGACATAGTCGCCGCTCTTCGCGTTGAGCGGCCAGATTTCTGCTCCGATCCATCGAACATCAATACCATCCGCGGTCCGCGCTTCCTCTTTGGCAAGTGGTTCGTAGCTTGTGAAGCCATCTGGCCTCCTCAAAGCGTGGCGCGGACGCCTGGCGGCATCGCGATCGGCGACTTCACTTGCGCAGCACTGTCCGATAGTACACTGGAGATCCTCGCCTATCCGTCGACGAATGTCTTCCGAAATGGGACGCCACTTGCAACGCAGGAAGCTGACACCCTCAACGCCTGCGAGGGACGTTGACGGCGCCCCCGTGACAGCGCTGTGCGGGTGAGCGTATGCTGGTGATCTTCCGAGAAGGGGGGCCACCATGCGAAGGACTATCATCGCCACGATCATCAGCGCGGCCGTCTTGGCCGGGGGTGCCGTCTTCGGCGTACGGCACTACACGCAGGCATCCTCGCCGGTAACAGCGTACGACGCCGACATCAACCATGACGGCCGGGTCACTATCGGTGACGTCGCATTGGTCGCACACTACTTCGGCCAGTCGGCTCCGCTGCCTACGGCCACCCCGACGCCGCCGCCCATTCCGACCGCTACTCCCACGACGATC
>DASQHL010000105.1:0-9699 GCA_035632115.1 Dehalococcoidia bacterium | reverse complement strand
GAGAGCACGCCTCCCTCGTCGGGCGTGTAGGTGCCCTGGTCCCAGACGATGACCTGGCCGGCGCCGTAGTTCTTCTTCGGGATGACGCCTTCGAAGCCGCCGTAGTCGTAGGGGTGGTCCTCGACCTGGGCGGCCATGCGCTTTTCCTTCGGATCCAGGGACGGGCCTTTCGGCACGGCCCAGGACGTGAGGACGCCATCGACCTCCAGGCGGAAGTCCCAGTGCATGCGGGTGGCGGCGTGCTGCTGGACGACGAAGGTCAGGTCGCGCTGCTCGCGATCGGGCGCGCCGGCGGCGGGCTCCGGTGTGCGGGCGAAGTCGCGCTTCTGGCGATAGCGCAGGAGGGCATCGAGATCGGGCGCGGGTTTGTCCGGCATGGAGGAAGTGTGCCGGAGGGTGTTGGCGCCGGGCAATCCGGGGAATAGCGATGCTGCGCGCCATCGCGATCGGCCGGTCGCCCCTACCGGGGCAGCGGCGAGGAATCGAGCTTGACCAGCCAGGTCCCCGAGAACGTCTCTCGCGAGAGCCGCGCTTCGGCGTGAGCGGCGCCGATTGCGTCGTCGAACGGGCCGCTGCCGCCGTCGATCTCGTACTCCAGGCGCATCTCGTGGTCGGCTTCGACGGCCTCAGATTCGCCGAGATCGCTGACCCTGGCACGGACGAGCGAGCCGAAGAGTTCGGCGCCATCGCCGCGAGTAAGTGTTATGTCACCTTCGCCGGCAAACTCAGCGTCACGGATGGACCAGGACACGCTGCCGGAGAGCGTCCAGCCGTCCGCGCTCGCGCCCTCGACCGTGACGATCTGCGTGCCGTTGAGCAGCTCCTGCCACTCGACGACATCGCCAGTGATGTCAATGCACAGGTCCGGTAGATCCACGTGACCTCACCCCCGGCCCCCTCTCGACGCCGTGGAGAGGGGGAGCTTTGGGGCGGACATCGATATGAGAACCGCGCTGCCGGGCGACCTAAGCCCCGGCCTCCTCCCTTCACTTCAGGGAAGGGAAGTTCGCGGATCGGTGGCTTAGCCTTCCGCCTTGACCTTCTTCACGGCCTCGATGAGGGGGGGCATGACCTGCTTGAAGTCGCCGACAATGCCGAAGCGGGCGGCCTTGAAGATGTTGGCGTCGGCGTCCTTGTTGATGGCGACGATGTTCTTGGAGCCGGAGCAGCCGGCCATGTGCTGGCTGGCGCCGGAGATGGCGACGGCGATGTAGAGCGTGGGGCTGACGACCTTGCCCGTGAGGCCCACCTGCTCCGAGACGGGGCGCCAGCCTAGGTCGGCGACGGCGCGGCTGGCGCCGACCGCGCCGCCGAGGAGGTGAGCGAGCTGCTCGATGACGTCGAAGTTCTCGGGGCCGCCGAGGCCCCGGCCACCGCTGACGACGACATCGGCGTCCTCCAGCCGCACGCCTTCCGACGTGGCGACTTTGCGTTCGATGAGCTTCGTGCGGATGCCGGAGAGGTCGGCGGCGACCTTTACGACGGCGCCGGCGCTGCCGCCTTCCGCCGGGTCCTGCGACTTCGGGCGGACGGTGGCGATGGCGGGCGAGGCGGCGAAGCTGTTGACGGCGCGCGCGTTGCCACCGTAGGCGGGGCGGGTCGTGTGCAGCTTGCCGCCCTGCATCTCCAGAGCGATGGTATCCATAGCGAGGGCGGTGCCGAGGCGGAAGGCCAGCGCGGGGCCGAGGTCGCGGCCGACGTTGGTCTGGCCGAGGAGGATGACGGCCGGGTCCGCCTGTGCGGCGACTGCGGCGGCCGCGGCGGCGAAGCCATCGGTCGTGTACGCCGCGAGCGCCGCGTCATCGACGACGTAGGTCTTCTCGACGCCGGTGACCTGCGCGGCGACGGGCTCGACGCCGGAGCCGATCAGCATGGCCGAGACGGGGCCGGCGCCCAGCCGCTGCGCCGCGCCGACCAGCTCCATCGTCACCGGCGCCAGCTTGCCGTCGGCCACTTCGGCGAGGATCAGTACTCCGTCAGGCATGGTGTATCTCCGTTCCGGCGCGGCACGCGCGCGCGCACATCTCCGCGACCACTAGATCAGCTTGGCTTCCTTGAGCCGGCGGGCGAGCGCCATCGCCTGTTCTTCGGGCGTATCGCCCTCCATGATCTCGACCTTCGTATCGACGGCGGGGACGAACAGCTTCTCGAGGGTCATGCGCGGGGCGAGCGTGGCGGCATCCAGCCCGAGATCGCCGGCGCTCCAGGTGTTCACCTGCTTCTTCGCCGCAGCCATGATCTGCTGGAGCTTGGGGTAGCGCGGCTCGCCCAGCTCGTTGCTGACGGTGACGACGGCGGGGAGCGACGACTGCACCGTCTCGAAGGAGTCGGGCAGGACGCGCTCGACTGTGACGCTGGCGCCATCGACGGTGACGCTCTTCGCAAAGGTGACGACGGGCGCGCCGAGCATCGCGGCGACGTAGGTGCCGGTGACGCCGAGATCCCAGTCGACCGCCTGGCGGCCGGTGAGGACGAGGTCGACGTCGCCGAGCTTCTTCGTGGCGGCGGAGAGGACGGTTGCGACGCCGTAGCTGTCGAGGTCGTTGAAGGTGTCGTCGACGAGCAGGACGCCCTCATCGCCACCCATGGCGAGGCCGTGCTTGATCACGTCGCGCGCGGTGGCGGCGCCGAGGCTCATGATGGTGACCTTCGTGCCGGCAACGGCGTCCTTGATGCGCATGGCGGCCTCGACGGCGATGGCGTCGAACTGGCTGGGGACAGGGGCGACGCCGGGGGGCGGCACGACCTTCTTCGCGGCCTCATCGACCTTGAAGCTGGACGGGGGGATGTCCCAGTCCGGGACCTGCTTCACACAGACAACGATATGCAACTTCGTCCCTCCACTCGGGCAGAATTGGCGCGGAGTTCACGGGTCAGGGAATTGCCAGCCAGCATGAGGCGCAAGTCCGGCCCTGAAAAGCCGCTGAAAGGTACATAACCCCACTCCTAAGGTCTAGCCCCGATGGGCCGTCCCGGGGTGAACGGAGCGAGAAGGGTGCGGCGAGGCGGATAGAGGCCGATGTTGATTGCAGGGGTCATCGACCGGGAACGGGAGCAAATGTTACTCGCGCAGGACGAAGCGCGGGACCGCCGTTACCTTCCCGTTCCCGACAGGGATTCGATCCACGGAGGTCGGACCGTGACATCGCTGGAGCAGGCGACGGCGGACGCGCCGCCCGCGCCGCAGTCTGAGCACGTTCTGTGGGCGCCTTTGAGCCGGCGTTTTCGCGCGATGAACACCGACGTGCTGATCGTCGGACGGGCGGACAGCGCGGTCGCGCTCCGCGCGATCGAGGCGCTGTTTCACACGTGTGAGGCGCAGTTCAGCCGCTTTCGTCGGGACAGCGAACTGGCGCGTTTCAATGCGCGGACGACCGCGCGCGTGGACGTTTCGGTGCAGATGTTGGAGATGATCAGGCTGGCACAGGCGTTCCACCGGCGCACCGGCGGCCTGTTCGATCCGGCTGTCTTGCCGCACCTGGAAGCGGCAGGGTACGACCGCTCGTTCGAGCGGGTGGCGTGGAACGGCGATGCGCCAGTAGCGCCGCGAGCGACGTGGGGCTCGGTCGCTGACGTGGCGCTCGACGAGACGCGCCGAGCGTGCGTGGCGCCGATCGGGCTGCGGCTCGACTTTGGTGGCATTGGCAAGGGATTCGCTATCGACCGGGCGGCGCGGCGACTGGCGCCGACGCGGGACTACCTGATCGACGCAGGCGGGGACGTCTTCGCGTCCGGTGATGGGCCGCAGGGAGGTGGATGGCGGATCGGCGTGTGGGATCCGCACGGCGGGCCGGACATCGATGTGGTGACGCTGCGCGACCAGGCAATCGGGACCTCGAGCACCGTATCGCGCCGTTGGGAGCGGGGCGGCCGCTGGCTGCACCACATCATCGACCCGCGCACTGGCGAGCCGGCGCAGAGCCGGATCGTCTCAGCGACGCTGATCGCACGGACGGCGACGGAGGCCGACGTGTACGCGAAGTGCGCGCTGATGCTGGGGCCAGCCGAGGCAGTCGCGTTTGCGAACACACGGCGGACGGAAGGGCTGTTCGTGCTGGAGGATCGATCGCTTGTGGCGACGGGCGGGTGGCCGGGGCACCGGCGATCTTCGATCGGATTGGAACTGGAGGGATCATGACACGCAGGATCGCGCTTGCGGTTGCTCTCACACTGACGACGATCACGACGTTCGGCATCGTGGCGCTGGCGGCACAGACGGGCATGTTCGGCGCGCCGCCCAGCAAGACGACGAGCGTGCTCGCGCGGCATGCGGTGCCGCCGCCACCGAGCGCGACGAGCGCGCCTCCAGCCCCGACGCCGACGCCGATCGTAATCACGGACTACATCTACATCGACGACCCGACGGCAGTGCCGCCAACAGCGGCGCCTGCCCACGCCGTGCCGGTGATGGCAGCGCCCACGGTGGCGCCAATATCGCCCGCGCCCCAGATCGCGGTAAACGCGCCGAGATTGGATGACGCGCCATCAGCGGCGCCAACGGCGTCAGGGCAACCCGCGAGCGAACCGGAGCACGAGCGCGGAGACGATTGAGACCGGCGGCAGAGGGGCCGCGACGCCACACTCGCCGGCGGCGGTCAGCTGGCATCCGGGGGGTACGTGGCAACGGAGATAGAACGAGGAGAGCGGCGTGACGTTGTTCAGCAAGTTTCGCGGGACGAAGCTGTTCACGGTCTTGGTGTCTGTTGCCGCACTGGCGCTGATCTGGGGCGTGCTGGCGTGGCCGGCATGGACAGCGACGGGCGCCGCGCCGGGGAATGCACAGGCGGAGGCGTGGCGCTGGCTGGCGACGCTGACACCGGCACAGCGCGCCGCGCTGGTGGCCATCGCGCAGCCGCCCGCCCCCGCGGCGCCACCACCGGCAGTCCCTGATCCGACGCCCGTGGTCATCCGGCGCACGGTGGTGATCCACCGGCCGGCGGGGCAGCCTGCCTCCGCGCCGGGCGCCGCGGCTGCGCTTGTCGCCGCCGCACCGGCGGCGGCAGTCCCGGCGCCAACGGTGGTGCAAGCGTTTCGGCCAGTACCCGCGGCCGCGCCGCCCCCCGCGCCGGCGCCTGCTCCCGCACCGGCTGCGGCCCCTGCGCCGCCCGCCACGACGACGCGAGCTTCGTAGGACGGAGGAGGAGCTGCATGCATTGGTCACTGGCAGCGACGGCGCCTGACCTGTCGACGCACGTGTACTGGTACCTGGGGCGGTCGAGCGGCTTCGTCGCGTACTGGCTGCTGTTCGCATCGGTAGCGGTGGGTCTGGCGGTAAGCTCTCGCATCTTCGACGGACTGCTGGGACGACCGTGGGTCCTCGAACTGCACAAGTTCCTGTCGGTGTTCGTGCTGGTGGTCATGCTGTTCCATGGGCTGGTCATGCTGCCGGACCCGTACGCGAAGTTCACCCCAGCAGACCTGCTGATCCCGTTGCGTTCCCGATATAAGGCGGCGCCGATGGC
Organism: Dehalococcoidia bacterium; assembly: GCA_035632115.1. Classification (GTDB taxonomy): domain Bacteria; phylum Chloroflexota; class Dehalococcoidia; order DSTF01; family JACRBR01; genus DASQHL01. The sequence goes on along the minus strand of DASQHL010000105.1, from coordinate 4,237 downwards.
GATCGGGATCGTGACGCTGTACTCGTCGGTGTTCGTGACGTTGAGCTTCTACGCGAAGGGGCTGATCGGGCAAAGCGGCTGGCGGATGCTGCACTACGCAACGTTCGGGCTGTTCGTGGCGGCGATGGCGCACGGGATGTGGATCGGCACGGACACACGGCAGCCGCTGGTGCAGCTCTCTTACCTCGCGTCGGGTGCGGCGGTGCTGTTCCTGACGTTCTTCCGGATCCTCGCGGCGCGGTCGGCGGCACGGCCGCGGAGGGTGGAGGCGGCGCCGTCGCGTGCTAACGCGGCTTAGGCGCCGATCATTCGGCGGCGTTCAGAGCGTCGATGAGCTGACGGATTCGGCCGAAGTTGTGGCCCGGGTACATGGCGATGCGGGGGAGGTCGACGCAGTCGCCATCGCGAGCCTCTTCGGCCGTGACGGCGATGGGCTCGATGCGGCCGCGGACGACGATATCGCGGAAGGCGTCATTGAGGGCAGCGAGGCGGGCGGGCGATGGCGCACGCTGGAGCCGAAGGACGAGGCGCTCGCCGACGTAACGGGCGGAGTGGTAGGCGACGTAGAAGCGCTCGATGATGCGGATCGCGTCGTCGGCGGAGGCCGCGACCTCAAACAGGGCGAGATCTTCGGGGGAGGCGAAGCCCTTGTCGACGAGATGGGCGCGGACGAAGGCGAGCCACTCGCTCCAGTAGAAGCTTCCGGGGGGCTGGAAGAGCACGACGGGGCGGAGCGCGGTCTTGCCGGTCTGCATGAGCGTGAGCAGCTCGAATGCCTCATCGAGCGTGCCGAAGCCGCCGGGGAGGAGGACGAAGGCATCGGACTCTTTCATGAACATGATCTTGCGGGTGAAGAAGTACTTGAAGTCGATGAGCTTGGGGTCGCCGGCGATGAACGAGTTCGCGCCCTGCTCGATGGGCAGCTTGATGCCGACGCCGAAGCTTTTCTCCGCGCCGGCTCCCTCATGCCCGGCGGCCATGATGCCGGGGCCGGCGCCGGTGATCACCATCCAGCCACGCTGCGCGATGCCGCGGGAGAAATCACGGGCGGCGGCGTACTCGGCGTGGTCGGTGGTGGTGCGAGCTGAGCCGAAGATGCTCACCTTCCGGATGCCGCGGTACGGGGCGAAGATGCGAAAGGCGCGGCCCAATTCGCGCAAGGAACGGCTGACCAGCTTCATCTCGCCGCGGTTGGCGGTGCGGGCCATGCGAAAGGCGGTGGCGATCGTGTCTTCGAGGAGGTCGGCGTCGCCGGGTTGGGCGGAGGCCACGAGGGCGCGGATCTGCTCATCGAGTGCGCGGTCGCCGCTGCCGGCGCGGCGGCGCATGCGCTGGCGCGCCGGCGTGGTGCGGCGAGACAGCGGCTCGAGCGGATCGACGCCGGTGAGGCCCTGGGGAATTTCGCGTCGGTTGTTCGTCATGTGCGACATGATCGCACATCGCCGGAGGCGGCGCTGGGGCGATCACGCGGCCGGCAGCGCGCTTTAGCGGCGGCCGCGGAAGAGGTCCTTGATCTGGCCGATGACGCCGCCTGAGCCGCCGCGCCTGGTCGCCTTCCACGCCCGTTGGGCGGAGGCGGCGCGGCGCAGGCCGGAGACGCGCTCCTGCATGATGGCGCGCACGCGGTCGGACTCACCGGCATCGAGCCACCAGCCGTGGCCCTCCGAGCAGGCGTCGAGCTCCAGGTTGTAGGCGCGGTAGTTGAAGGCGTGCATCGTCTGCTCACAGACAGGGCAGGGAAGCACGCTTTCGTGTTTTGCGAACTCGATGGTGCCGACGCGCTGGTCTTCGCCAGCGACGGTGGCCTCGAGGGCGGCGAGGGCATCGTAGTCGTACCAGGCGCCGCGGGATGCGTGGCAGCGGTGGACGGGCACGTGATGGTCGGCCTCTCCGTGCAACGCTCCACCGTCGCGGGGACAGAACATGGCTTTCTCCAAGCGAGATTGGCGCGCCGTCGGCTCAGCGTCCGAGGAACAGCTTGCGCATCCGGTCGATGATGGTTGGTTTGAAGCCGGCCTCACGCTCGCGCTGCCAGCGGGCGTCGGCGGCGTCCGCGCGGTGGACGTCGGCCTGGCGCTGGCGCATGATCTCGCGCACGCGCTCCGACGCGCCGGCATCGAGCCAGAAGCCGTGCTCGGCGTCGCAGGCATCGAGCTGGAGGTCGTGCGCGCGGTAATCGAAGCGCTGCATCGGCTTGCCGCAGGAAGGGCAGGCCAGCGTGTCGTCCGTCTCGAGGAACTCGATGGTGCCGACGAGGGCCTCCGGGTCTTGCGTGGCCGTCCGCTCGAGCGCCTCCAGCGCCGGCAAGTCGTACCAGCCGCCTTGACAGGTGGGGCACTCGGCCACGGTTATCTCGTGGACGCGGCCCTCGGCCAGCGGGGCGGCGTCTCGTGGACATTTCAGGGTCATGTGCTTCTCCTTCGCCTCCTTCAACGATAGCGTATGGGGAGCGGCACAGGGATTACGCATTGATGACAGCCAACACGCACTGGGACGCGGAGACGTACGACCGCATCGGGACGCCGATGCGCCGCTGGGCGCAGCAAGTGATCGACGACCTAGGGCTGCGGGGCGACGAGACGGTGCTGGACGCCGGCTGCGGCTCCGGCTCGGTGACGTTCGACCTGCTGGCGCGGCTGCCGCGGGGCAAGATCTACGCGGTGGACGCATCGTCAGAAATGATCGCTTCGTTGAGGCGGGCGGTCGCGGAGCGGGGGGCGGCGAACGTGATCCCGATTCAGGAGAGCCTCACGGACTTCACGCTGCCCGAGCAGGTGGACCGGGTGTTCTCGAATGCGGTCTTTCACTGGATCCCGGACGATCAGGCGCTGTTCGGATGCCTGTTCCGCGCGACGAAGCCGGGGGGCAGGCTACGCGCGCAGTGCGGCGGCTACGGCAACAACGCGCACGTGCTGGCCGCAGTGGAGACGGTTCGGCGGGACGAGCGCTTCGCACCGCACCTGGAAGGGTTCGCCGACACGAAGACGTACCGGACGCCGGAGCAGGCGAAGGAGTCGCTGGAGCGGGCCGGCTTCCGCCAGGTGCGGGCATCGCTGTTCGATGCGCCGATCGCGTTCGAGGACGCGGAGGCGGCGGCGCTGTACGTGAAGACGATCCTGCTGCGGGACCACGTGGCGCGGCTGCCGGGGGACCTGGGCGACGACTACGCGCACGCCGTTGTGGCGGAGGCGGTGCGCCGATGGGGTGCGCCATACACGGCGGACTACGTGCGGCTGGACATGTGGGCGGCGCGGTGATGGGGAGGAGACGGATGGGGGAGCTGCAGGGCCTTCACACGGAGTCCCGCCGCGGCACGGCGGCGGACGTGGATCAATACATTCCGCCGCCGCCGGCGAGCTAAGCGAGGGCCAGCCGTCCGTCACGTGTCGCTTCGCGTGAGGCGTTGATTTCACTCTCACGGATGAAGCGATTGAGATCCCGCGGCGCGAGCCTCGCATCGCCGATCACGAGGTCCATCTTTCTTGTCTACGCCGACTCCTCGGCGGCGGCCGCCTCGACGCGCACGATCGGCAGGGCGCGGCCCAGCCAGGCGGGCAGCCACCAATTAGCGCGGCCAAGCAGCTCCATCGTCGCGGGGACGAGCACGAGGCGGACGACGGTGGCATCGATGAAGACGGCGAAGGCGAGGCCGAAGCCGAACAGCTTGAGCGAGCGGTCGTTGCCGAGGATGAAGCTGGCGAAGACGCAGATCATGATCGCCGCGGCAGCCGTGATCACGCGCGCGGTGGCGGCCAGGCCGGCGGCGACGGCGTCGGCATTGTCACCGGTGCGGTCGTACTCCTCGCGGATGCGGGAGAGCAGGAACACCTCGTAGTCCATCGAGAGCCCGAAGACTATGGCGAAGAGCATCATTGGCACCCAGGCGTCGATGGGTCCGGCCTTGCCGATACCGATGAGGCTGGCGCCCCAGCCCCACTGGAACACTGCGACGATCGCGCCGAACGCCGCGCCGATCGAGAGGATGTTCATCACCACGGCCTTGAGCGGCACCAGCACGCTGCGAAACACGACCATCAGCAGCAAGAAGGAGAGCGTAAGCACGCCGGCGAAGAAGAGGGGCATGCGGCCGCCGACGTACGCGGCGAAGTCCTCCGATGCCGCCGTGGCGCCGCCGACCTTCGCGACGACCGGGGCGCCGCCGATGGCGGCCGGGATGACGCTGTCGCGCAGCCGGTGCACCAGGTCGGATGTCGCCTTGTCCTGCGGCGCCGTGGAG
>DASQHL010000104.1:0-28692 GCA_035632115.1 Dehalococcoidia bacterium | reverse complement strand
GGTCAGGCGGAGACGTCCTTGACGTCGACTTCCTCGACGACCGCGTCGTCGGCGCTCTGGCCGGAGCGGGTGAGGAGGAGGGGTCGCTTGCGGTTGCGGATCGTGTCACCGCTGACGACGCACTTCTTGATGTCGGTGCGGGAGGGGATCTCGTACATGACTTCCATCAGGGTGTCTTCGAGCACCGTGCGGAGGCCGCGGGCGCCGGTCTTGTGCCGGATCGCCTCTTCGGCGCAGGCCTTGAGGCCGTCGTCGGTGAAGGCCAACTCGACGCTGTCCAGACTGAAGAAGCGCTGGAACTGGCGCGCGAGGGCGTTCTTGGGCTCCGTGAGGATTCGGACGAGGGCGTCGGCATCGAGCGACTCGAGGCTGACGACCATGGGGAGGCGGCCGACGAACTCCGGGATGAGGCCGTACTGGAGGAGGTCGTCATGGGTGACGTGCTTCATCAGTTCGTCAGTGCGCTTCTGGGCGTCGAGGAGGCGGTACTCCGCACCGAAACCGAGGGAACGCTTGTCGCGACCAAGGCGCTTCTCCGTGACCTTGTCGAGGCCTTCGAAGGCTCCACCACAGACGAACAGGATGTTGGCGGTGTTGATCTGGATGAAGTCCTGGTGCGGGTGCTTGCGGCCGCCCTGCGGCGGGACGTTGGCGGTGGTGCCCTCGATGATCTTGAGGAGGGCCTGCTGGACGCCCTCGCCGGAGACATCGCGTGTGATCGACGGGTTGTCGGACTTACGGGCGATCTTGTCGATCTCGTCGATGTACACGATGCCACGCTCGGCGCGCTGGATGTCGAAATCGGCCGCCTGGATCAGGTGGAGCAGGATGTTCTCGACGTCCTCGCCGACGTAGCCGGCCTCGGTCAGGGCCGTAGCATCGGCGATGGTGAACGGCACGTCGAGGATCTTGGCGAGCGTGCGGGCCAGCAGCGTCTTGCCGGAGCCGGTGGGGCCGAGGAGCAGGATGTTGCTCTTCTCAAGCTCGACATCAGCGGACTGCGATGAGGCGGCGCCAATGCGCTTGTAGTGGTTGTAGACGGCGACGGAGAGGACCTTCTTCGCCTGTTCCTGCCCAACGACGTACTCGCTGAGGTGGTCGAAGAGTTGCTTCGGGGGCGGGGTGCGCTGGCCGGCGCCGACCTTGGTCTTCGCCGGACCGGCCGCTTCCTCATCGATGATCTCGCGGCAGAGCTCGACGCACTCGTCGCAAATGTAGACCGCGCCAGGGCCGGCGATCAGCCGCTTGACCTGGTCCTGGTTCTTGCCACAGAAGGAGCAGTGGTACTGGACGCGCGTTGTGCTCCGGTTGGCCATGCTTCCGTCCCTCTCGTGACCGCGCTCCTTCCGGGAGGGAGCGCTGCTCGTCGTTGCCGATTCTACGCCAGTCAGCGGGGGTTTGTCAGCTTGACAGGCCGCCGGAGCACGCCACAGGCGTAGCTTCTCTACGCTTTTCGGGAATCTGCAGCCGCCTCTGAAGTGCTAAACGGCGCGCGGCACCCGATATAACGAACCTTAGGGGTGTTAGCCCTCCCGCTTGCTGAGGATCTCGTCGATCATGCCGTACGCCTTCGCCTGGTCCGGATTCATGTAGAAGTCGCGGTCGAAGTCGCGCCGGATACGCTCGTCATCCTGCCCGGTGTGCTTGACAAGAATACCACGGATGATGTCGTTCTCTCGCAAGATCTCGCGCGCCTGGATCTCGATATCGGCGGCCTGACCGCGGGCGCCGCCGAGGGCCTGGTGCATGTGGATGGTGGCGTTGGGCATGCAGTAGCGCTTGCCGGGGGTGCCAGAGCAGAGCAGCACGGTGCCCATGCTGGCGGTCATGCCGACGGCGTAGGTGGCGATGTCCGGGCGCACGAGCTGCATGGTGTCGTAGATGGCGAGGCCGGCGGTGATCTGGCCGCCCGGGGAATGGACGTAGAGGTTGATGTCCTTCTCCGGATCCTCGCGTTCCAGATAGAGCAGCTGGGCGATGATCAGGTTGGCGATCTGGTCATCGATGCCGGTGCCGAGGAAGATGATGCGCTCGCGGAGAAGCAGCGAGTAGATGTCGAATGCGCGCTCGCCGCGAGCGCTGGTTTCGATGACTGACGGGATGATCATGTCCTGGATCCTCTCGAACTCCATGTCACTCTGTTTCTTGTGATGTCGCGGCGGCCGGCTCCGCGCCGGCGGGGGCTTCGACGGGGGCGGACTTCTTCTTCCTGGGCTTCCTCGCCGGAGGGGCGGGAGCGGCAGCCGCGGCAGTGGTGGCAATCTCCACGAGGCGGGCCAACGTCTGGCGGGTCATGAGGTTGCGGCGGATGGTGCCCCGCCCCTCGTCGCTATCGAAAAGCTGGCGGAGCTGCGGCGACTGCGACCCCGCAGCGGCGGTGAGGCGTTCGACCTCGGCGGCAAGATCTTCGTCTGACACGTCAATGTTTTCGGCTTCCGCGACCTTCCCCAAGAGGAGGGAGCGACGCAGGCGGAGGTCGGCGCGGGGGCGAAGCTCGCCACGCACCTCCTCCTCGGTCTTGCCGATGCCGGCGAGGTAGCGCTCCAGGTCATCGCCGCGCTCGATGTGGCCCGCCTGGTCGTGGAGCATGCGGTCGATCTCGGCCTCGAGCATGACGGGCGGGAACTCGATCGTTGCGAGCGCGAGAAGTTGGTCCAGGATCTCGTCGTGATAGCGATTGGTAATCTGCTCCTCTTCGTTCTGGCGGATGTCATCGCGGACGCGGTCGCGGAGGGCGGCGATGCTCTCGAATCCTTCGCCGACCTGCTTCGCGAAGTCGTCGTCGAGGTCGGGGAGCACCTCTTCCTTCGTTTCGCCGATGGTGACGGTGAAGTGGGCTTGTTTGCCGGCGAACTTCTCGTCGGTGACGGCCTCGGGCACGGGGAGGTCGAACTCCAGGACATCGCCCTTGCGATGGCCGAGGAGCTGCTCTTCGAAGCCGGGGAAGAGGACGTCGCGCGCTTCGTCGAGCCGGATCTCCGCTTCCTGAGGCTGGACGAGTGGCGTGTCATCGACGTCCGCCTTGAGGTCGAGTCGGGCGACGTCGCCCCAGCGCAACTCACGCCCGATGGGTTCAAGCGTGGCGGCCCGCCGGCGGATGATCAGCAATGTCTCATCGACGCGCGCTTCATCGACCGTGGGCTCCTGCGTCTGCACGCGCACGGAGCGATAGTCGCCGAGTTCGATGGTGGGACGGACAGGAATGGTGGCCTTGACGACGAGGGGTTCGGTGGTCTCGACGACGAGGCGCGGGCGGGCGATGGGGTCGATGCTCTCGTCAGCCTCGACGGCTTCACGGTAGACGACCGGGACGAGCGCGTCGAGCGCCTCATCGAGGATGCGCTCTTCGCCGAAATAGCGCCGGACGAGATCCGGGGGTGCCTTGCCCGGGCGGAAGCCGGGCACCTTCGCGCGTGGCGTCAGCTTGCGGAGCGCCTTCTGGCGGGCGTCATCGAGACGACCGGAATCGACCTCGATGGTCATGAGGATCTGCGCGTCGGGGATCTTTTCGGTGGATACTTTCAAGCCAGCGCCAACCTCTGCGACGGGGTCGCCCGTCCGAACAAGATCGACGGTCGCCGCGGCGACCGTCCCGGGTGTGAGTAGGAGCTCCCTCTTGCCGGGTGCAGTATACCAAGCGAGCCACGAAGACCCGAGCAGGGTGCGTTGGGCAGGTCAGGCGGCACGGGAGGTGAAGACGTCGTTCAGGGCGTCGCCGAGGAGGTTGAACGAGAAGATGAGGGCAGCAACGATCACCGCTGGCACGAGCAGGACCTCGGGATGGTGTTGGAGGACGATGCGGGACGCGCCGTCTGAGATGAGGGAGCCGAAGCTGGGGTGCGGGGGCTGCACGCCGACGCCGAGGAAGGTGAGCCCGATTTCGGCAGTGGCGATGCCGCCCAGAGCGGCTGAGGCGCTGACGATGATCAGCGGCATGATGTTAGGGAGGATGTGCTGGTAGAGGATGCGCGGCGTGCCGGCGCCGCTGGCACGGGCGGCGGTGATGAACTCAGAGTTGCGCAGGGTGAGCACCTGGGAGCGGATGATACGAGCGCCGCCGACCCAGCCGAAGAGGGAGAGCACGCCGAAGATGAGGAAGTAGTCGGCGAAGCCCTCGTTGATGAAGCCGTCCCAGTGGATGCCGTTGGCGATGTGCTGCATCCAGCGATCCCAGCGAGGGCGAAGGGTGACGTTGATCAGCACAAGCATAGGCAGCCCGGGGAGGGACGCGAGGATCTCGCCAGCGCGCATGATCAGCGCATCGGCGAAGCCCCGGCGATAGCCAGCGAGCATACCGAGGGTGACGGGGAGCAGGACGAAGCCCGAGAGCACTGTGGCCGCCGTCACGATGACAGTGGTTCGAGCGGCGTAGACGTTACGGCTGAAGACGTCGCGGCCCAGGATGTCGGTGCCGAAGGGATGGTGGAGCGAGGGACCGTTAAAGGAGAGGTCCAAGTTCTGGTGGGAGTAGCTCTCGGGCGCCACGAAGTTCGCGAAGATACCGACGAAGAAGAAGACGCCGATGGCGACGATGCAGATGACGGCGAGACGCTTGCGCAGGAGGCGGCGCAGCGAGCGGCGGGTGAGGCTCTCGCCGTGCGGGGGCGCCGTGCTAGGCCCCGGGGTGGCCGTCGTCGCGGTGGCGCTCATGCGCCGGGCCTTTGCGAGCGCACGCGCGGGTCGATAACGATGAGCGCGAGGTCGACGACGAGGTTGGCGAGAACGAAGGCAGTCGTAACGATCAGGACGATGGCGAGGATGACGTTGTAATCGCGGCCCTTGACCGAATCAAAGACGAAGGCACCGATGCCGGGAATGCCCAGCAGTGTCTCCGTGAAGAGCGCACCTTCGAGCAGGCCGACGAGGGAGAGCCCGATGACGGTGGTCATGACCGGGACGACCGAGTTGCGGGCGATGTGGCGGGAGATGACGGTGAGTTCGGGGAGGCCCTTTGCGCGGGCGGTGCGGACGAAGTCTTCGCCCAGCGTGCCGAGGGTGGTAGCGCGGGCGAGGCGCGCAACACCAGCGATGCCGCCGAGCGAAAGTGCGATGGTGGGGATGATCATGGTCGTAGAGAACAGGCCGTGGAAGCCGCCGGCGGGGAGCCACTGGAGGCGCGCGGCAAAGATGATCACCATGACGGGCACCATGACGAGCACAGGGATGGACTGGAAGAAGAGGAAGACGCCGATGATGAGGGGATCGAGCCAACTGCCCTGCTTGACAGCGGCGAAGATGCCGGCAGGGATGCCGATCAGGAACGTGAGGATGAAGGCGTAGAGACCGAGGCGGACGCTGACCCAGATCTTCGGGCCGATGATGCCGGGGATCGAGCGATCGCGATACTTGAAGCTCTCACCGAAGTCACCGTGGAGGAGGAGATCCTTCACGTAGATGCCGTATTGCTCGATGATGGGCTTATCAAGGCCGTACTTGTGGCGGACGCGGGCGAACGCCTCCGGGTCGTTGTACTGGCCGGAGTACACGCGCACTGGGTCGCCCGGACCCCAGCGGGTGATGTAGAAGGTAGCGAAGGAGACGACCAGCAAGGTCACCGGCAGGAACAGCAGGCGGCGCAGGATGTAGCCGGCGAGGCCGTCCATGGCGCTCCTCCGCTCTCCTAGCGGTTGACCTGGACGTCACGGAACCGTTCGATGATCAGCGGCGGGAACGTGTAGTTCTTGACGTACGGCTTGACGAGAGCGTTTGTCTGGCCGAAGAAGAGCGGGATCCACGGAGCGTCCTGGACGATCTGCTTCTCGACGTCCTGGTAGATGGCGAGGCGCTTCTGGGGGTCTTGCTCGGTGCGAGCGGCGAGCAGCTTGGCATCGACCTGCGGGTTGTTGTAGAGGGTGCTGTTCTGCTTGCTGGTGCTGTAGAAGAGGATGTCCAGCACGTCCTCGGGATCCGGGTAGTCCATGATCCAACCGATCTCGAACATCTGGTAGCGTCCGGCATCGAGGTCGCTGAAGAACGTTGCGTCTTCGGCCTGCTGAATCTTCACATCGATGCCGAGCGCATCCTTCCAGTTCTGCACGATGGCCTGGGTGGCGTTATCGACGGAAGCGCCGGCGCCCGACTCGGCGAGGGTGATGGACGGCATCTTATTCGCGTACTTGGACTGCGCGAGGAGCTGCTTCGCCTTCTGCGGGTCATAGGGGTACGTCTTATCAGCCGGGGTGTAGCCCGGGACACCGGGAGGGAGGATGCCGTTCGCGACGGCGACAGAGTTCTTGAGCACGACCTGATCGATCTTCTTGCGGTCGACCGTCATCGCGAGCGCCTGGCGCACCTTCGGATCATCGAACGGCGGGGTGTTGGTGTTGAAGCCGATGTAGTCGATGGACTGGCTGGGCGCCTGGACGAACTCCTTGTGCAGCGGGTTGGTGGGATCCTGCACCGTGCCAAGGTCGTCGAGGGCGACGCCGGTGACATCGATGTCCCCCTGCTGGTAGGCGACGAGCGCCGAGCCGCCGGAGAGGTCGTAGGTGATGGTTTTCAGGGTGGGCGCGCCGAGGTAGTAGTTGTCGTAGGCCGTCAGGACCAACTGGTTGCCGAGGCTCCATTTCGCGAGCTTGTACGGGCCGGTACCGATGGGCTGCTGCGTCCAGCGCTTCGGGTTGGCCTTGATCTGGGCCTGGCTGACGATGAACGCGGTCGGGTACATGAGTTTGTAGAGAAAGTAGGGCTTGGGCGCATCAATGGTGACGCTCAAGGTGAGATCATCGATGATCTTCAGGCCGCTGATCTCAGTGGCGTTGCCACGGGCGACGTCCCTGGCGCCGACGATATCCCCGAGGAAGTTCTCGGCAGTGACGGAGCCGGTGTTGGGGTTGAGCGCGCGTTCCCACGAGTACTTAACGTCGGCGGTGGTGACGGGCCGACCGTCCTGGAATGTCGCCTTCGGGTTGAGGTGGAAGGTGTAGGTGAGGTGATCGGGACTAACATCCCAGCTCTGCGCGAGGTCGGGCTGGATCTTGAGGTCCTTGTCGAGGCGGACAAGACCGGAGAAGATCTCGGCGATGTAGACGGCGGAACCCGCGTCCTGCGCGAGGGCGGGGTCGAGCACGAGGGGATCGGTGCCGCGCAGGCGGAGCTCACCGGAGGCGGCGGGCCCGACCGTAGGCTTCGCGGCGGCGGCGGGCGTGCCACCCTGAGGTGCGCTCGCGGTGCTCTTGCCGCCGCTGCCACCGACGACGACGATGAGCACGACGGCAAGAATGATGATCAGCACGGCGGCGATGCCTGCGATTGCCAGCGTGAGCTTGTTGCTCATCGAAACCCCTCACTCGATCCGCCCGTTGGTCGTCCGCGTCCGATCATGGTACGGGGAGAACGGCCGTACCGGAACCGGCACGCGCCCCGGACAGGCGACAGTGTACGGGCGCGGCAATTGGACGGCGTCAGTGAGAACCCTCCCATTTCGGCGCCATCCTGCCCGGTTTCGCGAGCGTAGGAACGATGGACCGCGCGAATCGCAGCCTGGGGAAATTGGGGGCGGGGTGGTCTGTTATGATGCGCTGCACTCGAACGGGCGAGCCCGCCGGCGGACGAACGACACAGGATGAGTGAACAGACTTCGCCGCTGCACGACCAGGCGGTCACGCGCGTGACCGTGGCCGGGCGTGCGCTGCCCCGCCTGCGCCTCAACCCGGCCGCAATCGAACTGAGCCGAACCGTCACCGCCGTCGCGTTGTTCGCGATCCTGCTCCTGGGCGGGTTCCTGCGACTGACCGACGTGAACTGGGACGCCAGTTCCGGCCCGTGGAACACGTCGGGGGCACCGGCGATCAGCGGCCACCTGCACCCGGACGAGCGATTCCTGACGCAGATCGCCACGGACACCAGGGCGCCGAGCAGCATCGCGAACTACTTCGATTCGACGCGCTCGCCGCTCAATCCGTACAACATCCAGCACCCGGATGGCAGCCGGCAGACGACGTTTGTCTATGGGACGCTGCCGCTGTTCCTGACGAAGTTCGCTGCGCGTTACGCGGCGTTGCCGAGCGACGTGGTGCACACGTTGACGTTCGGGGCGGTAAGCGCTGGGCCGCTGACGACGCACTCGTGGGACAACTACGATCAATTCAACCTCGTCGGGCGGGTGCTTTCAGCGCTGTTCGACCTGGGCACGATCGTCGCAATCTTCTTCATCGGGTGGCGGCTCGCGAGCCGCGGCGTTGGGCTGCTTGCGGCGTTCCTGTACGCGGTGGCGGCGTTCCCGATCCAAAACGCGCATTTCTTTATCGTGGACCCGTTCATGACCTTCTTCGCGACGGTCGCGATCCTGTTCGCCGTGCGGGCCGCGCAGGACGGCGGGCGGATGAACGTGGCGATCGCAGGTGCGGCGGCGGGGCTGGGGGCGGCGTGCAAGGTCACGGCGATCTCGCTGTTTCCGGTGATCGTCCTGGCGATTGGCGTTCACGAGTGGCCCGGCATCAAGCCGTACGTCGCGCCGTGGTGGACGGGAGGCCGGGCGGACGCGGTGCGTGACGGCCGTCGCCTGGACGCGGCGGTGGTGACGATCATCGTCGGGTCACTGATCGTGGCAGCGGCGGGGTTCATCGCGTTTCGCATCGCGATGCCGTACGCGTTCAAGACGCCATCGCTGGCCGATCTGTTCACGCTGCGCGAAAGCAGGGTGTGGAAGTTCCCGCTGGTCTACCCGGACATCCTGAGTCATCACTGGCTCCAGGACCAGTCCCAGCAGCGCACGTTGCTGAGCGCCAGCGCGTCGTGGCCGCCGAACGTGCAGTGGATTGGACGGTCGAAGTGGATCTGGCCGCTGCAGCAGATGGTGAGCTGGGGGATGGGGCCAGCGTTCGGGATCACAGCGTGGGCCGGCGTGGTCTTCGCAGCGGTATACGCGTGGCGGCGGCGGGCCGGCGTGTGGCTTGTGCCGCTGGCGTGGGTCGGCGGTTACTTCGGCTTCATGGGCGCTCAGTTTTCGCTGTACATGCGGTATTTCCTGCCGCTGTACCCGATGTTCGCGGTGTTGGCGGCGTTCTTGTTGACGCGGGTTTGGTCGTGGGCGGCGTCCGAGGGGATGCGATCGTGGACGGGGTGGCCGACGCGGCTGCGGGCGGCGGGGCCGACGTTCGGCGCGGCGCTGCGCATCGGGGCGGCGGCGGTGGTCGTGATGACGCTGCTGTGGGGCCTGGCGTTCTACAACATCTATCGTTCGCCGATCAGCCGCGCATCGGCGTCGAAGTGGATCTACGAGAACGTGCCCGCCGGTTCGGTGATTGGCCACGAGTCGTGGGACGACAGCGTGCCGTACGCGGTGGCGGGCGTACCACCCGTGGCGTACGGGTCGGTGGAGTTCAACAACTTCAACGCGGACACGGCAGACCACGTCGCCGAGCTGCTGTCCGACCTGGACCAGGCGGACTACATCGCGCTGGCGAGCGCGCGAGCGTCGCGCACGGTGACGCGCGAGCCAGCGTTCTGGCCGGTGACATCGCGCTACTACGCGGCGCTGGCCGACGGGACGCTGGGCTTCCAGAAGGTGGCGGAGTTCACGTCCTACCCCAGCATCCTGGGGATATCGTTCAACGACACGGCGGCGGAGGAGTCGTGGTCGGTGTACGACCATCCGCAGGTCACGATCTACCGGAAGACGAGCGTGTACTCGCACGCGCGGGCCGTGCAGGTGCTGCACGCGGACCACTACGTGGCGATCCCGGCGACGACACCGGGGAACGAGGCGCAGAACGGGCTGCTGTTCACGCCGGGCGTCCTGGCGACGCAGCAGGCGGGCGGGACGTGGTCTGACCTCTTCCACCCCGGCGACCTGGTGAACTCCCAGCCGCTGTTCTTCTGGCTGCTGGCCGTGGAGCTGGCAGCGTTCGCGCTAGTGCCGCTCGCGGCGGTGTGCTTCCGGGGGTTGCCGGATCGCGGGTTCTTGCTGACAAAGCCGCTGGGCATTTTCGCCCTGGCGTACCTGGTCTACGCACCGGCGAGCTACGGCGCGACGCAGTTCACCCGGGCAGCGATCGCGGTGGCGCTGGGGTTGATGATCGTGATCGGCATTGGCACGGCGGCATGGTGGAGGCGCGAGCTGGCGGCGTGGGTGCGCACACGGTGGCGCTTCATCCTGTTCGCCGAGTCGGTGTTCCTGCTGGCGTTCCTGTTCTCGTACTGGATCCGGCTCCAGAATCCCGATCTGTTTCACCCGATCAACGGCGGCGAGAAGCCGATGGACTTCGCGTATTTCAACGGCGCCATCCGGACGACAGATCTGACGCAGGGGCCGATCGACCCGTGGTATGCGGGCGGCTACATGAACTACTACTGGTATGGGCAGTACATCGCGGCGACGGTCACGAAGCTCACCGGGATCGTGCCGGAGGTGGCGTACAACCTTGCGGTGCCGATGTTCTTCTCGTTCCTGGCGGCGGCGACGTTCTCGGTTGCGTACAACCTGGCGGAAGCGACCCGGCGGCTCATGAAGCGCCGCCCGGGCGGGCTGCCGATCAGCGCCGCCGGGCCGATCCTGACGGGACTGGGGGCGATCTTCCTGGTGCTCATCGCGGGCAACCTGAAGGCGGTGGGGATCCTGGAACAGAGCCTGGCAGTGCAGAGCCATTGGCACTCGTTGTTCGGGCTGCATCCGCCCTTCGTGACAGGCATGGTCGAGATGGTCGGGGGGTTCAAGGAGATCCTGTTCGGGGACGGGAGCTTCGGGCGACTGTTCTTGCCTAACGCCGTGGGGCATTACGACTGGTGGGCCCCGAGCCGCGCGCTCTCCGTGGTGAATCCACAAACAGAAGTCCAGCCGATCACGGAGTTTCCGTTCTGGACATTCCTATTCGCCGACCTGCACGCCCACCTGATGGCGATGCCGTTCGCGATGACGGCGGTGGGAGTGGCGCTCGGAGTGGTACTGAACTTCACGCGGGCGGACAGGGACGGGCAGGCACAGGGCAGCGATCGGACGCGTGAGCTGGGCAGCTGGGCGATGGTGGCGCTGCTTGGCGTGATCATCGGCGGGCTGAGGTGGATCAACTCGTGGGACTACCCGCCGTTTCTGCTGCTCGCGGGGGCCGCGCTGATTCTTGCGGAGCGGGCGAAGCGCGGGCGATTCACGCCGAGCGGGATCGGCATGGGCGTGCTGAAGTCGCTTGTAATGGGCGCGCTGTCGTACGCGTTTTTCGCGCGGTTCGCGCACAACTACAGCCAGGCGTACACGGGCATCGAGCAATCGACGCAGACGACCGCGGTGAGCGACTATCTGGCGCACTTCGGCATACCGCTGTTCCTCATCACGGGCTTCCTGCTGTTCAACCTGAACCGCTCGATCACGCGGACCAACTTCGTGCGGGGGATCTTCTTCGGGCGGGCGCGGCGGCGGCGGGCGGCAGAGACTGCGCCGGTGATGGTGGCGCTGGTACTGGCCGGAGCCGCGGTGATCTATGCGGGGGCGATGCAGCGATGGGGTGTGACGGCGCTTGCCGGCGTTGGCCTGGTGGCCGTGTGCCTGGCAGGGTACCGGGAGGTGCGCAGTTCACGGGCGACTGCGCCGGTGATGCTATTCGTGTACGCGATGATCGCGCTGGGCTTGGGGCTGAGCGGCGGCGTGGAGCTGGTGACGCTTCAGGGCGACGTGGGGCGCATGAACACGGTGTTCAAATTCTACCTGCATGTGTGGATGCTGTGGGGGGTCGTGGGCGCGTTCTCGCTCTGGTACGTGTTCGGCGTGATGCAGCCGCACGCGGCGTTCCTCCGGCGGGTGGGCGCGGTCAACGCATCGGTGATCAAGGCGCCGCGATACGCCTTCGCAGTGGCGGCGGCGCCGCTGCTGGCGCTTGCACTCGTGTTCCCGTACTTCGGGACACGCGCGCGTATCCATGATCGATTCAACCCGGCGCAGGGAACGAGCAACAACGGGCTGGCGTTCATGGCGAAGGGCGGCATCTACGCGGCGCACTACGACGCGACCGGCATCGATGGGCAGCACAACATGCTGTACACGCTGGACGGGATCAACTGGATCCGCGAGCACATCAAGGGCACGCCGACGACGTTCGAAGCGATCGGGCCATCGTATCGGAGCCTGGGGAGCCGCGTGGCAATCTACACGGGACTGCCGACGGTGTCGGGTTGGGTCTTCCACGAGGAGCAGCAGCGGGTCAAGTTCGCCCAGACGGTACAGCAGCGCCAGGCGGACGTGAACGAGTTCTACTCGACGACGAGCGTCGGACGGGCGCGGGATCTGATCCGCAAGTACGACGTGCAGTGGGTGATCGTGGGGGACGAGGAGCAGTTCAACTACCCGGCAGCGGGGCTGGCGAAGTTCAACAACGGCCTCGGCGGCGCGCTGGAGCTGGCGTACCAGAACCCGGGGATGCAGATTTGGCACGTGATCCCGCAGGCGGAGCTGGCAGCGGCGGCGCCGTAACGGGCGAGCCGGTGGGGGCGGCGCGGGAACGCCGCCTGCTACAATGCAGCGCCTATGCTCGAAGCCCTTTCCGACAAGCTTTCCGGCGTCTTCCAGAAGCTCGGCTCACATGGCACGATCTCTGAGAAGGATCTCTATGAGGCGATGCGCGAGGTCCGCATCGCGCTGCTGGAAGCTGATGTCAATTTCAAGGTGGTGCGCCAGTTCATCGCGACGGTGCGCGAGCGCGCACTGGGCGCGGAGGTACTGAAGAGCCTGACCGGGCCTCAGCAGGTCATCGGCATCGTCAACGAAGAGCTGGTGAACATCCTGGGCGGCAGCCCGGCGACGCTGCAGCTGGCGTCGAAGCCGCCGACGGTGGTGATGCTCGTCGGGCTGAAGGGCTCGGGCAAGACGACGACAGCGGCGAAGCTGGCGCTTCACCTGCGGAAGCAGGGGGCGCGGCCGCTGCTGGTGGCGGCGGACCCACACCGGATGGCGGCAGGCGAGCAGCTCAAGGCGCTGGCGAGGCAGCTAGGCATGCCGGTGTTCGAGGGGGCGGAGGGGCAGGCCCTGCCGGCGCTGTGCTCGGCGTCGCTGGCGGAGGCGAAGCGCCAGGGCGCGACGGTCGTGATCGTCGACACGGCGGGGCGGTCGACGATCGACGGCGAGCTGATGGACGAAGTGGCTCAAATGCGCGTAGCACTGGAGCCGCACGAGACGATCCTGGTGCTCGACGCCATGACCGGCCAGGAGGCAGTGAACGTCGCGCAGGAGTTCCACGCGCAGCTCCAAGTAACGGGGATCATCGTGTCCAAGATGGATGGCGATGCGCGAGGCGGCGCGGTGCTTTCGATTCGGGCGGTGACGGGGCTGCCGGTGAAGTTCATCGGCACGGGCGAGAAGTCCGATGCGCTGGAGCCGTTTTACCCCGACCGGTTCGCGTCGCGGATCCTGGGGATGGGCGACATGCTGGGGCTGATCGAGCGGGCGAAGGAGGCGATCAGCGAACAGGACGTCCACGCGATCGAGAAGAAGATGAAGGCGAAGTCGCTGGACCTGGAGGACTTCCTGGTGCAGTTCCAGCGGATCAAGAAGATGGGGCCGTTGAATCAACTGGTCGACATGATCCCGGGGTTGGGGCAGGTGAAGCGCCAGATGAACGTGGCCAGCTTCGACGACGGGTTCTGGAACAAGGCGGAGGCGGTCGTGTATTCTATGACGCCGCAGGAGCGCAAGCACCCGGAGATCATCAACGGGAGCAGGCGGCGGCGGATCGCGAAAGGGAGCGGCACGACGCCGCAGGAAGTCAACCAGCTGCTGAACCAGTGGAAGGAAGCCAAGAAGATCATGCAGGGCTTTGCGGGCAACCGCTCTGGCTTCCTGAATATGTTTGGAGGTCGCTAAGCGTGCTTCGAATCAGACTGCGCCGTGTGGGCAAGAAGAAGCAGCCCAACTACCGACTCGTGGTGGCGGACTCGCGCGCGCCACGCGACGGGGCATTCATCGAGACAATCGGGACGTACAATCCGTTGACGGAGCCGGCAACGATCACGGTGGACGAGGCGAAAGCGCGCGAGTGGATCCGCAAGGGAGCGGTGCCGTCTGACCGGGTGCAACGGATCCTCGCATCGCAGGGCATCGGCGAGATGCCAGTCGTCGCGCCGCGGCCGAAGAAGGCCACGCAGGAAGTTGCCACCGAGGCCTGAGTTCGATGAAAGAGCTCATCGAGTACCTGGCGAAGGCGCTCGTCGATCATCCGGACGACGTGCGGGTGACGGAAGAGCGTGAGCGCGGCCGCGTGATCGTACGGCTCGAGGTGGCGGAGGACGATTACGGCAAGGTGATCGGCAAGGGCGGACGGATCGCGCAATCGATGCGGGCGCTCCTGAAGGTCGCCGCCGTGCGGGCGGACGAGTACGCTTCGCTCGAGATCGGGGACTGAGTTCCGTGGCGCGCAAGTCGTTCGCGGCGCGAGTGAAGCACCGCCGGCGCGCCGCCGTACCGCGCTCGCCCGTGCCCGCTCCACGCACTCCGGTGGCGAGTACTCACACTCGGCCGACGACTGGCAAGGCAGGCGCGGCGCCAGTATCTCCCGGCGCAGTCGGGCCACGGCCGGGATCGGAGCATGTGAGGCCACAGACCGAGCCGGACGACGGCTTCGTGGCGGTGGGACGCGTGCTAGGACCGTTCGGGCTGAAGGGCGAACTGAAGGTGCAAGCTCAGACGGACAACCCGGCGCGCTTTCGTGTACGAGCGAAGCTCTGGGCGGGACAACAGCCGGTGTCGATCGCGACGTCACGCGCCGCGCAGGGTTACGTGTACGTAACGCTCAAGGGCTTCACGGACCGGACGAGCGTCGAGAGATTCCGCCATGCGCTGCTGCAGATTCCGGAGGGTGAACTGCCGCCGCTTCCGGACGGCGAGTACTACCGCTTCCAGCTGATCGGGCTGATGGTGGTCGGGCGGGACGGGCAGGTGCTGGGGACGCTGGACGAGATCATCGAGACGGGGGCGAACGATGTCTATCGCGTACGGACGCCGGAGGGCGCGGACGTGCTGCTGCCGGCGCTCAGCGACGTCATCGTCTCCGTGGACCTCGCGGGGCGACGCATGGTGGTGGACCCGCCGGATTGGCGGTAGGTGTTTGAGCGGCGGCGTGCCCGGCGGCTATACTTGGTTCGTCAAGGGGATATAGCTCAATTGGGAGAGCGCCGCGTTCGCAATGCGGAGGTTGGGGGTTCGAGCCCCCCTATCTCCACCACTTGGCTTCGACGCCCTCGCCGGGAGAACGGCGGGGGCGTTTCCACGTCGGCCACGAAGCGCGTGACGGCGGGCCGCGTTACATGACGGACGACCGCGCAATCGAGCGGGTGCGGTCCGCGCTCCGAGCGCGGGGGTACACCGGCGAGATCCTGGTGGTGGCGGCGAGCACGCACACGGCGGAGGAGGCCGCGGCCGCGGCGGGCTGCGAGTTGGGGCAGATCATCAAGACGCTCGCCGTGTGGGTGGCAGGATCAGCGCTGCTGGCGCTCGTCGCGGGTGACCGGCGGCTGGACGACCGGCTGCTAGCGAGTCGGGCGGGCGTCGGGCGCAAGCAGGTGAAGCTGGCCGGAGCGGGGGAGGTGCTCGAGCTGACCGGCTATCCGGTCGGCGGCGTATCGCCGTTCGGCCTCGATCACCCGCTTCCAATGATCCTCGATGCTTCGCTCCGGCGCTTCGCAACGGTGTGGGTAGCGGCAGGCACGCCCAACGCCATCGCACCGCTGGCGCTCGAAGACCTGGCACGGTTTACGGGCGGAGACTTCGCCGATATTGCCAGCTAACGGGATTGACTCTCACCAACAGAGCGAGATAATGGGCGGGGCTTGCGTACCCGCGTCGGCGGGCAGCAACGAACAGCCTGGTTTTTTCAGGAGGAGGGAGACTCGCAGATGCGGACAGGAAGAGGATCGCACGGGTGGCTACGTGCGCCGCTGATCGCGGCGATGCTGGCTGCGGCGACGGTCGTCGCTCTGGCGTGCGGTGGCACGAGCAGCGCGGACAAGACGGCGACGGCCGTGGCAGGCGGGGGTGGCAGCACACCGGCCAGCGGGGCGACGAGCGCGGCGACAAGCGCCGCAACGACGAGCGCGGGCGCGGGCGGGACGATTACTATCAAGAAGGGCGACTCGATCAAGATCGGCATCAGCACGACGCTGACGACGGACAATGCGCAACTGGGGTTGCCCATCCGCGACTCGGCGTTGCTCGCGATCAAGGACAAGGCGACCATCAAGGGGTTCACGGTCGTCGGCGATCCGCAGGACGACCAGTGCGCGGCCCAGCCGTCGGTCGATGCGGCAAACAAGCTGATCGCCGACAAGGTGGCAGCGGTTCTGGGGCCGATGTGCTCCGGCGGCGCGGTGGCGGCGCTTGACCCGTACTCGAAGCAGAACCTGCTGGTGATCAGCTCGTCGGCGACGAACCCGAGCGTGACACAGCTGGGGAAGAAGGACTTCTTTCGCACGGCGTGGAACGACGCCACGCAGGGCGGCGAGATGGCGAAGTACGCGTACACCACGCTGGGCAAGAAGAACGCGGTACTGGTGAACGACCAGAGCGTGTACGGCAAGGGCCTGATGGACGTGTTCAAGGCGGCGTTCATCAAGCTCGGCGGGAAGGTGGTCAGCGAAGAGGCCGTGACCGTCGGTGAGAAGGACTTCAGCCCGACGGTGACGAAGATCAAGGGTGAGAACCCGGACATCGTGGTCTTCGGCGGCTTTATCGCGGAGGGCGCGGTGCTGGTGCGGCAGCTGGGCGAGGCGGGCGTGACGGCTTCGTTCATGGGCGCGGACGGCATCGCGGACCAGAAGTGGATCGACCAGTCAGGCGGCAAGGCCGAGGGCGCGTACGTGAGCCGCGGGCCGAAGCCGACGGACACGACGCTCTACGACAAGTACGTGGCGGCGTACAAGGCGGCGTACCCGGGGAAGGACGCGCCGCAGTTTGGCGAGCAGACGTACGACGCGATGCACATCATCTTGAACGCGATCGAGCAGGTCGCGACGGTGAACGCGAACGGCGACCTCGTCATCGACAAGGATCAGCTGATCGCCGCGGTGAAGGCGGTCAATTACCAGGGCGCGTCAGGACAGATCCAGTTCAACGACGTCGGCGACCGCACGGTGGTCGGCGCTGTGAATGAGATCGACCAGGTGAAGAGCGGTAAGTTCGTCCGCGTGCAGTAGGACGCGGAGCGCGATCCTGCGCTGAGCACCGGGAGGCCGTACGATTTTGTGCGGCCTCCCGGTGTCGCGTAGGGGGCAGGAGCCCCATGCAGGAGTGGATCCAGCTCTTCATCGATGGCCTGACGATTGGCGGGGTCTACGCGGTGATCGCGCTGGGGTACACGCTGGTGTACGGCGTGCTGCGGATGATCAACTTCGCGCACGGCGAGCTGTTCATGATGGGCGCCTTTACGGGCTATTACACGCTCAACGGCTTCGAAAAGCACAGCAGCCTGAACGACCAGGTGCCGGTGTTCACGATCGGGCTGGCGATCGTGCTGGGCATGGTCGTGGCGGTGGTTCTGGCGATCCTGATGGAGCGCATCGCCTACCGGCCGCTGCGTCACGCACCGCGGCTGGCGCCGCTGATCAGCGCCATCGGTGTATCGATCTTCTTACGGAACGTCATGCTGCGCGTGACGGAGGCGCAGGGCAAGGTGTATCCCGCCGTCTTTCCACGGACGACGATTGAGTACGGGCAGATACACGTACTGTACGTGCAGATCTTCCTCATCACGCTGTCGTTGGTCTTCCTGCTGCTGCTGTACCTGTTCATCGAGCGCACCAAGATAGGCACGGCGATCCGTGCGGTGGCGGAGGACCGCGGCACCGCCGCGCTGATGGGGATTAACGTCGACCGGACGATCGTGATGACGTTCGTGGCGGGGGCGGCGCTGGCGGGGGCGTCCGGGGTGGTCTATGGGATGTACGTTACGACGGTTACATCCGGGATGGGATTCATCCCCGGCATCAAGGCGTTCACCGCGGCAGTGCTGGGCGGGATCGGCAGCGTGCCAGGAGCGGTGGCGGGCGGTTACTTCCTCGGGATCACGGAGTCCCTGACAACGAAGGTGTTCGGTGCGCAGTACAAGGACGTGGTGGCGTTCGTGCTACTGGTCGGGGTGCTGATCTTCCGACCGTGGGGGATCTTCGGCAAGCGGGAGGACAAGCGGGCGTGAGTGGGGGCGGCACCGCACGGAACGCGATGCGCGACCTGCGCGGATTGCCCGAACGGGTGCGTTCGCAGATGCGAGCGACGCGGGGTGGTGCGGCCGTGGTCCGCTTCGGGCACTACGTGTTGCTCCCGGTGCTGGCGGTCGCGGCCGGATTGGCTCCCGAGCACCTGAGCATCCGCTGGGCGTTCCTGGCCATCGTGCTCATCGCGTACGTAATGCTGCGCGCCAGCTCGAGCCTGTTCGGGGTGGCAGTGCTGGCAGCGACGCTGGTTGTGCTCCCGCACTACATGGACACGTTCGAGCGGGGCATCATGTTCAACATCGCGCTGTACGCGCTGCTCGGAATCGGGCTGAACGTGGTGGTGGGGTACGCGGGACTGCTTGACCTGGGGTACGTCGCGTTCTTCGCGACGGGGGCGTACCTGTACGCGCTGCTGGCGGCGCCGATTCGCGGCGGCGGCTTCGATGTGGGCACAAGCTTCTGGCTGGTGCTGCCGATGGCGATGGTGCTGGCGGCGCTGGTCGGCGTTGTGCTGGGGATCCCGGTGCTGCGCCTGCGGGGCGACTACCTGGCGATCGTGACGCTGGGATTTGGCGAGATCATCCGGATCATGGCGAACAACGAAACAGGCCTGACCAACGGGCCGGTGGGCGTGTTCCAGATTCCCAAACCGCACTTCTTCGGGCAGGAGCTGGCGACGCCGTTCGAGCTGTATTTCGTGGTGATAGCCGGATGCTTCGTCGCGGCGTTCGCCACAGAGCGGGTGCGCGATTCGCGGGTCGGGCGCGCGTGGGAGGCGATCCGGGAGGACGAGGACGTTGCGGCGTCGATGGGCGTCAACACGACGTTTTACAAGCTGCTTGCGTTCGCCATGGGCGCGGCGATCGGCGGCGCGGGCGGGGTGTTCTTCTCCGCGAAGCAGAGTGCGATCGATCCCACGAGCTTCAATCTCGACGTGTCAATCAACGTGCTGGCGCTGGTCATCATCGGCGGCATGGGCAACGTGCGCGGGGTCTTGTTGGGGGCGATGCTGCTGATCGGCCTGCCGGACGTGCTGCGCGACTTCAGCATCGACTTCCTGTTCGTCCACCTGAGCAACCTGGGCGCCGACTATCGCCTGGTGATCTTCGGGGCGGCGCTGGTGGCGGTGATGGTGCTGCGGCCACAGGGGCTCCTGGCGTCGCGGCGGCGGGCGCTCGAGTTCCAGCAGACCGAGATCCTCGAGTCGGAGCTGGCCACGTAACATGGCGCTCCTCTCCATTCGCGAGGTCACGCGGACGTTCGAAGGGCTAGTCGCGCTCCAGAACGTGAGTATCGAGGTGGAGCGGCTAACGGTGATGGGTGTCATCGGGCCGAATGGGGCGGGAAAGACGACGCTCTTCAACCTGCTCACCGGGTTCTACCGGCCGACGTCTGGGGAGGTGTGGTTCGAGGGCAAGCGGATCGACGGGCTATCGCTGAGCCGCATCGCGGAAGCGGGCATCAGCCGCACGTTCCAGAATATCCGGCTGTTCGCAAACATGACGGCGATTGAGAACGTGCTCGTGGGGTCGCACCTGCACCTTTCGACGAACGTTGTGACAGCGATCGTGCGGCCGCCGGCCGTGGCGCGAGAGGAGCGGCGGGCGACCCAGGCGGCGGCGGAATTGCTCGCGTTCGCAGGGCTGGCGGGGCGGGAGAACGAGCTGGCGCGCAACCTCGCGTACGGCGAACAGCGCCGGCTGGAGATAGCGCGCGCGCTGGCGGTACGGCCGCGGCTGTTGTTGCTGGACGAGCCGACGGCCGGCATGAATCCGGGTGAGAGCGCGGGGATGACCGGACTGATTCGCCGGCTCCGCGACGACCTGAAGATGACGATCGTGCTCATCGAGCACCAGATGCGCGTGGTCATGGGGGTTTGCGACGTGATCACGGTGCTGGACCACGGCGAAAAAATCGCCGAGGGCAAGCCGGAGAGCGTGCAACAGGATCGGCGGGTGGTCGAGGCGTACCTGGGCACCGGCGCGGTGCTCGATAGCGGACCACCGTGACGGCACCGCGGACGACGCACCTTGAACTGGCCGATGTCGTGTCCGGATACGGCCAGATCATGGCGATCAAAGGGATTTCGCTCAGAGTCGAGGCGGGGGAGATCGTTGCGCTGATCGGGAGCAATGGCGCGGGGAAGTCCACGACGTTACGGACGATCTCGGGCCTGCTGCGGCCCAGGAGCGGCGCAATCACTTTCGACGGGCGCCGGATCGACCACGAGGCACCACACAAGATCGTCGCTCGCGGGATCTCGCACGCACCGGAAGGGCGCGCGATCTTCGGGCGGCTGACGGTGATGGAGAATCTCCAGATGGGCGCGTACCAGCGCCGTTCGCGTGGGGAGATCGCGGACGACCTCGCGCGCGTGCTGGCACTGTTCCCGCGGCTGCGCGAGCGGTTGAAGCAGGACGGGGGGACGCTCTCCGGGGGTGAGCAGCAGATGCTGGCGATCGCGCGGGCGATGATGGCGCGACCTCGGATCTTACTGTTGGATGAGCCTTCGATGGGGTTGGCGCCAGTGCTGGTGGAGACCATCTTTCGCACGATCCTGGAGATCAATCGGGAGGGAACGACGATCCTGCTGGTGGAGCAGAACGCAGCGATGGCGCTACAGATCGCGAGCCGCGGCTACGTGCTGGAATCCGGCATGGTGGCGCTGGAGGCGAGCGCGGCGGAGCTCCGGGGAAGCGACGTGGTGCGGCGGACCTATTTGGGCGAGGACTAGCCAGTGGCCGGGCCACCCGCTGACGGGTGGCCGCACGCAGGACGTCTGCCGACACTCGTAACGGGAGGGTGCCTTCCCGGCGTTCGCGACGGGACGAACACCGGCGGCGCTATACTCGAAGTGACGCGACGGGAGCGCGCTGTCCGGCCGCTCTCGAAGGGGAACGATGGTACGAGCGCACGAGTCTCGCACATCGGGCGCCACCGCCAAGATTCACCTGGCGATGTACCGTGACATGCTGCGCTCGCGCGAGCTGAGCGATCGGATGTTCGCGCTGAACCGGCAGGGCCGGGCGGCGTTCGCCGTCACCGGTCAGGGGCATGAGGCGGCGCAGGTGGGCTCGGCGTACGCGATCAAGCGCGGCGTGGACTGGGTGCTGCCGTACTACCGCGACGTTGGCGTGATGCTGGCGCTGGGGATGACGCCGTACGACGTGCTGCTGGGGCTCTTCGCGAAGGCGGACGATCCGGCTTCCGGCGGCCGACAGATGCCGTGCCACTGGTCGTGGCCGGAGGCGCGGGTCGTGACGCGGTCGAGCGTGATCGCCGCGAACCTGCCACACGCGGCGGGGGTGGCGTACGCCTCGAAGCTGCGCGGCCTGAAGGAAGTGTCCATCTGCTATTTCGGCGAGGGCGCGACGAGTGAGGGCGACTTCCACGAGGCGCTGAACTTCGCATCGATCCACAAGCTGCCCGTGGTGTTCTTTTGCGAGAACAACGGGTACGCGATCTCCGAGTCGTCTGAGAAGCAGATGGCGGTGCGGCACGTCGCTGACCGGGCGAAGGGCTACAACATGATCGGGCAGACGGTGGACGGCAACGACGTGGTGGCCGTGCACCAGACGGCGCGCTGGAGCATCGAAGAGTGCCGGCGGGGCCGCGGGCCGAAGTTGATCGAAGCGAAGACGTACCGGCTGGTACCGCACACGTCGTCGGACGACGACCGGCGGTACCGGACGCGCGCAGAGCTGGACGAGTGGATCAAGCGCGATCCGATCGACCGGTTCCGCAAGCGATTGATCGACGAGGAGACGCTGTCCGAAGAAGCGGATGCCGCGTTGCGCGCCGACGCCCGGCGCGAGATCAAGGACGCGGTCGAGGCGGCGGAGCGTGCGCCCGATCCCGCGCCGGAGGACGCGCTGCGGTACGTCTTCGCTCCGCCGGAGGGCGCGTGATGGCCGAGAAGTCGTACATCGATGCGATCCACGACGCGCTCGTCGAGGAGATGGACCGGTTGCCGGACATGGTAGTGCTGGGCGAGGACATCCAAGAGGGCGGGGTGTTCCGGGTCACGGACGGGATGCTCGAGCGATACGGGCCGCAGCGCGTGCTCGACACACCGCTTGCGGAGTCGAGCATCGTCGGTATCGCCATCGGACTGGCGACGAACGGCTGCAATCCGGTGGCGGAGATTCAGTTCGCAGACTTCGCGTTCCCGGCGTTCAACCAGTTGATCAGCGAGGCGGCGCGCTGGCGCTATCGCTCCAACAACGGCTGGGGCTGCCCGATCGTCGTGCGGGCGCCGTTCGGGGCGGGGATCCGCGGGGCGCTCTACCACTCGCAATCGATCGAGGCGATGCTGGCGCATGTGCCCGGGCTGAAGGTCGTGGTGCCATCGACGCCATACGACGCGAAGGGCCTGCTGAAGGCGGCGATCCGCGACCCAGACCCGGTCGTGTACTTCGAGCACAAGAAGGCGTACCGGGCTGTCAAGGGCGAGGTGCCCGACGGCGACTACACGGTGCCCATCGGAGAGGCTGCGCTTCGGCGGGAGGGCGATGACCTGACGGTAATCAGCTACGGGCTGATGGCGCATGAATGCCTGCAGGCGGCGGAGGAGCTCTCCGGTGAGGGCATCGAGGCGACGGTACTCGACCTTCGCACGCTGGCGCCACTGGACCGGGAGGCGATCCTGGAGGCGGCGCGGCGGACCGGGAAGATCCTGATCGTCCACGAGGACAACCTGACGATCGGCATCGGCGCGGAGGTGGCGGCGCTGATCGCAGAGCACGCGTTCGACGCGCTGGACGCGCCGATCCGGCGGCTGGCGGCACCTGACGTGCCCGCGATGCCATTCAACGCCGCGGGCGAGGACTTCTGCCTGCCGTCGCGGGAGAAGATCGCGGCTGCCATGCGCCAGTTGGCGGCGTACTAGGGGCTGCAATGCGCACCTTGAACATGCCAGACGTCGGCGAGTCGGTCACGGAGGGGACGGTGGTGCGCTGGCTCAAGCGCGAGGGCGAAGAGGTGACGCTGGACGAGCCGATCGTCGAGATCGAGACGGAGAAGGTGGAAGTCGAAGTGCCGTCGCCGTTCGAGGGGCGGCTGATCCGGATCCTGGTGGCAGAAGGGGCCGTGGCACCGGTGGGCGCGCCGCTGGCGGAGTTCGAGGCAGGCGACGCGGCGAAGGAGCCCGCGTCTCCGGCCGACGGCCGAGAGGCGAGTGCGGCCGCCGACAGCGCGATCGTGAGAGCTCCCGTAACCGCGGCCGAGCGATCTGTGCGTACACGACGGTATTCGCCCGTGGTGCTGAAGCTAGCGGAGGAGCACGGCATCGACCTAGCGCTGGTGCAGGGTACGGGGATTGAAGGGCGCGTGACGCGACGGGACGTGGTGAACTACGTGGAGAACCCAGTGGCGCACACGGTGCCGCCATCAGCCGAAGCGGGAGTTGTCGGGGTCGCTTCGGGCGGCGGCCGCGCGCCAGAGGCTGACGGTGAGGAAACGATCGAGCGGAGGCCCGCGCCCGCGCTGGCGACCGAGACGGGCAACGGCGAGCTGGTGGCCCTGACGGCGACGCGGCGCACGATCGCCGCGCGGATGCTGGAGTCACACCGGTCGGTGCCCGTGGCGTGGATGGCGATCGAGGCAGACGTGACGGAGATGGTGACGCTGCGGAATGCCGCGAAAGATGGCTTCGGACGCGTGGAGGGTGTGGCGCTGACGTACCTGCCGTTCTTCGTACAGGCGATCGTCGGGGCGCTGAAGGAGCACACGGCGCTGAACGCGACGTTCAGCGACGAGGGGATCCGGCGGCATGCGGCGTACCACATCGGCATCGCCGTGGCGGCACCCGCCGGGCTGATCGTGCCCGTGATCCGCGACGCCGACCGAAAGTCGATCGCCGGGATCGCGCGGGAACTTGACGAGTTGGGAGCGAAGGCGCGCGAGCGCAGGCTTGGCATCGATGACGTGCGGGGCGCGACGTTCACGATCGACAACACAGGGGCGTTCGGGTCGGTCGTGTCGCAGCCGATCGTGCCGCCGGGGCAGGTGGCGATCATCACGACGGAGGCGATCCGGCGCGAACTGCGCGTCGCGGCGGACGGCTCGTTCGCTGCGCGATCGGTGATGAATCTTTGCCTCAGCTTCGATCACCGAGCGCTGGATGGCGCGGAGGCAGGCGCATTCATGCAGGCGGTGAAGGGCAACCTAGAGTCGTTGCGCCACGACCAACCGGTGTACTAGTCATATTTTCGTCGATCAGCGGTAGCGCACGGTGAGCGTGCGGTCCTGGCTCAGATCGATGCTGATGGAGCCGTCGGCGTTGGGCTGGACGGGCTTACCATCGACCAGGGCCGCGCGCGTGCGCATGGCCCCCGGCGGAGTGACACGCACCGTGAGCGAGGAAAGCTGCCATCCGGGCTGGCGGTGCAGGGCGAGCGTGTAGACCCAGTCACTGCCAACCTGCGTCGCGACGGGCGGCGTGTCATAGGCGAAGGTCAGTTGCTTCCGGGTGTCGCGGGGGAGCGCGAAGAAGCGACCGAAGACGGCAAGTCCATCCTCCTGGCCGATCTCCTCGGCACCGACTTCCTGCGAGCCGTCCTTCAGCGAGACGAGCTTGCTTCCCGGGGGCGCCAGCAGTCGCACATATCCACCGTACAGGCCACCGAGCATGAGGCGCTGCACGAGGAGCGGGTCGCGCCCCTTCGCCCAGGTCGTCAGATCGTTGAAGTAGTCGAGGGTTACGTTGGTGGCCGCGGAGCCATCGGGGCCGAGGCGGACATCGACGCTTGCGCTGTGATCGATGACGACGTTGAGCTTCGTGCTGTTGACGCTGGCATCAACGAGTTGCAGGTAGTCGCCGGAGGTGTAGTAGACGGAGCCGTCCCAGCCGAGCCCGGCGATCAAGCGCTCCTGCGATGGGCTGGTCGAGTAGAGGAGTAGGTCTTTGTGGTCGCCCAACTGCTGGAGCACATCGACGAGGCCGGACCACTGTCCGGGCTGGGGATGCAGGACGCGGCGCAGGACCTCGTCGGCGAGGAGGCCGACGAATGCGGACTTGCGGTCTGCGTTCGGCGCGTAGGCTTCACGCGTGAACTGCTCGGTGAGATCGAAGGCGTTGTTGTTATCGACAGTGACGCCGAACTCGGGGATGTCGACGGGGCCGATGACCTCGAGCAGGCGCTCGAGCGTGGTGACGTCGATGGCGATGACGCCATCCACCTTGCCGCCACCGACCTGTTCGTAGAAATAGCGCGCCCACGAGGCGGACGTGGGGAAGTCGGGCGACCAGTTGGAGACGGCGAGGTTCCAGCTCGTGTCCTTGAGCAGGTACTCCTTGAGGGGCAGAGGCGGCTCCACGTAGGGTGCGCCGCGGGCCATCCAATCGGCGCCGTACTGGACGGCGTCGTGGAACTCCATGTGGAGCACGCGGCCGTGATCGAGCTGGACGATGCCGAACACCGAGACGAGGCCGCCGGTCGGGAGGAGCTCGCCGTTGTTCTGGGCGAGGACGAGGTAGGTGCGGGGGCCGTTGAATCCAAGGAACTCAGGGGAGAAGGCGCGGGCGCGCTGGTAGGTATCGAGGAAGTCCTGGAGGCGCACGCGGCGCTGGTCCAGCTCGGCGACAGCGCGGCGCATGGGCGGGAGCAGCGATTCGCCCGCGATGCTCTTGCGCCGGGCGTCAACATCGGCGAGGCGCAGCTCGATGTTGGCGATGTGGGGGTCGGCGGCGTCGAAGACCTTCACGCTCTTCTCGGGCAGGGTGCCGCCGGGCTCGGCGCGGATGGCGTCGAAGGCCTGGGCGGCCTCAACACCCTGGGTGCCGATGGCGGCGCCCTGCTCGCCGATGTGGGCGAGCGCGATCGCGGCGGACACCTGGCCACCGACGAGCGGCAGGTGCCGCACGAGGCCGAGGATCGGGTCGCGTTCGAGCTGACGCCGCGCGGCGGAGAACTTCGCGCCGGCGGCGTCGAACTCCGACCGGGACATCGCCAGGTCGTCCGCGGTGGCGTTGAGGCGCTTCACTTCGAGGCGATTCTGGCCCGTGCGGAGCAGCACGCGGCCGCTGTTCACATCGGAGACGACACGCCAGGCCTGGTAGGCCTCAAAGCCAGCGATGAGGCCGAGGACGAGGACGGTAACGAAGAGCAGCCGCCCCAGGGGGACGGCTGCTCTCCAGCGCGCGAGACGCCCGGTGATCGTGTCGTTCCTGGGCGCCTGGCGGGCATCCATGCGTGTATGTTCGGCTGCGGTCTACCCTCGCGACATCCGGCGCACGCCGAGGCCAGCGACCGCTACGGCCGAGCCGGCGGCCACGAGCAGCGCGATGAGCACTGACGGAGCGCCGTTCGCGCCGGGGCCTGTGCCCGTGTTCGGCAGGTTGACCTGGGCCGCGACCTGGCCCTGTCCGACGACGACCTCTGCGCTGCAGGCGTTACCCGATGGCGTGGCGCCGATCTTCACGGAGCCAGCGGTGGTCCCGACGTGGAGCGTGCCCGTGACGACGCCGTTCGCGTCGGTGGCGGCGCCGTTCATCGCGAGGGAGGCGTCGGTGCCGGGCTGCGACGTGATCGTGACGGAGACGGGCGAGTTCGGGACGGGGTTGCCGTTGACATCGCGCACGGTGACGGTGACGGGTGCGGAGCCGCCGGGAGCAGCCTGGGCGGCCGCGATGGTGATGGCGCAGTTGCCGCTGGGCGGCGGGTATTGTGCCGATGCGCTGTTGGCGTGCGCTGCCACGACCAGCAGCAGAGCAGCGGCGATCCCCGCGATCGAGAGCCTGGTGAACATGCCGTCCTCGCTTTCTCCGCGGCGACGGGCGCCAGGCCAACGTCCCGCATCACAACCCGGACGAGGGCTGCGGCGCCACCTGGGCGCCCCAGCCGGACTCCGGACTCGCTTGATCTTCCTGCACATCCAAACAGAAGTCGAGGCGGATCTTTACAACTGGCTTGACGAGAACTTCGCCACGTCAAGGGCAAAGCGCTCGCCAGGACGTGCGGGGTGAGTATATCGGGTCAAGCGCATGAGCGGATCGTACGGCTCTCATGAGGCCGCCGCTCCGGGAATCAGGCCACGGCAGGCTGCTTCACCAGACGCCCGCGCGCCTCCTCGACTACGCCCCAGGCCTTCGGCAGGAGGGCGCCGGTGTAGGCGGCGAAGATCAGCACGTTGATCGCGGCGCCGGCGAGGAAGAGCGGATCGTGAATGTGTGTGCCGTCGAGTGACTTGATGGGAGGGGCCGCCGTGAGCAGGTTGAAGAAGAAGATGGCGCTGACGGGCACGTAGATCCAGAACCAGCGGCGCTCGACCATGGCGACCGGGAGGAGGAGGCCGAGGATGGGGAAGAGATACCGCTCGTGGGTGGTGACGGGCAGCATGTAGAAGGCGAAGGCGAGGTAGGCGCCGGCGATCAGCGCGCCGCGGAGGTCGGAGCGGACCCAGGCGTAGGCGAGCGCGATGACAGCGGCGACGGCGGAGAGGGCGAGGCCGATGCTTCGGTAGGTGATGAAGAGGAAGGCTCGCGAGTCGGCGGCGGGGTGGACCGTGGCGTCCCAGAAGCGCCAGATGTTCCAGGCGGACCACGAGAGCACGGGGGCGCGATCGTGGAAGAGCAGGCGATAGACGTGCAGGATGCGGATGAAATCGCCGTGGAGGAGCCAGGGGCCGGTCATGGCGAGGCCGACGACGGCACCGGCGGCGCTGGCCTCGACGAGGGCGCGGAGGCCGTCGCGGCGGCAGGCGATGAGGACGAGCAGGGGCAAGATGACGATGGGCTGGGGCTTCATGAGGAAGCCGAAGGTCCAGACGCCGGCGGCGAACCCCGCGCGCCCCTGGTAGGCCAGCACGATGGCGGCGAGCATGGCGGCGGTGGCGAGCGAATCGGTGTTGGGCCAGATGGCGCTGTCGTAGATGGCGCCGGGCTGGAGGGCGATGACGAGCGCCGCGATCAGGGCGAGGTGGGTCGCGCGGGCGGCGACGCGCGTGACATCGCCGGACTCGCCCTCGGACGCGAGGACGGCGGTGGCGGCGTAGACGATGCAGATGAGCAGCATGTCGAAGCCGATGATGGGGGCCTTGACGAGCACGTGGAGCGCGCCGCCATCGTGGCCGTAGGTGCCGCCGAACCAGCCGTAGACGACGGACAGCGGCCAGAGCACCCAGTGGTAGCCGACGTAGTTGGTATCGGAGGTGCGGAAGATGTTCAGGAAGCCGTGCTCGTGCAGGGCCTGCATCCAGCCCTTCCAGTCGTTCTCGTCGAGCGAGCCGTCGGGGAGGTAGGCGTAGAGCGGCACGAAGGGGATGCGCGCGATGAGCGAGACGAGGAGCACGAGCGTGAGCTGGCGCCAGCCGGCGGCCAGGCGGCGCAGGCCCGGGAGGCCGGCCGCGCGGGGCCAGTGCCAGGCGCGGGGCCGGGCGCGCTCTTCGGCGATAGGTACGGACGTGCGGGCGGTGCTCATCGCAAGATGATAACGCCGGTGCGGGCGGAACGTCACCGGGGCGCTCGGGTGCAACTTTCCGGCGAACACGTCGGCGTGCGGGCATTTCGCGTGCGATTTCGCGCGCATTTACTGCACCGTTATGTCGTGTCCAGATTCAAAAACTCGT
>DASQHL010000103.1:0-5452 GCA_035632115.1 Dehalococcoidia bacterium | reverse complement strand
TTCTCCAATCCCTCGCACACCACGCCGGGCACACGCGCCTCCGTCTGGACGACATCGCCCTGGAAATCCACGCGCGCCGCGCTGACCGCCTCGACTGGCGACATCTGGTGGTCGATCACGTTGACCAGCACCTGCAGGACTGCCGTCACGATCTTCGTCCCGCCCGGCGCACCCAGGCACATCCGCAGCTTGCCGCGGTTGAACACCAGCGTCGGCGTCATCATCGTGACCCTCGTCTTGCCTGGCCGGATCGAGTTGGGGCGGCCCGGCCGGGGGTCGAAGCAGTTCATGTAGTCGTTGTAGCCAAAGCCCAGGCCGGGCGTTACGACCCCGCTCGCCGAGCCCAGCGTGTGCGTCAGCGAAACGGCGTTGCCCGCGTCATCGACGACGCACACGTGCGTGGTCTCGGGGCGGTCGTGCACCCGCGTGCCGGACGCGACCACCTCGCGAGCCATGGCCGCGTACTGCTTGTCGGCCAGAGCGCCGGTCGGGATGTCGACGAAGCGCGGGTCTGCTATGTGCAGCTCGCGATCCGCCACCGCCCAGGCCATCGCTTCGACCAGGAGCCGCGCCGCGGCGGTGCTCGGCCACCCGTGAGCTCCGACGTCGTACCCCTCTAGGAAGTTCAGCATCTGGAGCAGGGTCAGACCGCCGGCAGGCGGACCCGCCGCCACGACCTGGTGTCCACGGTAGGTCCCGCGGATCGGTTCGGTGACGTTGACGCGGTAATCGGCGAGGTCCTCTTTCGTGATGAAACCGCCGTTGGCCTCGAAGTCCGCCGCCATCGCCTCGGCGATCTCGCCGCGGTAGAAGACATCCGGCCCTTCACCCGCCAGCCGCTCGAGCGTACGCGCGTAGTCGGCCTGGACCATCCGCTCGCCGACCGCGTAGAGCGCGCCGTCATGCGTGTAGATGTCGCGCGCCGCCGGCGTCGCCTGGATCCTTTTTACGTTGGGTACGACATCCGGCCCGTAGTCGGTGGTCCAGTAGCCGTGCATGAAGCCCGTGACGGGGAAGCCATCGCGCGCGATCGGTATCGCCGGCGCGATCGCCTGGTCCCACGAGATCGTCCCGAACCTCGTCAGGGCCTCGTAGAGACCCGCTACGGTCCCGGGGACTCCGACCGACTGGTAGCCCACGTCGTTGACCCACCCGTCCAGCACGTATCCGTAGCGGTCGGCCGCCTCGCGGATGAAGATCTGCTCCCACTGGTCCTCACGCACCCGCGCGCCGGCCGTGGCGTAGAACTCGATCAGCGCGTCGCCGGCCTTCGCGCTGTGCACGACCATCGCGCCGCAGCCTCCGATACCGCACATCTGGGGGTCGATGACGCCCTGCACGAACGCGCATGTCACCGCCGCGTCGACGGCGTTGCCGCCTCGCCGCATGACCTCGAGCCCGACCTCGGCGGCCTGGGGCTGAGGGCACACGATCACGGCCACGGACGTAAGTTAGATCAATCGCTCAGGGCGCCGAGTGGCCATGCCCCCCGTGCCCCTCGTGCCCCTCGTGCCCCTCGCGCCCCTCGTGCCCCTCGTGCCCCTCGTGCCCCTCGTGCCCCTCGTGGTCGTGCCCGTGGCCCGCGTGCCCCCCACCTCCCGGCACCGCCATCGCCCGGATCATCTCCGGACCGCCCGTGCGCAGGAACCGGTAGAACATCACCGCCATCAGCAGGATGAAGGCCAGGTCGAGGACGCTCGTGTAGTTCCAGCTCGGCGCGGCCTGCAGCGCCGAGACATGGAAGTGCTTCGGCGTCCAGCCGAGCAGGTTGAAGGCGACACCGACGGCGAATCCTGCCACCACCATCGCCACATAAGACACGACCAGCAGGTAGATGCTCATCCGGCCGCCGTAGTACTTCCTATAGATGTTGATGATGGGCAGGATGATCAGGTCGGCGAAGATGAAGCTGATCACACCACCGAAGCTGATCCCGCCGTTCCACAGCACCGCCGCCAGCGGCACGTTGCCCACGGAGCAGACGAAGCTCACCATCGACAGCAGCGGGCCGACGAGCGGGCCCCAGAACAGGTTGATGTTCGGGTCTGAGGTGAAGAAGAAAGCGTTCCAGAAGCTGTTCGGCACCCACGCCGCCAGGGCGCCGGCGATCAGAAGCCCGGCGCCGAGGTCGATGTAGAGGCTGTAGGCGTCCATGAAGAAGTAGTGGCTGATCGCGGTGAACGCGCGGTCGCTGAACAGGCGGCGTGCAAACGATCCTCCTGACACCGACATGTCCATCTCGCCGTGTCCCTCCATCGTCGATGCGACGATCCCCTTCTCGGCCTGCGCCTGCGCGGCGGCCACCATGCGTTCGCGCAGGGTCAGCTTGAAGAGGAACCAGAGGATCGCCGCCATCAGAAGACCGCCGGCGAACTCCGCGCCCACGAACTGCCAGCCGAGAAGCACCAGCAGCACGAGCCCGAGCTCGAAGACCAGGTTTGTCGACGCGAACTCGAAGATGATCGCGTTGACGAACGACGCCCCCTTGCGGAAGAGGCTGCGAGCCAGGGCGACCGCGGCATACGAGCAGCTCGAGCTTGCCGCACCGAAAGCGCAGGCGAAAAAGAACCCTCGCGCGTCGGGACGGCCCAGCACACGCGCCACCGCCTGCTTCGGCACCAGCGCCTGGACGACAGCCGAGAGGAGGAACCCAAGGGCCACTGGCCAGAGCACCTCCCAGAACATGTCGAAGGCGGCGGAAAGAGCCGATCCGACCACCTGCAGCAGTGCGAGCAGGGTCTCCTTAACTCCTCGCCGAGTGAAAAGTTAAGACCCGAATAGCGTCTGCAAGAACTGCCGTGCGGGTCACGTTGCGATGACCAGAATGACAGCGATGTTCCGCGCCAAGCCGGACGGCGGCCGATCCAGGCTGCGCGGCCAGTCGCTTGTGGAGGCGGCAGTCGCCCTGCCCCTACTCCTGCTGCTTGCGTTGGGAGTCACCGACATCGGTCGCGCCTTCTACTATCGCGAATCCGCCACCAACTCAGTTCGCCAGGCGCTTCGCATGGCGGTGTCCTCGTACCAGCAGGGAACCGCGAACACGGTCTGCGCAGGCACCGGCGCAGGACCCCTCGCAGTGACTGTCACGTCCGCAGTCCCGCCCGCCGGCGGGGCGATTGCCACCATCGCCAACCAGGCGGCGCTCGAGAGCTCGAGCAACGGGACGCCCGCCGGCTCGACGATCGCCGGGTCGACGTTGAGCGTGACGTTCCACTGCCTGGGTGGCGCGGGTGTGACCAACTCCTCGGGCAACGGCCTTGGGCCGGCCGATCCAGGCTCCGCCGCGATCACCGCCAGCATCACCTACCGACTCGCGGTGATCACTCCTCTGCTCTGGCCCGTTGTCGGTACATCGTTTCCAATCACGGTGACCTCTTCTCAGCGGACCGAGTACTGATGCTAAAGCGGACCATCGGCGACGGCCGGCGCGGGCAGGCGCTGCTCGAGTTCGCCCTGGTGTTTCCGCTGCTGTTCTTCCTGCTCGCGCTCAGCATCGATCTATTCCGGGTCGACTGGGCCACGTCCACGGTGGCCGAAGCGGCGCGCCAGGGGGCTCGCCAGGCCGTGGCAAACGCAGATTCGTCCGACAACGCGTTCGGCGCCACCGGCGGGTTGTGCTCGGGCGAGACCCAGACGCCGTCGGCCAACGGGAGCGGGTGCCTCAAGAGCTCTCGCATCTTCGAGACGGTCGTCGCGACGCTCGGAGGATTCAGCCGCGGAGCCACCCTTTACGAGACGGCCCCGGCCAGCTGCCCGAGCCCCGCGGTGGGCACGTCTTCGATCTGCGTCTTCCCGGCGGAGCAGGGCGCCGCGGGCGCCTACGCCACATGCGCGGCAGCGCGGACCTCCCTTGGACGCGACCCGATACCGGGAGACCTGGGCTCGCGGGCCGCCGAGTACCAGAGCCCGCAGTACAAAGGCTGCTTCGAGATCGTCGTCACGGTGATCTACCGCTACGACACGCTGGTGCCGTTCCTCGGGGGGGCAGCGCCAAGCTTCCTGCGCATCGCCTCGTCCACCACCATGCTCGCGGAGTACTAGGAGATGACTCGGGGACACCGGCGTTCGCAGCGCGGCCAGGCGATCGTCATCGCGGCGGCCATGCTCGTCGGCCTGACCGTTCTCGGCGTGCTGGTGTTCGACGCCGGGCTCGCCATGTCCGACAGGCGCAACCTGCAGGCCTACGCGGACGCTGCCGCGCTGGCCGGTTCGCGCTCGTTCGCCCCGGGTGGCAACGACGCCCATTGGGTTGCCATGGAGTACCTCGGCTCGGCAGTTGGCTTCGTACTGCCGGTCGGCTCGTGCACCGGCGCGTCCAGCTGTCCCGCCGGCACTTACACGGTCGCGGGCTACACGATCACGCTGGCCGATTCCTGGCGGGTGAACGGCATCCTCAACTACCCCAGCGTGCTCGACGTGGTCCTCTCACACCAGCAGCCGAGCATCATGGCCCGCATGATCGGCTTCAGCGCTCTGACGACGGCGGCATCGGCCCGCGCGACCGTTCCGGGGCCGCAGATCAACGGCGCCGCCTACGCGGTCGCCGCGGTGAGCGGGGACGCGCAGATCAACGGCGGTGGCGCCGCCTTTCAGACCGTGACTGGACCCGTCTACGCCAACGGTTCGTTCGGGGCCAACAACGGACCGCACTCGACCGGCGTTCCGTCGGTGCAGACCAACTTTGACGGCAGCAGCTGCCCGGGCAGCCCCGTCAACCACGTCGACAACGGCGGCGGAGCCAACAGCCTCAACTACCACACCACCGACGGCAACCCGATCCCCGACAACACAAATG
This sequence comes from Dehalococcoidia bacterium, assembly GCA_035632115.1. Classification (GTDB taxonomy): domain Bacteria; phylum Chloroflexota; class Dehalococcoidia; order DSTF01; family JACRBR01; genus DASQHL01. Next base: position 657 of record DASQHL010000103.1, on the reverse strand, counting down.
TCGCGGCGCCCACCAATTACGACAACGCGTCTCCCGTACCGGCGCAGGGGGCCCCGACCTTCCTGTCCGCCGCCGCGGCCAAGGATGCCTCAGGCAACTGGAAGCCGGGGATCTACAACGGTTTCGCCCCTAGCGGAGGCACGATGAACGGCGGCGTCTACAAGATCATCAACGCCTCCAGCCTCGCCCTGGGTACCATCACCAACACGATCCACACCGCCTCCGGCACTGCGGACCCGACGGGTGCGGTGGCAATCGTGCTCGACTCGTCCGACACCGGCGCCCTGGACATCAGCCAGGCGTCGCTGAACGGCCTGGACGACCTCAACGCGGCCGGCTTCACTGGTACGCGTGACCCGCTGGGGACGCACAACTTCGTCATCTACGGCGGCCACGGCGTCACCGGCTACTCGGGCGGAGTCACCATCGGTCCGCACGCCGGAACCGACATGAGCGGCATCATCTATCTGCCCGACAGCGCCTACACGAGCAACGGCAACTCCAGCCCCCAGTTCACCGGTTCGCTCGTGGTGGCGAGCATGACGGTCAACGGCGGCGGCAACGGTGCGCAGGTCTTCCACTGGGTGTGCGGCCTGAACGCGGTCGCGGGCCAGCCCTGGCAGGGAGGCCTGATCCGCTAGGGATCGGCTACGCGGG
>DASQHL010000102.1:0-6512 GCA_035632115.1 Dehalococcoidia bacterium | reverse complement strand
GCGGTGGGGCTGGACTACGCCGCAGGGGAGCTGCGGCGGGCGCGGGCGGGGCTGCGCGGGCTACGCGTGGATCTCGTGGCGGGAGACGCGTCGCGGCTGCCGTTCCGAGAGGGCGTCTTCGCGGCGGTGATCTGCACGGAGACGCTGGAGCACGTGCGCGACGACCGGGGGGCGATGCGCGAGATCGCGCGGACGCTCGCGGACGGCGGCACGCTGCTGGGGGCGGTGCCGTCGCACTTCACGGAGCTGGTGTACTGGCGGCTGTCGCGCGGGTACCACGACACGCCCGGGGGGCACGTGCGCGTGTACCGGCCGCGGGAGCTGGCGCGGGAGCTGCGGCGGGCGGGGTTGCTCGTCACGGGCGTGCGATACGTCCACTTCATCGACTCGCTGATCTGGCTGCGGTTCTGCCTGCGCGACTTCGTGCGGCGGGAGCGGCCACAGAGCGGCTACGAGGCGGCGATCCTGCTGGCGGTGGCGGCCGAGCGGCCGGTGGCGGCGTGGCGGCGGCGGCTGCGAGCGGCGGTGGGCGAATCGCGGCTGATCGGGGCGATCGATGCGGTGGGAGCGCTCGTGTGGCCGAAGAGCCTGGCGTTCGTGGCGCGGCGGGAGGGACGGATGAGGGGAACCACAGATTCCACGGATTTCAAAGAGCGGATGCGGGTGGGCGCGCGTCCGAGGCGAAGGTGATCGACGCGGGCGGGGTCTGGTGTGGCCGGGGTGGGACGCGTCCGTGGCGCGTTGGGCCGAGGCTGTTACGGAACGGTTGCGGCGGGTTCGTGACGGCGCGGGCGTCGGGAAGCGGAATCTATTCGGGCAGGTGGTGGCGGCCGAGACTGTTATGATGGACGGAGCCATGGACCATGCCCTCTCGTCCGCGGAGGTGAGAGTGACTGACGCGGGACGCACTTCCGAGGCCTTCTTCCGAGACCGGTACAGCATCGACCCCACCATCGCGTCCGACCTGCTGGGCGTGGCGATGCAACGCGGCGGGGAGCACGCGGAGCTGTTCTTCGAGCACCGGGAAGGGTCGAACATCACGTTCGAGCAGGAGGCGGTGAAGTCGGCTTCACGCAGCACAACGCAGGGCGTGGGGATCCGGGTGATCCAAGGAGACGCGATCGGCTACGCGTACTCGGAGGACCTAGGGCGGGAGTCGATGCGGCGGGCGGCAGACACGGCGGCGCGAATCGCATCGCGGGGCGACGTGACGGCGCCGGTGGACGTCGTGCACTACGAGTCGGCGGACTACTACGCGCCCGGGGCGAGCACCGTGGGGGTGGCGCCGGCAGACAAGGTGGAGCTGATCCGGCGGGCGGACGCGGCGGCGCGGGCGTTCGACGCGACGATCGCGCGGGTGGACATCAACTTCATCGACGAGCTGAAGCACGTGCTAGTGGTGACGAGCGACGGGCGGATGGCGGGGGACGTGCAGCCGCTGGTGCGGTTCAACGTGAGCTGCCTATCGGAGAAGGAAGGGAGCCGGCAGACGGCGCGGTGGGGCGGCGGCGGGCGGATGGGGATGTCGTACTTCGAGGCGAGCCCGCCGGAGTCGCTGGCGCGGGAAGCGGCGCGGCAGGCGGTCGTGCTGCAATCGGCGATCGAGGCGCCGGCGGGGACGTTTCCGGTAGTGCTGGCAGCGGGGGACAGCGGGATCCTGCTGCACGAAGCGATCGGGCACGGGCTGGAGGCGGACTTCAACCGGAAGAAGACGAGCAACTACAGCGACCAGATCGGGAACCTGGTGGCGTCGCCGCTGTGCACGGTGGTCGATGACGGGACGGTGCGGGACAGCCGTGGCAGCATCAACATCGACGACGAGGGGAATCTGCCCGGATACAACGTGCTGATCGAGAAGGGGATGCTGCGGGGGTACCTGCAGGACCGGCTGAGCACGAAGCATTTTGGCGTGGGACCGACGGGCAACGGGCGGCGGCAGTCGTTCCGGCACCACCCGATGCCGCGGATGACGAACACGTACATGCTGGCGGGGGAATCCGCGCCGGAGGAGATCATCGGCTCGGTGGAGCGGGGGATCTACTGCGTATCGTTCAACGGCGGCAGCGTGAACATCAGCAACGGGGACTTCGTGTTCAGCGTGACCGAGGGGTATATGATTGAGGGCGGGCGGATCACGGCGCCGATCCGCAATGTGAACCTGATCGGCAACGGCCCGGACGTGCTGCGGAAGGTGACGGCGGTCGGCGGGGACTTCCAGCTGAGCGACGGGCGCTGGACGTGCGGCAAGGACGGGCAGTCGGTGCCGGTGGGGGTGGGCATCCCGACGACGCTGATCAGCGGGATGACGGTGGGCGGGACAGCCGCCTGAACGAGCGGATGACGGCGGAGTGGCCGCCGTGCAGGAGTCCGATACGACGGAAGGGAGTCGACGATGAAGAAGTTGCTCATCCTGGTAGGGCTGATCGCGATCGCGGCGTTCGCGTTCTCGAAGTTCAGCGGCGGCGGCGAGTCCGAGGAGCACGAGTTCGGCGCATAGGGCGCGGGGCGAGGAGCAGCGGACAGGACGCTGATTGGACCTGAACGGGTCGATCTTTCACGCAATCAACCAGCTCGCGGGGCGATCATCGGTCGTTGACGACGCGATGAAGTTCGCCGCGCAGTACGTGATCTTCGCGATCATGGCGATCGCGGTGCTGTCGTGGTTCCTGCGATCCGGCAACGACGCGGACCGGCGGATGGCCGTGTACACGGCGGGGGCGGCATCGCTGCTGGCGCTGGTGGCCGCGCTGGCGATCCAGCACTTCTACGTGCACCAGCGACCGTTTGTGCTGCGGACGGACGTGCGGCTCCTCCTGAAGCACAGCGCGGACGCATCGTTCCCGTCGGAGCACGCGACGGTGGGGTTCGCGCTGGCGACGGGGATCCTGTTCTTCCGGGCGCGGCTGGGGCTGCTGCTGGTGGCGCTGGCTTCGCTGACCGCGTTCTCGCGCGTGTTCGTCGGCATCCACTACCCCTACGATGTGCTGGGGGGCGCCGCAGTGGGCGCAATCTCGGCGGGCCTGGCGCGGCTGGCGTACCCGCTGTTCACCTGGATCGACCAGACATACGTGGTGCGGCTGGTGCCGGAGCCGTTGCGTTGAGGCCGGTGGGCGGCGCAGCGGCGTGAGCGAAGACCTGCTCTCGATCGCGGGCGACATCGTCGCGCGGGCGCGAGCGCTGGGCGCGGACGAAGCTGACGCGTACCTCGTGAGCGGCATCGAATCGACGGTGAGCGTGCGGAAGGGCGAGGTGGAGAAGCTCTTCGAGGCGGGCTCGCGGTCCGTCTCGATCCGCGTGATCAAAGACAAGCGAACGGCGGTGTGCAACACGTCGGACTTCACGCCGGCGGCGCTGGCGGACGTGGTGCGCACAGCGGTGGAGCTGGCGCAGATTAGCGAGCCGGACGAGTTCGCGGGGCTGCCTGCGAAGGACGACCTGGCGAGCGACATGGGGTCGCTGTTGCAGCTCTACGACGAGCGGGTGGAATCGATCAGCGTCGAAGAGATGAAAGAGATCGTGCTGCGCGCGGAGCAGGCGGCGTTCGACTTCGACCCGCGGATCAGCAATTCGGAGGGGGCGGAGTTCGGGGCGGAGCGGGGGCAGCTGGTGCTGGCGAACAGCCTGGGGTTCGCGGGGAGGTATCCGTACACGGCGGCGAGCTTCTCGGTGGCTGTGCTGGCGGACGAGGCGGACGGGAAGAAGCAGAGCGACTACTGGTTCAGCGCAGAGCGGATGTTGCACCGGCTGGCGACGCCAGAGGAGGTCGGGCGGCGTGCGGCGGCGCGGGTGGTGCGGAAGCTGGGCGGGCGGAAGATCTCGACGCGCGAGGTGCCGGTGGTGTGGGACCCGGCGATGACGGCGGGGCTGCTGGGGGTGGTGGCGGGCGCGGCGAGCGGCGAGGCGTTGTTCAAGCGATCGACCTTTCTGGCGGACGTGGAGGGCGAGCGCGCGTTCTCGCCACTGGTGACGATCATGGACGACGCGACGCTGCCGGGACGGCTGGGATCGCGGCCGTTCGACGGCGAGGGCGTGCGGACGCGGCGCAACGCGATCGTTGAGGGCGGGGTGTTCAAGCGATTCCTGTTCGACAGCTACTACGCGCGGCGGACGGGGCGGCGGACGACGGGCAACGCAGCGCGTGCGGGCGACTCGATCACGATCGGGGGCGGCAACCGACAGTGGCTGGCCGGGACGAGCACGCCGGCGGCGCTGATCGCGGAGGTGCGGGACGGACTGTACCTGACGGACATGATGGGGTTCGGTATCAACCAGACGACGGGCGACTTTTCGCGCGGCGCGGCCGGGGTCTGGATCGAGGGCGGGGAGCTGACGTACCCGGTCGTCGAGATCAACGTCTCCGGCAACCTCAAGACGATGCTGCGCGACATCGACGGGGTGGGCAACGACGTGCAGTGGTTCGGGGCGAGCGCGGCCCCGACGATCCGGATGCCACGGGTGATGGTGAGCGGGCTGTAACTCCTGGAGGGGTGTCAGCCCTCTCCCCGGGGCGGGTACAGGCGCCGACACAGAGGCGGACGCAGCGCGCGGGCGCCGCCCGGTGGCGCCGCGGCCGGTGCTGCCTCCACATGTGAGATGAACCAACGCTTCGCCTTCGCCGACGCATTCTGGTTTCGCGTGCCGCTGAAGGCGGTCGTGGTCGGACTGTGCGTGTTTGGCACCCTGACGCTGTGGCCTGCGCTGACGAGCGGGAGCGTGCACGACGAGGTGCGGGCGGCGTTCGGGTTCGGCGTGCTGGGGTGGTTCGCGCTGCTGGCGAGCGTGTTCACAGTGGCGATGAACGACTGCCGCGCGGAGATCGACGGGCGTGACCTGTTGATCCGGTTCGAGGCGTTCTTCAACGTGCGTGTGCCACTGGCGGACATTGCGGGCGTGCGCGCGATCGACCCGCGGCCGCGCTGGCGCTACCGGTTCGGGCTCTCGACGAACTTCACGGACCGGATCTCGTGCAGCCACGGCGGGCCGATGGTGGAGATTGAACTCGCGCGGGCGTGCCGTGCGAAGCTCTGGCCGCGACGGATCGACGTCATGCGGTTCTGGCTGGGGGTGCCGGAGCGCGCGGCGTTCATCGATGCGGTGCTGGCAGCAGCGGGCGGCGCGGCAGACGAAGCAGCGTAGGGGCGGACGGGCAGCCTGTATCATGGAAGCCTGAGGCCGTCCATGATCGAGCGCGGGGCACCACGCAGCATTTCACGATCGACGGCGCTGGCGTTTGGGGTCGCGCTGGCGGTGCTGCTGGCGATCGCGTTGTTCCCGATCTTCCCGAAGCAGTTCCACGTACGGGTGGGCGACCTGGCGTCGCGCACGGTGAAGGCACCGCGCACGGTGTCGTTCGAGAGCGCGTACCTGACGGCGCAGAAGCGCGACGATGCGGCGCGGGCGGTGCCGCCGACGTACGTGTACGACCCCTCGGTACGAACGCAGCAGCTGGCGACGTACGACAGCAACACGGGACAGATCACGCGGGTGCGTGCGCAGAGCAGTGACGCGCAGCGCAAGCGGGACGCGCTGGTGCCGTTCCAGCTCTCCGGGCGGAGCGTCGATACGGCGCTCGCGTTGCCGGATGCGGCGTGGCAGGCCGTGGTGGTGGAAGGGCGGCGCGTGCTCTCGACGAAGCTGAGCGCGCCGCTGGACGATGCAAGCGTGACGGCGGCCAAGGACTCGGTGGATGCGCTGATCGCGCCGGCGTTCACGGCGGACGAGGCGCTGCTGACGGCGGAGCTGGTGCGGCCGCTGATCGTATCGACGCAGGTGGTGGACCAGGCGAAGACGAAGGCGGCGCAGGACGCGGCGCGGGCGGCCGTGCCGCCGGAGCGGATTAATGTCGACCGGGGCGCGATCATTCTCTCGGCGGACGCGCCGGTGGATGAGGTCGCGGTCGAGAAGCTGCGGGCGGAGGGGCTGCTCTCGAACCAGATCGAGGCGCGAAACGTGATCGCGGTGGCGATCGTCTCGACGGTGATCGCGGGTTGCGTGGCGGCGTACGTGTTCGTGCTGCGGCCGCGGGGGATCACGTCGGAGCGGCACCTGATCTCGCTGGCGCTGGTGATCGCGCTCCCGCTGCTGGTGGCGAAGTTCTACCTGCCGCTGGTGTTACCCGACGAGCAGCGCTACTTCCTGGCGTACATCTTGCCGGTGGCGGCGGCGCCGATCCTGATCGCGGCGCTGCTGGAGACGGACGTGGCGGTGGTGGTGGCGGTCATCATCGGAGCGATGATCGCGTTCGTGAGCGCGTTCCTGCCGGATATCTCGCTGGTGGCATCGGTTGGCCCGATCGACTCGATGCGGCTGCTGCTGGCGTACGGCGTGGCGCCGATCGCCGGGGTGTTCCTGGTGCACCGGGCAGACCGGCTGAACCGCTTCCTGACGGCGGGGCTAGCGGTGGGCGTGACGACGTACGCGCTGCTGGTGGCGACGTGGTTCATCGACGGGAACCGCACGGTGGCGGACCTGGGGTGGATGGCGTTCGCGAGCGGCATGAACGGCGTGGTGGC
>DASQHL010000101.1:0-5558 GCA_035632115.1 Dehalococcoidia bacterium | reverse complement strand
GATTTCGCTTCCCCCGGCCGCCGCATAAAATCGACCCATGCCCTTCGCTCCCGTCAACGGGATCCGGCTCTACTACGAGTCCCACGGCGACGGCCCCGCCGTTGTCTTCGCGCACGGCGCCGGTGGTAACCATCTGAGCTGGTGGCAGCAAGTCCCCGCGCTCTCCCGTCGCTTCCGTTGCGTCACCTTCGACCATCGCGCCTTCGGCCGCTCGCTCGATGGCGTCGGCGAAGCTGCCCTCGGCCGCCGCGCCTTCCACGACGACCTGCGTGCCCTCCTCGACCACCTCGCTATCGACGATGTCCGTATCGTCGCCCAGTCCATGGGCGGCCGCACCGCCGTCGGCTTTGCGCTCCGTAACCCCGGCCGCTGTAGAGCCATGGTGCTGGCCGGCACCACCGGCGGCGCCATCGATGACGGCGTCCGCGAGGCGCAGGAGGCCCACCGCGAGAGCGATCTCGGCCGCCTGCCCCTCCTCAGGCGCGCCGTCTCGCCCGACCTGCGGGAGCGCGCCGCCGATCTCGACTTCCTCTACCGCTCCATCGCCCGGCTCAACCCGCCGCGCCCCCGCGACTTCCTGGCGCCCATCCCCGGCTACCGCGGCAGCTCCGCCGAGCGTCTCGCCGCCGCCGGCTTCCCCATCCTCTTCCTCGTCGCGGACCACGACGCCATCACGCCGCCCCACATCATCGAAGGCTGCCACCAGGCCGTCCCCGGCTCGCGCCTGGCCGTGATCAAGGACAGCGGCCACTCGTCCTACTTCGAGCAGCCGCACGCCTTCAACGAGACGGTGCTGGAGTTTCTGGAATCGACGCTGTAACTGCCGCGATCGGCCGGATCGCGTCCGGCACCCGGTTAGCGGGGGCTTGACAGACCTCCCGGTAGGTGTACCGTTGCCGTGTTCGGCAACCTCGCCCATGATGTCTCAGGTGTAACGGGCCATGATTGACTTCAACTCGTTCCAAACCTTTTCCGGCCTGCTCGCGTTCAGCGCGCTGCTCGCGTTCTTCTACCGGCGGCTCACGACCGCCGCCATCCTGCTCACAATCTCAGGCGCTGGCGGCGTCGGTATTTTCTGGGAGCGGTGGTCGAAGCTCACGGGACACGATGCGCGCGTGACGGCACTGGTCTCCGGGGTGCGACCGACCAACGCACAGTTGTGGTTGTTCGCTACGCACTTCCCGTTGCTCGTGCTTGGCGTCGCCAGCCTCGTCGTCCTTGCCAGGAAGGGAGACAGCGAAAGGAACGCCCGTGATGCTTAACAGAATCAAGAACCGTTACGTGAAGTTCGTCGTAGCGGTGGTCGTGGCGAGCCTCGTTACGACACAACTCGGCACGTATGACCACAGTCTCACCGGTGGCGGAGGTGGAGGCGGTGGTGGCGGTGGCGTTTTGCCGACGCCGACGCCATGGCCGTATCAGGCGATCGCCAACCTGCCGCTCGGTACCACTACCACCGGCCCCTACACAGTAGCAATCAGCTACTGTGATAGTTCGGGTGTGTGCACAACGAATCTGTTCAGTTGGGACGGCTACATCGTTGAGGGCACCTGAGCCTACCCCACTTTCCCGGACACTAGACTGTGGCGACCCGGTCGCCCAGAAAGGAGTCCAGGATGGCCACCCGATACCCTGCGGAGTTCCGCCAGCGAGCGGTGGAGTTAGCGCGGCTGCGTGAGAAACCGATCGCGCAGCTCGCCACGGATTTCGGCGTCTCCGACCAGGCGCTGCGCAACTGGCTCAGGCAGGCGGACATCGACGAAGGCCAGCGCGCGGGGCTGACGACCGAGGAGCGTGGGGAACTCGTGCGTCTGCGACGTGCGAACCGCGTGCTGGCGATGGAGAACGAGATCCTGAAGCAGGCGGCGGCCTTCTTCGCGCGGGAGAACGTCCTCCCAAAATGACCTTCCGGCTGGTCCAGGAGCTGGCCGCCCGAGGCGTCCTCGCGGCGGTGACCTGCCGGGTGTTGCGTGTCTCGACGTCGGGCTACTACGAGTGGCGGGGTCGGGTGCCATCGCTGCGGGCGGTCGCCGACGCGGCCCTCAGCGCGCAGATCCGCGAGATCCACGCCACCTCGCGTGGGACGTACGGCGTGCCGCGCGTCCACGCGGAGTTGCGGCTCGGCCGCGGCGTGCGGTGTAGCCGCAAGCGTGTTGCGCGGCTGATGCGTTCGGCGAAGCTGTGCGGTATCTACGTCCGACGGAGGAAGCGGGGCTACCCGGCGCTGCCTGTCCACGATGACCTCGTGCGACGGCGCTTCGTCGCCGACGCGCCGAACCGGCTCTGGCTCACGGACATCACCGAGCACCCGACGCGCGAGGGCAAGGTCTACCTGGCGGCGGTGCTCGACGTGTACGCACGACGCATCGTTGGCTGGTCGATCGCCGACCACCTGCGGGCGGAGCTCGTCGTGGATGCGCTGGAGATGGCGCGCTGGCGACGGCGTCCAGCCCCGGGCAAGACGGTGCTGCATTCGGACCGCGGTGCACAGTACACGTCGTGGGCCTTCGGACACCGGCTGCGCGCCGCCGGTCTGCTCGGCTCGATGGGCCGCGTAGGCTCGGCGTACGACAACGCGATGATGGAGTCCTTCTTCAGCACGCTCCAGCGCGAGCTGCTGGACCGCAAGTCATGGACGACCCGCAAAGAGCTGGCGTCGGCGATCTTCGAGTGGATCGAGGCGTGGTACAACCCGCGGCGGCGTCACACGTCGATCGACGACCTGAGTCCCGTCGACTACGAGCGGCTGTACACAGCGGCGATCGATGCCGCATGATCGCCAAGAAGCAAGCAGTCCGGGAAACCGGGGAAGGCTCAACCGACACCAAGAACGAAGACTGGAACACGCAGAGGATCACCGTGACAGGCGCAGACATGGGCGTCGAAGTGACAAACGGCTGCGGTGCAATCTGGGGATGCGGTAAGGACGCATGGCAGATTGGGATGTATGACGCCCTGCTCACGTACAACGCCAGCACCGGTACCACCTCCACCTACGCGACCTACGGGCCCGGAACTCCGCCCGGCGGATGTCTTTTCAGTAAGAAATTCGTGGGTGCGTTTGCCAATGGGTGCGATAACACCACCTACGGCCCGATCATCGGTGCCTCGGCGGATTTCGCACAGGTGGTTGGCGGGCCACCTAGCGATACCAGCCCGCTCTACGGGTACAGTCACGATTACATCCATCGCTTGCCTTTCTGAGCAAGGAGAGATCCCGTGAGACAGCGCTACATCCTTCCGATCGCGTGCATCACCGCACTAGCCCTCGTCGGTAGCCTCCTGGGCTATCGCGCAGTGCACTCGCAAGATCCCGTCGTCGCACAAGTAAACGGCACGTTGCTTGACAGCCAAGGCATCAGCCGGATGCAGACCGTGACGGCGCGCGTCCGTACGCGCAACCCAGCCTACAACCCGAGCATCGATTCTTGGGTGCGAGACACTGTGGCACATCAGGAGGCCATCAAACGCGGACTGGCTTGCTCCGGCGCGCAAGCACGTCAGCAGCTTCAAGCCAACTACCAACAGACCGTGCTCGACGGCCACCCGGAAGCGTTCTTGATCGTGGCTGAGGACTCAGGGATCGCGCCGCAAGGCTACCATCTGACTCCCGAGGCGCAGAGGACACCCGATACGCAGACCATGATTGACACGTACATGAACGATGCCCGTGTGATCGCGCTCCAAGCAAAGCTCTGTGCTATCACAGCGCTCGCCAACAGCGTGAACACGCCGAAAGTCAACGGCATCGCGACGCTCGTAGCGGCAGCGAAGGCGTCTGGTGCTGTGGTAATCGCGGCAACAGACACGCCCGCGGCCCCTACGCCCGTGCCTCCTACCGCAACGGCCACACCCTAAAAGAGATCGAGGCGTATGCGCTTCATACTGTCAGGGCTGGCGTTGACGCTCTTCACGGTGGCGTGTTCAAGCAGCGGGGGCGGGCAGCCGACGCCTACAGCTACCCCTGACGCGCGTATGGTGAGCGGCGTGTTCGGCTGCCCGAGCCCACCGCTGGCGTCCGAAGCCGTGCCGGCGTGTACGGCGTCACACTCGCTCACGAACTACTACGAACTGACGCTCCCGCGCCACGGGAGCGGGGCGGTGACAGGTACAGGGATGGTAGACGGGACTCTTAAGCTGGTTTCACCGGAGAACCCGACTGGTGGCTGCATGTCTCGTACCCAGATCAAGCTCCGGATTAGCGGCAAGTACGACGGTGCGCAGACCATCACGGGGACTCTGGCGATCGACACGATCCCGCTCGCGGGCACCTGCCCTGAGCCGCTTGGAAGTCCAACGCACCAAGACAGACCTCTGACGCTCCACGTGGCGGGCGACACGATTACCGGATCGTCCGGCGTATTGTTCTTCACGCCCGTCCCTGCCGCACCACCACAGGCAGCGCCACCTTGAGACGTGGGGCGATACGTGTCCGCGCCTGCGGCGCTGCGCCGCCACCAAATCTGTGAAATACGCAGCCATCCCGGCCGTCTTCGTTCTCCTCGTCACCGGCGCGTTCGCGTACCGAGAGCTACGTCCGGTGGGGTTGGAGTGTGCCTGTCAGCGACGGGGCAAGAAGCGGTGGGGACGTTCACGGCCCAGTACTCACCAAATGAGATCGCTACCATCCTTGAAAGGGCGGGCATCGTGTCGCGTGGCTACGCGCAGACGCCCGTGTCTGCGCGGACGCCCACCCTGAGCGACGCAGTGCTGCAATACGTCTCCACCCCGGCGGTGCTGCGCCGTTATTATCACCCCTGCACGCCGACTCCGGTGTCGGTGAAACCGTAGCCGTTGAAGCCGGAGGGGGCCGGTGCGAAGAAAGCCGGACGTTACCCCACGCCGAGCAGCTCCACGTCGAACACCAGTACCGCGTTCGGCGGGATGGCGCTGCCAGCGCCCCGCGCGCCGTAGCCCAGCGCCGCCGGAATCGTCAGCGTCCGCTTCCCGCCCACCTTCATCGAGGCGACGCCCTCGTCCCAGCCCTGGATCACCTGCCCGACGCCGATCACGAACTCGAACGGCTGTCCCCGGTCCACCGAGCTGTCGAACTTCTTGCCGTCGGTGAGGCGCCCGGTGTAGTGCACCCGCACCTTCTTGCCCTTGGTCGGGCTGTCACCCGTGCCGACGATCTCGTCGACGTAGCTCAGTCCGCTCGCCGTCGTCACCGCGTCACTCACATCCATGCTCCTGTCTCTGCGCCGACCGCGACGCGGCCAGCACTCAGTTGATCTTGAGCAGCTCCACATCGAAGATCAGCGTCGCGTTCGGCGGAATCAGCGGCGGGCGGCCGCTCGGCCCGTACGCCAGCGCCGCCGGGATGATCAGCCGCCGGTTTCCACCGACCTTCATCGTGCCGAGCCCTTCGGTCCAGCCGGGGATCACCTGGTTCAGCGGAAAGCTCGCCGGTGCCCCGTGGTCCACCGAGCTGTCGAACTTCGTCCCGTCCGTCAGCCAGCCCGTGTAGTTCACTGTAACCGTGTCGGTCGGCTGCGGCGACGCGCCGCTGCCCACCGTCTCATCGATGTAGCGCAGCCCGCTCGCCGTGGTCTGGATCG
>DASQHL010000100.1:0-33365 GCA_035632115.1 Dehalococcoidia bacterium | reverse complement strand
CCGCATATCGAGCGCGTCGCCGGCGAGCTGTGACATGCGCTGCTGGCCGACGGACTCGCTGCGGGAGAAGCGCCGGCGCGCCGCTTCGACCTGCTGCGGCGACATGGTGCTGAGCAGCCGCTCGGCCTCCGCCCAGGCGTCGGCCTCACGCGAGCGGGCGATGACGTGGAGCCGGATGCCGAAGCGCAGGGTGCGGCCCTGCTCCGCGGCGAGCGCACGGACACGCGCGACGCGCTCGGCCACCCACGCCGGCGGCTCGCCCCAGAGCAGGTAGACATCGACGTGGCGGGCGGCGACGCGCTCGGCGGCCGGGGAGGCGCCGCCGAAGTAGACGGGCGGCTGCCGCGCGGAGCCGGCGAGGCTGCCGCCGGTGGCGACCTCACCGACGGGCGGGCGGAGGCCGCCGAACTGGACGCGGTAGTGCTGGCCCTCGAAATCGAAGAGCGCGGGCCCCCAGCAGCGGCGCATGACCTCGAGGAACTCGGCGGTGCGCTCGTAGCGCTGGTCGTGGTCGAGGAAGTCGCCGTAGGTGCGCTGCTCCTCGGCGTCGCCGCCGGTGACGATGTTGATGAGCGTGCGGCCGCGGGAGATGCGCTGGAGGGTGGCGGCCATCTGGGCAGCGAGCGTCGGGAGGACGAGGCCCGGGCGGAAGGCGACGATGAAGCGGAGGCGATCGGTGTCAGGGGCAAGCGCGGCCGCCGTGAGCCAGGCGTCCTCGCACTGGACGCCGGTCGGGGTGAGGACGCCGGCGAATCCGAGGCGGTCGGCGGCCTGGGCGATCTGGCGGAGGTAGTCGATATCGGCGCGGCGGGCGCTGGCCGGGAGGCGGCCGTCGGGATCGGGGAAGAAGTCGACGACGGAGCGGCCATCGCCGGAGGTGGGGAGGAACCAGTGCACCTCGATGGGCCGGCCGGTGCCTGATTCGGTCAAGTGCCACTCCTCCGCGGTGCCCGCCGAAGCGCATCATAGCGGCCGCGCGGCAGGCGCGGGAGTGCGCACGCGCGGCGGCCCGACGTCGCGTCGGCGCAGCGGGCGGTATGTGTCACGATAGTGGGGCGATGATGCAAGGCATAGGCGGCGGCATGGGGGGCGGGCCGGGGGGCGGCGGGATTCGGGGGCACGGGCTGCTGACCGAGCGAGCGAGGCCGCGGCAGCGCACAGGGGCGATCCTGCGGCGGGTCGTGGGGGTGTTCGCGCCGTACCGGGGCTCGATCGCGGTGCTTCTGGTGACGGTGACGCTAGCGGCGGTGGTGGGGCTGGCGCCGCCGCTGCTGTTCGCGCGGATCATCGACAACATCAGCGCGAAGGGGAGCCACGACGCGGGGGCGGTCAATCGCGACGCGCTGCTGATCTTCCTGACGGTGGTGGCGGGGGCGCTGCTGAGCGTGCTCCAGACGTACCTGAACACGCGGGTGGGGCAGGGCGTCATGTTCGACCTGCGGAACCAGACGTACGCGCACCTGCAGCGGATGTCGTTGCGGTTCTTCACATCGACGCGCAGCGGAGAGATGCTGTCGCGGATCAACAACGACGTCGGCGGCGTGCAGGACGCGGTGACGGGCAGCTTCACGACGTTCTACTCCAACCTGATCATCGTGGTGACGACTGTGGTGACGATGGCGGTACTGGACTGGCGGCTGACGCTGCTGTCGCTCTCGGTGCTGCCGCTGTTCATCATCCCGACGCGGATCGTGGGGGCGATCCAGCGGCGGCTGCTGGCGCGGACGCAGGAGCGGCTGGGCGAGATGAACGCGCAGATGCAGGAGACGCTCTCGGTCAACGGGGCGCTGCTGACGAAGATCTTCGGGCGGCACGACTACGAGTACGGGCGCTTCGCCGAGACGAACCGCGACGTGCGCGACCTGACGGTGCGGCGGCTGATGACGGGGCGGTGGTTCTTCCTGTTCCTCGGGCTGTACGGGGGCATGGCGCCGGCGCTGGTGTACTGGTACGGAGGGCACCAGGTGATCTCCGGGGGGCTGAGCGCGGGCGAGGTGGTGGGGTTCGCGGCGCTGGTGACGCGGATCTTCACGCCGGTGACGCAGTTGCTCTCGGTGTGGATCACGATCCAGAGCTCGCTGGCGCTGTTCGAGCGGGTGTTCGAGTACGGCGACCTGCCGGTCGAGATCGCGGACGCGCCGGGTGCTGTAGACCTAGCGACGATCGAAGGGCGGGTGGAGTATGAGCACGTCGGGTTCTCGTACCTGGAGGGGGTGCCGTCGCTGACCGACGTGACGTTCCGGGTGGAGCCGGGGCACGTGGCGGCGCTGGTGGGCCCATCGGGCGCGGGGAAGACGACGCTGACGTACCTGCTGCCGCGGCTGTACGACGTGGGCAGCGGCCGGGTGCTGATCGACGGACACGACGTGCGGGAGCTGACGGGTGCGACGCTCAACCGCGCGATCGGCGTGGTGACGCAGGACCCGTACCTGTTCCACGCCACGATCAAGGAGAACATCCGCTACGCGCGCCCGGAGGCGACCGACGCGGAGATCGAAGCGGCGGCGAAGGCGGCGTACATCGACGAGTTCATCGCGGGGCTGGCGCACGGGTACGACACGGTCGTAGGGGAGCGGGGGTACCGGCTCTCAGGGGGTGAGAAACAGCGGGTGGCGATCGCGCGGGCGGTGCTGAAGGATCCGGCGATCCTGATCCTCGACGAAGCGACGTCGTCACTCGATTCGCACTCGGAGCGGATCATCCAGCGGGCGCTGGACGAGCTTTCGCGCGGGCGGACGACGATCGTGATCGCGCACCGGCTGAGCACGGTGCTTCACGCGGACGTGTTGCTGGTGATGGATCATGGGCGGATCGTGGAGCGGGGGACGCACGATGAGCTGCTGGCGCGGCGCGGGCTCTACGCGTCTTTGTACGCACAGCAGTTCCAGGCGGCGGACGCGGCGGCGCTGTAAGTAAGCGTACGCGCACTTCGCAACGCTGACAGCGCGACAGCGATGAGCGTTGGGTCAGGGGTGGGCCGGCGGCGGCGCGTCCGGCGGCACGTTGTGGACGACGATGCCGATGCTTTCGAGCCAGCGGTCATAGTTGGGCACGCTGCTGGCGGGGACGGGCGAGAACTCGAGGCGGACGCGGCTGCCGCTGCCGTCCGGCGTGACCTGGACGTCGGCGAGGACGGAGGCGCCGTGCGCATCGGCAGCGCGGGCGGTGCGGAGGTGGAGATCGCCAGCGCCGGAGCCCTGGGTGGTATCGATGATCTTCCAGCTGCCGTCAGCGAGGCGCTGGCGCATGATGCCGGCGACCTCGCTGGTGGAGGCGGGGGCGTCCCATTCGACGCGATAGGGGAGGTGGGCGCCGGCGCCGGCGGCATCGATGCGGGAGCCGGGGACGACCGGGAAGTCGGCGGGGAGGGCGCGGAGGACGATGGAGCGCGAGAAGAACGGCGGGCTGTGGAAGGGGGCGTTGTTGCTGGCGTACGCGGCGCCCAGGTAGCCCACGGCGACGGCGGCGAGGGCAGCGAGGGCGCCGCCCCAGACGCGCGCGCCCGCCAGCGACGCGAGCCGGATGCGGGGCAATTGGAAGCGGACGGGCGGTGTCGCGGCCGATGGCTCGTCGACCGGGAGCCGTGGGCGGCCGGCAACGGCGAGCGTCACGAGCACTGCGAGCGTGGCAGGCTGGAGCCAGAAGAAGCCGCGCGTCCCGGGCGGACGGTAGGCGTCGAAGGGGATGGGGAAGGGGGTGGCGTTCTGGGTAGCGACGGCGGCGAGGGCCAAGCCGGCGATCATCGCCGGGATGAGCCACCGCGGGCGCAGATCGGAGCGGACGAGCAGCGCGGCGGCCACGGCGATGATGGTCCAGTTGTAGAAGGTCTCATGAGGCATCATGAGCAACAAGCCGAGCACGGCGGCGACGCGGGCGACCGAGGGGGTGGCCTTCCACCAGGCGAGCAGCATGGCGCACGCGCTGAGCAGGATGAGGTCGCCGGCGATCAGGGGGTTGGGGTCGATGCCGGCGCTGACGAGGAAGCCGTACCAGGAGTACTGCCAGCCCTGCACGTAGATCTCGTTCTGCTGGCCGACGGTGATGTGGGCGAGGACGGCGGGCACGGCGTTGAGGTAGTAGTGCTCGGTGTAGCCGATGACACGCGTGCCCATCATGACGACGGCGCCGGCGACACCGGCGAGGCCGAGGGCGACGAGCCCGCCGGCGCAGGCACCGAGGGCGCGCCAGTTGCGCGTCCACGCGAGGTAGAGCAACGGGACGATGATGTACTGGGGCTTCAGCGCGAGGATGCCGAGCAGCAGGCCGGCGAGCACGGGCCGACGCCGCGCGAGCAGCAGGCCGCCGAGGAGGGCGAGCGCCAGCACGGGGGTGAAGTGGCCGACACGGAGCGCCCAGTGCGATTGGGGGAGGGCCAGCACGCCGAGCGCCATGGCGGCCTTCGCGGGGAGGGAGCGCACGCCCGCCTGCGCGGCGAAGGCGATGCCGAACAGAGCCGCGACGTTGACGGCGGTGTAGATCATGAAGGCGTGCGCCATGCTGAAGCGCGACAGCGGGTGCATCACCACGGCGAGGCCGGGGCTGTAGGTGGCGTTGAGGTAGAAGGTGCGGCCCTGGCGGAAGAAGACGGGGAAGTCGCCGAAGCCGGCGCGGTCGGGGTGGAACCAGACACGCAGGGTATCGGGCAGCCAGGCAACCAGCACCACGAGCTCGGCGCCGACGGCGGCGCAGAGGAGCAGAAGTGGCGCCAGCGCACAGAGGCGCGACGCGAGCCGGGAGGCGGGGAAAGGCCGGGCGAGGGGGAGGGGCGTCATGCGGGTGCCTCGCGCGGCGGCCGCATCCTACGGCCGCGCCGGCGAAGTATCGACGCGCGGCGAGACGGCAGACGTCAGGGTGCGCCCGGAGGGGCGGGGCGGGGCTCCCTTACGGCGTCAGGCGGCGCGCACGGCGGTGACCTGGAGCTTGTTGCCCCAGCGGCCGAGCGCGCTGTTCGCGGCGATGACGGCGGCGCGGTACGCGTGGCGGGCGACGGGGCGCGAGGCGGCGCGCATGATGGGGCCAGGCGCGTGGCGGTAGTACATCAGGTAGCGCTCGGCAGAGACGCGGAAGCCACGGCCTGACAGCTCGCGCTCAAGGTCTTCGGCGCGGAGGCGGGCAACGCGGTTGCCGGCGTCCTCCCGCGCCTGCGCGACGCCGAGCTTCACCATCGCGGCGGTGCCGAGCGCGTCGGCGGGTTCGTTGATGCTGACGCCGCGGCGGGCGACGCGCGCCAGCTCGCGCACGCCGAGGATGGGGTCGGCGAGGTGGTGGAGGCCGTCGTGGACGTAGGCGATGTCCGCCGCGGCGTCGCGCAGCGGAAGGCGCTCGACATCGGCGACGACCACCAGGTAGTCGAGGCCGTAGCGTTCGGCGCGCCGCTTCGCGCGGCGGGCGCATCCCTCGGAGAGATCGATGGCGATGACGCGCGCACCGGCGCCGGCCAGCAGCTCCGCGTCCATGCCACTGCCGCAGCAGGCATCGACGACGGTGGCGCCGGCGAGCGGGGGGAGGCGGCGGACGCCGCGGCGGAACTTCTCTGCGATGAGCCAGCGGTAGGCCTCGGGCGCTCCGTGCGGCCGATCGATCTCGAACTCCTCGGCGACGTTGCGGTCGAAGTAGCCGGCCTGGGCGCGCTTGTGCTCGTGGACGTGATCCAGCTCGTCATGCACGCGCGATGCGTCGAAGGACGGCGGCACGAGGATGGGGACGCCGCCGCGGATGGGGTAGCGGGCGCCGCAGCCCCGGCACACGAGCTGGCCGTCGGCGACGCGTGGACCGGGGCCGGCGAGGTCGCCGTGACGGCAGGCGGGGCAGGCCAGCAGGGGCAGTAGATCCGCGGCGATCATCGGGCTTCCTCCGGCGGTGTCGGGGCGATGTCCAGCGTGGTGGCAGTGACGATGAAGTGAGCAGAGAGCGTGGGCCAGCGGTCGCCCAGCCTCGCGAAGACCTCGGCCGCACGGCCGCGACGCATGCCGAGGAGCACGTGTGACCCCTGCACGCGCTCGATGCGGAAGCGGCGCGCGATCTTCTCGCGCAGGTCCGCCCAGACGAACATGCGCAGGTGATAGTCGGCGTAGGCGATGCGGGGCGTCTTGCCGAGGAGCATGAGCAGCCGGTTGACCCCGAACAACAGGTTGGGCGTGGTGAGAATCAGCGTGCCGCCGGGCTTCAGCACCGCCGAGCAGTTCGCGAGGAAGGCGTCCGTGCCAGCGACGTGCTCGATCACTTCGGCGGCGATCACGAGATCGAACTCGCGGCCGAAGGGGAAGGGCTGGGACGCATCGTGGCGCACGACGTAGGGGGCGGCGTTCGGCACGAGATCGATGCCGGCGACGGACCAGCCGCGATCGCGGAGACGGGCGAGGAAGCGGCCGTCGAGGCAGCCGACTTCGAGGACGCGGCCGGGCGGCAGCTCGCGCACGATGCGGTCGATCTTGCGGTAGAGGGAGTGCTGCTCGAGCGGCAGGGGCTCCGTGAGGCCGTCGTAGCGGACGGTGGGCTCCGTGGTCATGGCGACACCTCCAGGCGCGCGGCGGCGGCGGGTCCCGGCGCGGCAGTCAGCTTGCGTTCGGCGATCTTGGCGTCGATCAGGAAGTCGTACATGGCGATGAGTGAGCAGAAGAGGAGGCCGCGCCGCCCATCGAGGAAGCCGCGGCGCACGACGTACAGCCAGAAGAAACGGATGAGGGGGCGGCATGGCAGGCGGAACCAGACGCGGTCCTTGAGCGCGCGGCGGCGGTCTGCCCAGGAGCCGCGGAACGAGCCGCGCTTGCGGTTGGCCGCGGGGCGGGCGAGCTCCGCGGCCTCGAGGTCGGAGTAGCGGTTGTGGCGCTCGACGAACGCCGAGAGGCCCTTGAGGTTGTCGTGGATGATCGGCGCGTGGAGCGGGACGGCGGGGCCGGCGACGATCATGTGCTCGTGCACCTGGACGTCCTCGCAGCGCGCATCCTTGCGCTGGAACAGGCGGAGCTGGAAGTCGGGGTACCACCAGGCGTGCTTCAGCTCCTTGCCGAGGAAGACGTAGCGGCGGGCGAGGTAGTAGCCGGCGGCGCCGGGGCGGCCGACCGCGTCGCGGATCTCGGCGGCGGTCTCCGGGGGGAGATACTCATCGGCATCGAGGAAGAGCACCCACTCCGTCCGGATGTCGAGGTGCTCGAGGGCCCAGTTCTTCTGCGCGGCGTGGCCCTCCCAGAGATGCTCCACCACTTCGGCGCCGGCGCGGGCGGCGATGTCCCGCGTCGCGTCGACGCTGCCGCAATCGAGCACGATCACGCGGCCGAGCGGGCGGGCGGAGGCGACGCAGCGGGCGACGTGGAGCGCCTCGTCGCGGGTGGGGATGATCACGGTGACCTCCGTCGCGCTCATGCCGCGCGCCACCGCTGCGCCGCCACGCCCTCGTACATGGCCGCGAGGCGCGGGGCGACGGCGGCCCAGTCGTAGCGGCGCGCGAACTCGCGGGCGGCCTTGCCGTAGCGGGTGCGCGCCACATCGTCGCGCAGGAGGTTGGTAATCGAAGCGGCGAGCGCGGCCTCGGTGAGATCGCTGACGACGCCGGCGCGGGCGGAGGCGATGTCGGGCGCGATGTTGACGGCGGGCGACACGACGACGGCGCGGCCGGACGCCATCGCCTCGGCGACGGCGATGCCGAAGTTCTCCGAGTGGGACGGGAGCGCCCAGACGACGGCGGCCGCCAGCGCGGAGAGCCGGTCGTGGCCGCGCAGCATGCCCGTAAACGTCACGTCCGCGCCGACTCCCAGGCGGGCGGCGAGAGCGGCCAGGGCGGGCGTGAGGCCCTCGTCGTCCGGGCCGACGATCGCGAGGCGCGCGCCCGGGACGCTCTGACGGACGGAAGTGAAGGAGCGGATGAGGAGGTCGAGCCCCTTCTTATGCGAGATCCGTCCGAGGTACATGACAATCGGGCCCGCGTGGCCACCGAGGCGGCGCGCGCGAAAGTCGCGGCCGTCGGGCAGATCCTGGAAGTCCGTCCAGCGGATGCCGTTCGGGACGACGGCACGGGGCACGCGCGGGGCGAGATCGGCGAGCAGGCGCGCCTCTTCGTCCGACGTGAGATGCAGGCCGGCGGCGCCGTTGAGCATGGCGCTCTGCCAGAGCAGGTCGCTGATGCGCTTGACGGCTCGGCCACGACGGCGCAGATGCGGATCGAGCGCGCCACGCGGCGACACGACGTACGGGACGCCGGCCTGGCGCGCGGCGCGGCCGGCGGCGAATTGCGGGAAGAGGAAGAGGGAGTGGATATGGACAACGTCGTACGCGCCCGCATGCTCGCGCAGGGCGCGCCCGAGCGCGGGCGAGTAGGCGAGCCGCCGAGGGGCGCGCGCCGGGAAGAGGCGCACATCGAGCGACTCCGCGCCGGCGGGCAGTTCGTGCGGCGTGACGCGCGCGTGCGTGGGCGCGGAGGCGGCCTCCGCGAGGTCGGTGGCGAAGATCGTCGTCTCGACGCCGCAGCGGGAGAGGGCGAGCGACGACTCGACGACGGCGACGGGCGGGCCGCCGGTCCGCGCGGCGAGGTTCGGGATCACGTGGAGGACCCTCATACGGCGCTCCCCACCGGCACCGCGACGGTCGCCGCCCAGCGACAGAGGGCGTACAGCGCCCAGGGCCGGTGCCAGCGCCGGCCGTCGCGCGCGAAGTCTTGCCAGACGCGGGATGCGGCGCCCCCGTCGAATACTGTGTCGAGTATCGCGGGCGGGCGCCGCAGCGTGGCTTCCACCTCTTCGCGGAGGGCGCCGGCCATCCAGCGGCCGATGGGGAGGGCGAAACCCTGCTTGCGGCGCGTGAGGATGCGCGGCGGCAACAGATCACGGGTGGCCTCGGCGAGGAGCGCCTTACCGCCGCCGGCCTTCAGATCTCCGGGCAGCGACAGCACCCATTCGACCAGGGTGTGGTCGAGGAAGGGGACGCGGACCTCGAGGCCATGGGCCATGCTCATCGCGTCGGTGTCGCGCAGGAGCACGTTCTTGGTGTAGCCGGCGAGGTCGCGCGCCGAGACGCGCGCGTGCACATCGCCGGGTGGGCCGCCCGGCGAGGGCTGCCGCCACGCGCCGGCAGGCGACATGCGCGCGACCTCATCATCGAGGAAGAGGCGGCGCAACAGATCGTAGGCGTCGGCGCCGGCACGGCCGGAGAGCCACGCGGAGAGCTTCTCGCGGTTGCCGTTATGCAGCGCAGCGGCGCGCGACGCGATCGTGGCGACCGGGGGCGGCAGGAGGCGGCGGACGCGCTCGAGCGACTGGACGCGGCCGACGAGGCCGTAGCCATCGAACAGCTCGTCGGCGCCGAGGCCGCTGAGGGCGACCTTCAGGCCGGCGGAGGACGCGGCGCGCGCGACCGCGTAGGTGTTGAGTCCATCGAAGGTGGGCTGATCCATCGCGGCGAAGATGTCGTCGCGCCAGGCCAGCACGTCGTCCGGGCGGAGGGTGATCGCGAGGTGGTCGCTGCCGATGTGGCGGGCGACCAGCTCCATGTACGGCGCCTCGGAGTAGGCGGGATCGTCGAAGACCACCGACAGGGTGCGCAGGTGGCGGACATCGCGGGCGGCGAGGGCAGCGAGCACCGAGGAATCGATGCCGCCGGAGAGGAAGACGCCGAGCGGCGCGTCGGCGGCGAGGTGGCCAGCGACGCAGTCCTGGAGCCGCTCGCGGAGCTGGCACGACGCCTTCTCGCGCGTCATCGATGTGGGCATGACGGGTGGGGGCGACCAGTACGGCTCGATAGCGAGATGGCCGTCGCGGAGCGTCGCGGTGTGGCCGGCGGGGAGTGCGCGGACGCCCTCGATCGCGGTCAGCGGCTCGGTGACGGCGCCGTAGGCGAGATAGGACGCGATGCCGGCCTGGGAGAGGCGCGGCGCGATGTGGCCGGTCGCCAGCAGCGCCTTGACCTGGGACGCGAAGAGCAGCACGTCGCCGTGCCGATGATAGTAGAGCGGCTTGATGCCGAGGCGGTCGCGCGCCATGAAGAGGCCACGGGTGGAGGCGTCCCAGACGACGAAGGCGAACATGCCGCGGAGGCGCCGCACGCACGCCGTGCCCCAGCGACCGAAGGCGCGCAGGACGACCTCGGTGTCGCAGTCCGAGGCGAACCGTTCGCCTTCGGCGACGAGCTGCGCGCGCAGCTCGCGATGGTTGTAGATCATGCCGTTGAAGACGATGGCGTTGCCGCGCTCATCGCGCATGGGCTGGTGGCCGGCGGGCGACGGGTCGATGATGGCGAGGCGGCGGTTGCCGAGCGCGACGGCGACGGGCGGCGCATCGAGCAGCACGACGCCGGCGTCGTCCGGGCCGCGCGCGATCATCTGGTCGCACATGCGGGCAACGGCGCGTTCCGCATCGACGCTGGCGGGGAGGGCGGCGCCGGCTATTCCGCACATGCCGGACTCGCTTCCGCACGGGGAGCCGACGGTTCGGCGCCGCAGGCCACTTCTTCGTAGATACGAGCGAACGATTCCACGGTCTCGCGCCAAGTGCACCGCGCGGCGCGCTCGATACCACGCTGCCGCAGGGCCAGGGTGAGGCAGGGTGAGTCCAGGACAGCGCGCACGGCACGTGTCAGGGCCACGACGTCGGCGGCGGGCGCGCTGAGCGCGGCGTCGCCGGCCACTTCGGCCAGCGCAGGGCAGTCGGAGACAACGACGGGCGTGCCGCACGCCATCGCTTCCAGGGGCGGCCAGCCGTAGCCCTCCCAAAAGGAGGGGAAGAGCAGCAGGTCGCAGGCGTTGTACAGCTCGACGAGACGGGCGTCGCTGACGCCGCCGTAATCGATGACGGCGGCATCGACGCGCAGGTCGCGGGCGAGGCGGCGCTCGTGCGGGGCCAGCGGCGTGCCGGCGCGGACGAGCGCCACGTCAGCGCCGGCGTCGCGGAGCGCGGCGAGGACGCGCAGGGTGGCGGGGACGTTCTTGTACGGGTCGCCGGTGGCGACGCTGAGCACGAGGCGGCGCCCGGGGGCGATGCCATCGCGGAGCCGCGCACGAGCCTCGTCCGGCAGCGGACGGAAGCGCGCATCCACGCCGTAGGGCACGACGCTGATCCGGCCGGGCGCGACTCCGAGGAGCCGCTCGACATCGCCGCGGGTGGCGTGCGTGGGGACGACGACGCGGGCGGTGCGGCGGAGGAACGAGACGCTCCAGCGGAAGCGCGCGAGAGAGATACGGTGCGGTGCGAAGCCGGCGGAGCCCTCGGCGGCGCGGAGCAGCATGAGGTCATGGCAGGACGTGACGACGCGCGGGGCGGGCAGGAGCGCGGCGAGGTGCGCGTAGCCGTGGTCGATGATGTGATACACGTCGGCGCGGCGCCGGCTGGCGGCGAGCGGATAGCGGACGAAGCGAGCGGCGTAGCTATCGAGGCGGCCCAACCCGGCGCGAGCGGCGATTGCCGACTCGTTTACGGTCATCGCGGTCATGCGGAGGCCGGGGCGTCCGTCCATGCCGCGCTCAATCTCGTCGGCAAGCCGCTCCATGGAACGGAGCCGGCGTTGCGGGACATCGCGGAGCAGGAGCACGCGGGTCGGCTGGCGCACGCTCATCGGCGCGCCCTCAGTTCCCAGCTGGCGCCCCAGAGCGCATCGAACGGCGGCACGCGGAGGAGCAGCGGGACCGCATCGATGAAGCGGAGGCGGGCGGAGAGCGGTACGCCGCCCATGCGCCACAGGGCCTCGACACGGAATCCGGCATCCTCGAGCAGCAGGCGCGCGGACGGCGCGGTGAAGCCGCGGACGTGGGTGTAGTCGGCCCAGACGCGACGGGGCCGCGCCATCACTACCGACGCGACGATGACACCGCCGGGGCGGAGGACGCGGAACGCTTCGGCGGCGAGCGGGCCAGGGCGCTGGACGTGCTCGAAGATATCCTTCGCGAGCACGCCATCGAAGCTTGCATCGGGGAATGGGAGTGGCTCTGCGTCGAGATCGACGCGCGTTGCGCGCTCCCAGCGCGACGCCGCGGCGACGGCGCCGACATCGACATCGACGCCACAGACATCGATGCCGGCAGCGCTGGCGACGCGGCCGAACTCGCCGGCGCCGCAGCCGAGATCGAGGATGGTCTTCGCGCCGGCGAACTGGCGGAGGTAGCGCCCAGCAAGCGCGTGGGGCATGCCGCCCGCACGGTAGTACGCCTGCTTCGCGGCGCCGCGGCCCTCGGTGCGGGATGCGATGTCCACGCCCTACGCTCCCTTCGCTAGGCAGGCGGCGGCGATGCCGTCCGCGGCCGCTGCGATGCTGTAGCGGGCGACGATCTGCCGGCTGCGCGCGCCGAACGCCGCGCGGAGCGGCGCATCGGCAGCGAGTTTGGCGAGCGCGGCGGCGAGGGCGGCGGCGCTGCGATGCGGCACGACGAAGCCGTTTTCGCCGGGACGCACGAGGTCCTCGGCGCAGCCCACGCGATCGGTGACGACGACGGGCAGTCCGAAGTTCATCGCCTCGTTGACGACGAGGCCCCACGTCTCGTGCAGCTTCGAGGGCAGGACGAACACATCGGCGGCGGCGTAGGCGGCAGGCATCTCGCTCTGGTTGAGGAAGCCGGGGAAGCGGACGCCGGGCACGCACAGGCGCCGCACCAGCGCCTCGGCGCGCGCACGGAGCGGGCCATCGCCGACAATGAGGAGC
This sequence comes from Dehalococcoidia bacterium, assembly GCA_035632115.1. Classification (GTDB taxonomy): domain Bacteria; phylum Chloroflexota; class Dehalococcoidia; order DSTF01; family JACRBR01; genus DASQHL01. The sequence continues at coordinate 20,747 of DASQHL010000100.1, read as the reverse complement.
CACGCGGGCTGGCGGGCGCGCAGGCGGGCGAATGCTTCGATGAGCAGCAGGGGCTGCTTCTTTTCGATGAGCTTGCCGGCGAAAAGCACGACAGGCGCGTCATCGGTGATGCCGAAGCGCGCACGCAGCTCGGCGCGTTGGGGCGCGAGCTCCGCGGCGCGGCGGCGGAACGCATCGTTGTCGACGCAGTACGGAGCCGGGAAGGCGCGCGCCTGCGGCACGCCGTAGCGACGGACGTGGCGGCGGTTCTCCCGGCCGATGACGAGCGCGGACGCCTGGCTGTAGAGAGCACGCAGAGCGAGCTCGCGCAGGGCGCGCCGGTGCAGCGGCCGCGCATGGAGGAGCGTCTGCTCGTCGCGGACGAGGACGCGGGCGCCGGTGAGGCGCGCGGCGACCAGGGCGAGCCATGTGGTGAGGTGGGCGTAGCCGTGCAGCCACACCACGTCGTAGCGGCAGCGCGCGATGTCGCGCACGATGTCCCAGTTCGGGCGCTTCAGGAAGCGGCCGGCGATGTCGGTGCGGGTGGCGCTGGGCAGGATCCGCGAGCGGTAGCCGTCCAGCAGCGGCGCGTCCCAGGCGACCTCGCGATCGAACTCCGCATCGCGGAATGAATGTACGGTGGCGTCCGAGTAGAAGTAGACCGTGAGGTCGATCTCGTCGCGGCGTGCCAGCTCGCGGTAGAGCGGGGCGAAGTACGGGATCGGGTGCGAGACGAGGTGGGCAACGCGAACGCGCCGGCGGCGCGATGGTGCCGCCTGCGCGGCGGGCGCGATCGCCAGCGGGCGCGAGGACGCGGGGGTGGGGCTGAGCTCATGCAGCGCGTCGGTCATGTTCGCTTCCTTGCGCTTGATCTGCGGCATCGGCGGCGGGTGTGGCTTCGGACGCCTGCTTCGCCAGGGCGAGCAGCATGCCGGCGAGGAGCCAGAAGTAGACGTTGAGCGGGTCGAAATCGATCATCGGGCCCTTGAAGAGGGTGACCACGGTGAGCAGGAGGAGCGCGACGAGGGGCGCGGCGAGGCGGCGGTCGGCGACCGGGAGGCGGCGGAGGGCGGTCAGCAATCGGAGGCTGAGGGACGCCATGACGGCGACGACCGCGGCAAGGCCGAGCACGCCGAATTCCAGGGACGCCTTGGCGAACCAGTTTTCGATGTAGCGGGACTGGCTGGTATCGCCGTAGCGGAGGGCAGCGTTGGTGTCCCAGCCGGTGCCGTGGCCGAAGGGCGACAAGCTGCCGCGCAGCTCGCCCCAGGCGTGGACCAGCGTGACGTGGACGTGTCCGGGCAAGAGGCTGGCGACGAGCAGCAAGTTGGCGCCGAGGAGCGACATGGCAGCGACGAGCGCCGCAGCCGCGACGAGCGCGGCGACGATGTGCGAGATGCGCGGACCAGCGAGGACGAGCGCGGCGGCGGTGATCATCGGGACGGCGACGTAGGCCGCGCGATTGCCGGAGGCGGCGGCGCCGGCGGCGAGCACGGCGGCGGCGATGGCCCAGCCGCGGCCGCCGTGATGCAGGAGCAGGGACAGAGCCGCAGCGAAGGCGACGATGCTGAAGCCGTAGTAGCTGGACGAACTGGTGAAGGTGCTGGGCACGCGGGGGATCATGACGTAGTGGCTGCCGGATCCGAAGATGAACTCAATCGGGGTGACGCCAGAGGCGCCGTACATGCGGGCAAATACGCCGAAGCCGCCGGTACGCGCCGACTCGATCCACTCGCCGATGGCGATCGCAGCGGGCAGGAGGCCGAGGAGCGCGGTGAGGCGCAGCGCGCGGTCGAGATCAGCGCGGCGGCGGGCGAAGTGGTAGCCGACGATGAGGAGGGGCACGTAGGCGAGCCAGACCCGGGCGCCGATGAGGCCGGCGGCCAGCGACGGCGCGCGCGCGAAGCCTGCCACCACGAGCACTGCGAAGAGACCGAGGGCGGGGAGCGCGACGCCAAGCGACGGCAGGTCGATCACGCGAGCCTCTCGCGCGGCAGCGTAGACGAAGGCGATGTACAGGGGCAGCACGATGGCGGCATCGCGCACGAGCAGGCCGGGCGTGCCGGCGACGAACACCGGTACGCCGGTGAAGGGCATAAAGGCGAGCAGCGCCCAGACGCCGCGCCGCCAATCGAGCGACAGGAAGGCGAGCGCCGCGGCGGCGACGACGAGTGGCGCGGTGTCCGGACGCACGGCCATTGCGGCGCCCGTGAGCACGCAGACGGCGGCCGCCAGGGCGAGGCGGAGGGCGCGCGTGCGATCGGGCGATGGCAGGGCGAGGGGCAGCGCAGCGGTCATGCGGAGCGTTCCTCTCGCAACGGGGCAGCGCGCTCAATCTCCGGGAAGCCGACGGCGCGCCGGAACTCGGCCCGGAAACGCTCCCAGGTGAACTCGGTGGCGCGCGCCCGGGCAGATGCGCCCATGCGCCGGGCGAGTTCCGGATCGGCCTGGAGCGCAGCGAGACGCTCGGCGATCGCTTCGGGGGAGCGGACGGGGACGACGAAGCCGTCGACGCCGTCGCGCACGGCATCGGCGCCGGCGTTGGGAGTGACGATGACGGGCAGCCCGCAGGCCATGGCTTCGAGCACGACGAGGGCCGACCCCTCGTTGACGGACGGGAGGACGAGGACATCGGCGGCGGCGTAGACGGCGGGCATGCCGCGGGGGCGGACACCGGCGGCGTGGCGGAACAGCCCGGCGTACTGGCGCAGGCCGGCGCCGGAGCCGGTCACCGGCCCGACGATCTGCAAGGCGAAGCGCGCCGGGTCGAGCAGGCGCATGGCGTCGAGCAGGTAGGCGATGCCCTTGCGCTGCGTGACGTGGCCGGCGAAGAGCACGCGCATCGGCCCAGGACGGCCGGGCCTCGCGCCGGGCTGGAAGGCGCGCACGTCAACGCCGTACGGGATGACGCGGATGCGCTCCGGCGGAACGACGCCGGCGAAGGAGGCGGCGGCGAAGCGAGAGCCGACGACGATCAGATCGGCGAGTTCGACTTCGGCGGCGATGCGAGCGAGGTGGGCAGGCGCGAGGCGCACGCCGTCACCGTCGATGGTGTCGGCGAAGTCGGGGCGCCGGCGGGCCTCCTCCTCCATGAGGTCCTGGCCCAGTTCGACGCGAGAGATCGGGTAGTCGAGCACGGTGCGGCCGTAGAGGACGCGGGCGCGCTTGAACGTCTCCAGGCAGCCGCCGTACTGGCCGATGACGGTGGCACCGGCCTTCAGCAGCGGAGGGACGCGCGCGTCCAGGCCCACATTGCGTTTCCAGAGCAGGCCGTAGTCGAGGCGGCGCACGCCGGCGCGCGAGAGCGTGAGGCGCAGGGCCTCGGTGCCGGTCTCGAGGGCGCGGGCTTTATCAGCGAGTTCGGGCGGCAGGAGCCGCCGCTCGAGTTCGCGGCCGACGCGCGGGAGCGAGAGGAGCGGGTGGTCGTGGCGGGCCACGTAGGGCGTGTAGTAGTCGGTGAGGACGTCGGCGACGGCGAGGGCCATCTGTCGGGTGGTGGGGAGGAAGCCGGGGTCGAGCGCGACGACGGGCAACGTCGTGCGGTCGGGGCCGCCGGGCAACAGGCGCAGGCGCTGCGCGGCTTCTGCGACGGCGACGGGCTCCGGTGCGCCACCGGGCGTCTCTGCTGGCATCATCTCAGGTTGCCTCCGCCAACGCGCGCCGATCGGGGGCCGGCGCGGCCTGGAACGCGCGGGTGACCCAGGCGAGGGCGCCGAGCACGCCGAGGCTCGCGAAGCTGGCGACGGTGACGGCGAGGGCGGTGCCCACGAGTCCGCCGGCGAGCGCGCCGGTGATCGCGGCGACGAGGAACAGCGCCCAGTTCACGATCTCGGCGAGGCTGGTCAGGCCCGGGCGGCCCAGGCCACGCAGGACTTCGATGAGGAAGGAGCGGGCGGAGAGCGCGACGGATGCGACGGCGAGCAAGCGGAGGACCTCGGCGCCGCTGGCGTAGTCGGAGCCGAAGAGGGTGACGATGGCGGGATGGGCGAAGGCGACGAGCAGCAGCGCCACGGCGGTCACGGCGCCAAGCTGCGCGAAGAACGTGGCACGGAAGCGCGCACGCTCGCCGGCCAGGTGGCTGGTGCTGACGTGGGGGAACATCACCAATCCGACGGCGCTAGTGAGGAGCGTCGGTGCGGCGAGGAAGGACGTGGCGACGACGAAGATCCCGACATCGCGCGTGGGCAGAAGGAGCGCAACGATCATGGCATCGACGCTGAGCAACTGCGGCGTGACACGCCCGATGTGGCTGCGGACGCCGTACGAGACGGCGCGCCGCGCGAGTGGCCGCTCGAAGGAGCCGAAGCCGAAGGAGCGCCAGATGAAGAGGAGCGCGAGCGCATCGGCGATTCCAGCCGCGAGGACGAACGCGAGGGCGCCCGAACGCGGCGTCAGCAGGCCCGAGAGCCAGAGGGCGACGATCGCGGCGCAGTAGAGGAGCGGCGCGGCCACGCGGGTCGCATTGAAGAGACGGAACTGGAGGCGGCCGCTGAGGCAGGCGGCGGCACAGGAGCCGATGATCAGCCCGTGGATGATGGGGAGCGTGAGCAACGCGCTGGTGCGCTCGCTGCCGGAGAAGAGGAATGGCAGGAGGACCAGGTAGACGGGGATCAGGAGCGCCCCCTCGGCAGCGGCGAGGAGCAGCACCGTGGCGGGCGCGTTCTTCCGGCGGGCCGGGTCGGCGCTGAGGTGGATAGCGGCGAGGTCGAGGCCGAGGATGCCGAGGGTGGCGATGATCTGCGGCCAGAGCAAGATCTGCGCGAGCTCGCCGCGACCGGCCGGGCCGAGGGCGCGCGCGGCGGTGGTGCCGCTCACGGCGCCGAGCAGGGCGATGACGCCGCTGGCACCCAGGGTACCGGCGAGCTTCGGGGCGATCCCGAGTATCTCGCTGCGCCCGGAGAGGACGTGGCGGGCGAGGCGCTGGCGGAAGGGCGGCATGGCGGCGCGCACCGACGGCAGAGCCACAATGTACGGGTCACGCGCCATGTGTCTTTTGCCGCCTTCTATGCCGCGACGCTGTCGGCGACGCCGGCGCGGAACCAGGCCAGGGTCTCACGCAGACCCTCCGCCAGGGAGATCGTCGGCTGCCAGCCGTAGCGCTGGCGGATGCGTGTCAAGTCCGGGCAGCGGCGCGACGGATCGTCGGCGGCGGCGGGACCGAACGTGAGGTGGCCGGGATGGCCGGCCTCACGCGCGACGCTTCGCGCGAGCTCCAGGACGGTGACTTCGCGGTCGTTGCCGATGTTGAAGACTTCGCCATCGGCTGCGGGATCGAGCGCGACGAGGAGGAGCGCCTGCACGAGGTCGCTGACGTAGCAAAAGGAGCGCGTCTGGCGGCCATCTCCGGCAACGGGCAGCGGGCGGCCTTCCAGCGCGGCGACGGCGAAGGCGGGCACGACGCGCCCGTCGTCGGGGTCCATGCGCGGGCCGTAGGTGTTGAAGATCCGCACCAGGGTCGCGTTGACGCCGCGCTTGCGCCGGTACTCGAAGGTCAGCGCCTCGCCGAAGCGCTTCGCCTCGTCGTAGCAGGCGCGGGGGCCGTTCGGGCTGACGTTGCCGCGATAGGTCTCGCCCTGCGGGTGCTCCAGCGGGTCGCCGTACACCTCCGACGTGGAGGCGAAGACGAAGCGCGCGCCGGTATCCGCGGCGATGCCGAGGAGGCGATGCGTGCCGGCGGAGTTCGCGAGCATCGTCTCGATGGCGAAGCGCTGGTACTGGCGGGGGCTGGCGGGCGAGGCGAGGTGGAGGACCAGGTCGGCTTCGAGCATCGGCGCGCGGCTGACGTCTTCGCGGATGAACGAGAAGCGCGGGTGCGCCTCGAACGCGGCGAGGTTCTCAAGGCGGCCGGTGAGCAGGTTGTCGAGGCAGACGACCTCGTGGCCGCGCGCGATCAACTTCTCGCAGACGTGGCTGCCGATGAACCCGGCACCGCCGGCTACCAGGACCCTCATCGCACCGCCCCAGCAGCTGCGGGCCGCGCGACGTAGTGCCCGGCGGGCGGCGGGAGCGCGACCGGCCGGCCGGTCCCGAGATCCGTGAAGGTGTATGCCCGGGAGAGGGCGGCGACGACCTCGCGACCGGCGGCGCCGGAGTGCACTTCAATGAGGAGCAGCGGCCGATGCTCGGCGATCGTGCGGGCGGCGCCGCGCAGCACCGCGCCCTCGGCACCTTCCACGTCGATCTTGATCACGGCCGGCGGCGGGGCGCCGCCCTCGACGTGCGCGTCGATGGTTGTGACATCAACGATGGCGGCGGCGGTCGACGCGGCATGGGAGGCGATGCGCCCCTGCAGGGTGGAGCTGTCCAACACGAAGAAGACTTCGCCGGTGCGATCGGCGGCAGCAGCGGCGACGACCGTAACGTTAGGCACGGCGTTCGCGCGGAGGTTGGCGCGGAGGCGCTCGACGTTCTCGGCACGCGGCTCGAAGGCGTGCACAGCGCCGTCGGGGCCGGCCAACGCGGCGCAGAGCAGCGTGAAGAATCCGGCGTGGGCGCCGACATCGTAGACCACGGAGGCAGCGGGCACGTTGGCGGCCAGCCACTCCTGCACACGCGGCTCGTGGGTGCCGAGCCAGTAGTACTTTTCGCAGGAGAGGTCGACGAGCATGCGGGTGCCGCGCAGCCGTCCACCGCAGACGTCGACCATCGCGAGGCCTGCGGGGGCACTACGGACGAGCGCGTGGCGCAGCGGGGAGGCGATGGGCGAGCGGTTCACGATGCGCGCGCCTGATGCGCCGAGCAGCCTGGCGGCGCCCGCGGTGAGGCGGTAGAGCACGGGCAGGCCGCCCGGCGCGAGCGATGTGGTTGACGCATGGGACCGGGCCGCGGTGGGCATCAGGCACGCACCGCTTCGGCGCGAGCACGCCGATCACCGACACGGAAGCCGCGGAAGCCGGCACCGGGCACGTTGGGATCGCCGTTGAGGGCGATGCCGGCGATGTGCGGCGCCGCGGGGCGCAGCAAGTCGACGGTGGCACGGATCTCGCGGCGGCGGGTGATGTCGCCGCGGGCGACGAGGAGCGTGACGTCAGCCTTCGCGGCGAGGATGGTGGCGTCGGTGAACTGGAGCGCCGGTGGTGCATCGACCACGACGGCGTCGAAGCGTTCGCGGAGGGCGCGCATGAGGGCGTCGAAGCGCGGTGAGTCGAGGAGTTCCGCGGTCTGCGTCGCGGCGAGGCCGGCGGGGACGAGCGTGACGCCATCGGCGGGGGTCGCGCGCAAGATATCGTCGACGCTCGCGGCGGCGCCGGCGAGGAGGTCCGCGAGGCCACGGCCGGGGGCGATGCCGAAGAGGCGGTGCAGCGAGGGCGCGCGCATGTCGGCATCGATGAGGGCGACGCGGCGGCCGCCCTGCGCGAGCGTGGCGGCGATGTTCGCGGCGGTGGTGGTGGCGCCGGCGCCGCGCGTTCCGGCGGCGATCAGCAGCACGTGCGCCGGCAGGCCATGGGTGGCGAGGCCGATCGCGGTGCGCAGCATGCGGTAGCGCTCGGCCACGGCAGAGCCGGCGTCCTCAACTATGGCGAGGGCGTGCGTTCCATCGCGGCCGACGTTCCAGAGCGGGATACCGGCGAGGACGGGGAGGCCGGCCGCGCGGGAGGCGTCGGAGCGGTCGCGCACGGCGTCCGTCGCGTACTCGAAGGCGACGACGATGGCGGCGGCGCCGAGGATGCCGAAGATGGCCACGAGGACCGCTGCCTGGAGCTGGCCGCCGACGGGATCGGGCGCGGTGAGCGCCTGCGCGCGGCTGACGTCCACGGCCTGGACGTTGCCGGGGAGGTTCCCCTGCTGGCGCAGGGCGACGATGGCGTGCGTGACGCCATCGAGAAGCTGCTGCGCGTCATTCGCCGTGGCGCCGCGCGCCGTGACGGTGAGGAGCTGGGTGTTGGGCGGCGTCTGGACGCTGATCCGGCCCTGGAGATCAGCGGCCGTCAGGGCGAGGCCGAGGCTGCCGATCACGCGTTCAGCGACGCCGGGGCCGGTGATGATCGCCGCATAGGACCGGGTGAGAAGATCGAGACTGGTCGCGTCTGGCGCGGACGGCGCGGGGGGCTGCGCCGCGCTGACGAAGAAGGTCGCCGTGGCGGCGTAGGCGGGGCCCGGGGTGGCGTGGCGCTGGTTGCGCACCTGGATCGCGACGCCGTAGGCCGCGACGGAGAGGAGGGCGCCGACGATCAGCAGCCACCACCAGCGGCGCGCCATGGCGATGTATTGTGCCGCGTCCATGCGAACCTCCCCTGTGGCCAGCCTCGGAGGGCTTCCCGACGCCGCATCTACGCCAGATTCGGCGGACGTTCGATTCTCCCCGCCAGCACCCTGCCGCGGCCATAGGGGATCGCCCTGATATCGGGACGACAGCCCGTCAGGCGGCCGGTCGCACCGGCGTCGACGCCGCGGTCTCGGGCGCGTCCGCGTGGCCGGGGCGCGGGCGTGCGCGACGGGCGGGCGGACGCACGGCGACCTCGCGGGCCACGAACCAGGCGATGGTACGGCGCAGACCCTCCTCGAAGTCCGTGGTCGCCTCGAACCCGAAGAGAGCTTTCGCGCGCGAGGTATCGAGCATGCGGCGGGGCTGGCCATCGGGCTGCGACGCGTCCCAGCGGATGTCGCCGCGAAAATCGCAGAGGCGGGCGATGGCCGCGACGAGCTCGCGGATGGAGATCTCGCGGCCGGCGCCGACGTTGACGGGCAGCGGGCCGTCGTAGCGCTCGGTGGCGCGGACGATCGCCTCGGCGGCGTCCTCCACGTAGAGAAACTCACGCGATGCGGCGCCGGTACCCCAAGCGGTGACCGAGGCTTCGCCGCGGACCTTCGCCTCCACGATCTTGCGGATGAGCGCGGGGATGACGTGGCTGCTCTCCGGGTCGAAGTTGTCGCCGGGGCCGTAGAGGTTCACGGGCAGGAGGGTGATGGCGTTGAAGCCGTACTGCTCGCGGTAGGCCTGCGCCTGCACGAGCAGCATCTTCTTGGCGAGGCCGTAGGGGGCGTTGGTCTCCTCGGGATAACCGTTCCAGATGTCGTCCTCGCGGAATGGCAGCGGCACGAACTTGGGGTAGGCGCAGACGGTGCCAACGCCGACGAACTTCTCGATGCCGGCGAGGCGCGCCTGCTCCATGAGCTGGATGCCCATGATGGCGTTGTCGTAGAAGAAGCGGCCGGGGTTTCGGCGGTTGGCGCCGATACCGCCGACGACGGCAGCGAGGTGGATGACGACCTGCGGGCGGGCGTCGTCCAGCACGCGGGTGATGGCATCGCGATCACGAAGGTCGTAGCGAGCGCTGCGAGGGATGAAGACGTCGGCGCCGCGCGCTTCGAGCGCATCGACGACGTGCGAACCGAGGAAGCCGGCGCCGCCGGTGACGAGCACGCGTACATTGGCGAGGGTCCGCGCGCCCGGCCACGGCGCCGTCATGCCGCCCACCGGTCGCGCGCCGCCTCGTCGCTGTTCGTGATTGGCTGTACGCGGGTGCGCGAACGGCCGCGGGAGTGCACCCTGCCGTGGCGGCCGCTCGCAAGCACGGCGGCGATCAGCTGTTCGTAGCTGCGCAGCGCGGCATCCGGCGAGAGCATCTCGTCCGACCAGCGCCTGGCGGAGGCGGCGAGGTGCGCCGCGAGGCCGGGATCGGCGGCGACGCGCAGCAGGGCATCGAGCAGGGCCGGCGGATCGTCGGGGAGGACGGCGAGGCCGCCACCGCTCCAGGTGAGCTCGCGCCATGTCTCGCTGCTGCGGGCCACGGCGGCCACCACGGGGCGGCCGGCGGCGAAGTACGACGTCAGTTTCGAAGGGAGCGCCATGTCGCTCACGGTGCCGCGCTGGTTCACGAGCAAGATATCGGCGCAGGCGAGGACGCTCGGGAAGATCTGGTCGGACTGGAGCGGGAGGAAGCGCACGTTGGTGAGCTCGTAGCGGCCGGCCAGCGCCTCGATGGCGGCGCGCTGGCTGCCATCTCCGGCGAGGACGAACAGCATGGCGGGCGCCGAGGCGGCGGCGAGGCGCGCACATTCGACGAGGTTCTCGAGGCCCTGCTTGTGCCCCATGTTGCCGGCGTGCAGGCAGACGACGGCGTCGCTCGGGAGGTCGAGCCACGCGCGCATGGCGTCGCGGTCGATGGTCGCGGCGCCGGTGTGGGTCCAGTTGCGCACGCGGCGGATGCGGCCCGGCTCGACACCGACGCCTTCCAGGTACGGACGAAAGCCTTCGGCGACCACGCCGACGGCCGCGGCGCCGCGGGCCGCCCAGCCTTCGGCGAGACGCGTGACGCCGGAGACCGCGGCACCGCCGGTGATGCCACTCTGGCCGGCCGACTGGCCGACGAGATCCTGAAACAGGAGGCCGTACGGCACCCGGAAGCGCGCCGCGGCGACGCGCGCAAGCACGCCATCGCTCAGTGCCGGGACGATCCCCAGCACGGCGTCCGGTTGGGGAAGCGCCAGCGCCGAGAGCCCGGACGCCAGGAAGGTGGCCTCGTACAGGCCGCGGCGGAGGGCGGACTGGGTGCGCGGGACGTAGTGCCAGCGCCGCCGCACGTCGACGCCGGCGCGGTGTTCGGTGAAGGCGAGCCGACCGCGATAGCCTTCGGAGACGCGCCAGGCGGGGTAGTGCGGGAGCCCGGTGAGGGTGGTCACGCGGTATCCCTGCGCGACGAGGTGCTCGGCGAGACCGGTGGCGTAGGGGGCGATGCCGGTTGCCTCCGGCGCGTAGTTGATGGTGGTGATGAGGATACGGGTCATCAGCGGCCGTCCAGCTTCAAGAGGGGCGCGATGGTGCGCAACATGTAGCGGAGGTCGCGCGCGAAGCGGACGTCGCGCGCGTAGTTGGCCTCGATCTGCATGCGGGCCTGCGGGGAGAGGCCCTTGCGGCCACGCACCTGGAAGGGGCCGGTGAGGCCAGGCTTCACCGAGTGGATGGCGCGGGCCAGTTCCGGCGCCATCTCCTCGCGCTCGAGGTAGGGGCGGGGACCGACCAGGCTCATCTCGCCGCGCAGGACGTTCCAGAACTGCGGCAGCTCGTCGAGGCTGGAGCGGCGGAGAAAGCCGCCGAGCGGCGTGACGCGGGGGTCGTGCGGAAGCTGCCAGGTGGTCGTCAGCTCCGTGGCGAGGTGGGGGTGCGTGTGCTTCCAGCTCTCGTAGACGAGATCGGCATCGGCGACCATGGTGCGGAACTTCCACATGAGGAAGCGCCGGCCTCCCAGGCCGATGCGCTCCGAGCCGTAGAAGATCGGGCGGCCGGAGGTCAGCAGGACGGCGAGCGAGACAAGCGCGATCAGCGGCAGGAACGCGAGCGCGAGCAGCGGCCCGAGCGTGGCATCGAGGGTGCGCTTGCCGCGCCGGCGGTAGAAGCCGTCCGCGCGGGCGCACGGTTCGGCGGATGGGGCGGGGGCGGTGTCCGCATCCGGTTCGTCCACGCGCGGCGACGGGATGTGGGTGATGGCGGCGTGGAAGAAGTCTGGGGCCTGCCCGGTGGACAAGAAGAGCCTCCCTGCTCGATCGCGCCGCGCGGGCCGGACGCCGGGGGCGCGTCCGTGCGCCCCGGGGTCCATCGCAGGGATTTTCCGCAGATCTGGCCAGGTGTTTGAGTGGGAATTTCCCGATTCCGCGCCTGGTACGCCCCGATGCGGACGGAAGGCGAGGATCTGTAGCGCGGACAACGCCGTGCGGGCGAGGAGCGGTCCGGCCGGCGAGGGTTGTGCTATGCGCCGAACACGGGGTCGACCCGGAGCACTCCATCGAATAGGGCGACCAGGTACGGCTCGGGGGCCACGCCCGGGAGGCGTTGTGCCAGGACGGCGCTCGCGGCGCGGAGGTGCGCGGCGTGGACGGCGCGCTGGCCTTCGGCGACGGCGAGGTCGTCGTAGGCGCGGCAGCTCAGGTGGTGCAGCATGAGGACGCGGGTGAATCCATGTGCGTCGTAGAGCATGCGGATCTCGTCCTCCATGCTGGCGCGCGCGGCATCGTTGCGGGGGGCGACGAGAGAGCGCGCGGCGCCGGGGCGGGCGATCAGATCGTAGTCGTCCGCTAGGCCCGTGGCCTCGATGAACAGGCGTTCGGCGCGCTTGAAGCGAAAGTCAGAGCAGGTGATGACGAGCGCGGAGCAGGTCGCGCGGGTGTACAGGTCGTGGTCACTCAACGATCAGGTCCTCCGGCAGCGGTGTGATTATGCGACGACAGCGACGGCGCTCTCGATCATCGACCGGAAGATCAGCAGACCATCGGCGCCACCCATCAGCGCCTCGGACGAGCGCTCCGGGTGGGGCATCATGCCGAGCACGTTGCCGCGCTCGTTGATGATACCGGCGATGTTGTTGACGGAGCCGTTCGGGTTGGCGGCGGGTGTCGCTTCGCCGGCCGGCGTGACGTAGCGGAAGACGACGCGGCGGTCAGCCTCGAGCCGCGCGATGGTGTCGGGATCGGCGTAGTAGTTCCCCTCGCCGTGGGAGATCGGCACCATCAGCACCTGGCCGGGGCGGGTGGCGCGGGTGAAGACGGTGGCGGCGTTTTCGACGCGCAGCCACGTATCGACGCAGCGGAACTCCAGCGAGTCGTTGCGCATCAGGGCGCCGGGCAGCAGGTGGGACTCGCAGAGGATCTGGAAGCCGTTGCAGATGCCGATGACGGGCTTGCCGGCGCCGGCGTGGCGGACGACGGCCTCCATCACGGGCGAGAAGCGGGCGATGGCGCCGGTGCGGAGGTGGTCGCCGTAGGAGAAGCCGCCGGGGATGACGACGGCGTCGTAGGCGTCGAGATTGGCGTCGCGGTGCCAGACGAGATCCGCGTGCTGGCCGAGGTGGTGTTCGAGCACGTACTGGCAGTCGCGCTCCGACCAGGTACCGGGGAAGACGAGCACGGCGAAGTTCATGGCGGGGTCAGTATAGCGGGAGGCGGGAGGCGGGAGGCGGGAGGCGGGAGGCGGGAGGCGCGAGGCGGGAGGCGCGAGGCGGGAGGCGCGAGGCGGGAGGCGGCGAGGCGGGCGTGTTAGTAGCGTCGAGCCGACGAGCGGAGCGCGATCGCGAGCACGGCAATCGCGATGGCGCCGCAGAACAGCGGCCAGGGGTTCGGACGTGCGCCATGACGATCCGCGCCGAGCAAGCCCGCGGTGCCAGCGTTCGGCGGAGCGACGCGCGTGTCAGCGGGAGATCGCACCTCGAACTGCGGCAACGTCTGCGATATGTCGCCGGCTCGCCACTCAACAGCCGGCTCCAGCGCGAGGCCATCGCGGAACAGCCTGACCATCCGGCCCGCCGCGCCGCAGCCGGGCCGCGCGCGATCGGACAGCACGAACACTCGCGCGGTGCCAGGCGGCACAAACCCCTCGATGCTGCGGACCTCGGCGCAGTGCTGCGTCACGCGTCCCGCCGCCTGGTCCAACACCCACGCGTCGGTGATGCCGGCCGCCAGGAAACGCATAGAGTCGCCGTTCGACACCCATGACGTGGCCACAGTGCTAGCCGGCACAAACGACACCGGTGGAGCGGGCGTCGGTGGGACGCCGTCGGACGATGGGACGACGCTCTCCCCCGGCCGAAGGCATCCAGCGTGTGTATCCGCGCCTTCAACGATGACCACGGCATACGTGCCGGTGGGGCGAACGCTCTCGAAGAACAGGTGTCCGCACGAACGGAATGGCTCCTCGATGCCCGGAGCTCCTTGCACCATGGGTAGTCCCCCGGAAATCGCCTCGCCTCGCAGTTCCATGACCGTGCGCCCCAAGTCGTGCAGCGCGAACGTGAACGGCTTCGTGGTGTCCCAATCCGCCGGAACGCGAATGCTGATGGGGTTTCCGGTCGGCAGCCAGCCGAATTCGCGTACCAGGCTGAGGCATTCATAGCCGCCGAACGGCCGCGTGATCGCTTCGCCGTTGGCGTCCGTCGTCAGCGGCAGGATGACGTCGCCACATCCCTGATTGATGTGCCAGTTCGCGAGGCCCGGCTCGCCGCTGGCGCGGATGCCATCGCCGTTGAGGTCGTTGAATACGAGGATCCGTAGCGTGCCGGCAGGCAAGGCTGTCGCGGTCGACACGCTGGTCGCTGATGACGGCGGCGTTGGGGTAGCTACAGACGCGCCGTCCGCGATACGCGTCGACAGCACGATGCCACCGACGAGCATGGCTACGGTGAGCCCGATCAGTGATCGAGACATCGTCGTGGCACCACCTACTTCGTGAGCGGCGTATGTCCGCTGCACCTCGTACAACGTCGGGGCCGCACGAAAGGTTAACGGACGCCAATGCTACACGCCGGAACGAGCACCGCGGCCGATCCCTACCGGCCGAGGAACTTCGGGGGGCGGCTCTCGGCGAAGGCGCGGGGGCCTTCGCGGGCGTCTTCGGTGGACTGGGCGATGGCCATTGCCTGCGCGGCCTCCTCGAAGGCCTCGTGCCAGGCGGCGTCGAGGCCGCGGTAGACCAGGCGCTTGGCGAGCTGCATCGCGACGGCGGGGCCTTCGACGAGGCGGCGGGCGAAGGCGGTCGCGGCGGGCATGAGGTCGTCGGCGGGGACAACCTTCGTGACGTAGCCGATGCGGAGCGCCTCCTGCGCGTCCAGAAAGTCGCCGGTCCAGATCAGCTCGAGCGCCTTCGCGATGCCGACGATGCGGGGCAGGAAGTAGCAGCCGCCATCGCCGGGCACGAGGCCCACCTTCACGTAGGACATGGCGAACTTCGCGTGCTCGGAGGCGATGCGGATGTCGGCCATGGACGCCATGTCCATGCCGGCGCCGACGGCCGCGCCGTTGACCGCCGCGATGTACGGCTTGTCGAGCAGTTGCACGGCGCGGGGCACGGCGTGGACGCCGTCGCGGAGCCAGTTGCGACGGTCGGCGGCCGTGGGCGGCGTCTCGGCGCGCGCGGCTTCAGCGACGCCGGAGCCGGCACGGAGGTCGGCGCCGGCGCAGAAGCCGCGGCCGTTGCCGGTGACGATGACGGCGCGGACGTTGCGGTCGAGGCGGGCGTCCTCGAGCGCGGCGGCCCACTCGCGGATCATGACGTCGGTGAAGGCGTTCATGCGCTCGGGGCGGTCGAGCGTGATCGTGGCCACGCCCTCGTCCTTCGTATAGCGTATCTGCTCGAAGTCCATCTGTTCTCCCTCCGGCGGGCCGTGCCCACTGAGCACCAAGGTAACAGGACGGAGCACGAGAGACAGCAGAGAGCAGACGGCAGACGCCTGACGGCAAAGAGCAGAGAGCAGAGAGCGATGGCGGACCACAGGGCAGCAGACTACGGACAGGATCCGAGATGCGGCTCAGTCCGACGGCTTACGCACCGGCCAGCGCGTTGACGCTAACCACGCCGGGAACCACAATTCGAGCACCTGAACAGCCAGGTTCTCCGGGAGGCCCGCGATGGAGTTCAAGGAAGTCATCGGCCGGCGCCGTTCCATTCGATTTTTCGACCCGGATCGGCCGGTAGAGCGCGAGAAGATCCAGAAGATGCTGGAGGCGGCGCGGCTGGCATCGTGCGCAGTGAACGCGCACTGGGCCCGGGCGGTGGTGGGGTTCCGGGACGACCTAACAGAGGACCAGCTCAAGCGGCTGAAGACGCCGGTCGCGGCGCTCAACGTGGAGCTGGCGCCGGTGCACATCCACTGGTTCAACGACCTCGGCATCGTCAACCGGATCCAGGGCACGCGGCTGAAGGAGCTGGTGGATGTGGGCGCGCTCGCGCCGACGCACGGCTGGAGCCACAAGTTCGTGGATGACTTCGTGTACCCGCAGATCCTGAAGCCGATGACGCAGAACCCCGGCTACCCGGTCCCCTCGACGATGGACGTGGGCGTGGCGATGTGCCAGGCGCTGCTGACGGGGGTGGACGAGGGGCTGGGGGTGGGGCTGGTGACGCTGAACGGGGCGGTGCTGAAGGAGGTGTTCGGGACGCCGGACGACTGGATCCCGCTTTCGACGATCCTCGTCGGGTATCCGGCGGAGTCGTGGGACGGGGGCGGCCAGCGGCCGCGGCCGCCGTTCGAGGAGCTGTACTTCGAGGGGAAGTACGGCCAGCCGTTCAGGCGGGACGACGCGGTTGTGGAGGAGCTGAAGCGGGCGAAGATGATCCAGGAGCCGGCGAAGCCCAACGACCCGAAGCGCATCGAGGAGATCCGGAGGCTGGCCGAGAAGTACGGCCTGCCGATGTGAGGGGGCTGTCAGCGATCAGCTCTGCGGGGGCGGGCGCCGATGTCTGAGGGCGAGGCACCTGTCGAGTTGCGGCCGTTGATCGAGTACGCGAGCGTGCGGACGTGGCTGGACGGGCTGCGCAAGCACTGGGGCGGCGACCCGGCGACAGACGACCCCGAGCGGCTGGCGATGCTGGAGGCGTTCTGCCGGCATGTGAGCCGCGACCCTGACCAGATCATCAAGGAGACGACGATGCTGAAGGACGGCGAGCGGCGCATCCGCGTCAAGGGACGCGAACGCTACGCGGCGCTAATCGATGCGTGGCAGGCGCAGCAGGAGGGCTCGCGGCTGCGGCGAGCGAAGTGGGGCAACACCGTGCGCAGCTTCCTGATCCACAACGGGGTGCTGCTGCAATCGGGCGTGCAGAGCTGAGAGCGGCGCGGGCGATCAGGCGGCGTCGCCCGCGGCGATGTCGAGTTCGCGGCTGACGCTCGCGGCCACGAAGAAGGGGTCGAAGGGCTTTTCGAGCAGGCCATCAGCGCCGCAGGTTTCGAGTTCGGGCAGATCGGCGTTGCCGGTGATGAGCAGGACGCGGGGCGGCGCCGGCTTGGTCTTGATGGCGCGGCAGGCGTCGAAGCCGTTGAGCTTCGGCAAGCCGACATCGAGCAGGACGAGATCGGGGCGGTCACGCCAGGCGGCGGTAACGGCCTCGCAGCCATCGGCGGCCTCGATAAGGCGCGAGCCCGTCGGCTCGAGCGCTGCGCGGAGCAGCGCCCGCACGACGGGCTCGTCATCGACGATGAGCACAGTGCGCCCGGCGTCCGTGTGCGTCACCTCTTTCCGGCGCGCGACAGGGAGAGCGTGAGCCGCACGTCCTTCAGCACGTCGCGAGCGGCGTCCGCCTGGCCGATGTCGATGCAGTCGCAGTAGGCGGCGAAGATCGACCGGTCGAGGAGGCGCAGGCCCTGCTCGTTCAGTTCATCGAAGTGGTCGCGGCGGAGGCGGAGCAGCCGACGCAGGCGGTTGAGGTAGCCGTCGCGGAGCTGGTCGGGCCGGGCGTGGGCGATCTCCTGGATCTCGGAGCGCAGGTCTTTGGCCGGGCGCTTGTCGCGGGAGGTGTGTGCGTTCGCCATCTAGCCCACACCCTGCTCTTCGGTGCCCAGTTCGGGGCCGCTCTCGAGTCCGACGATGCCCTTGCGGATGGCGTAGCGGATGAGGTCGGTGCGGTTCTGGGCGTGGAGCTTCGACATGATGTGCGCCTTGTGGGCTTCGACGGTCTTGACGGAGATGAAGAGTTCGCCGGCGATGCGCTGGTTGGAGTAGCCCTCGGCGATGAGCTGGAGCACCTCGCGCTCGCGGCTGGTGAGCAGGTCGTAGCCGGTCTTCGATTCGGGTTTCTTGGCCTGCCAGAGGTAGTCCTGGACGGCGTCGCCATCGCTGATGGCGGAGCTGAAGTAGGTGTTGCCGCGGTGGACGGACTGGATGCCGAGGAGCAGCTCCTGCACATCGGACTTCTTGACGACGTAGCCTGAGGCGCCGGCGCGCAGGGCGGCGAGGATCTGCTCGTCTTCCATGTAGCCGGTGAGGATCAGGATCTTGGCCTTGGGCACGCGGCGGCGGATCTGGCGAGTAGCCTCCAGGCCGTTGAGGCCGGGCATGACCATGTCCATGAGGACGACGTCGGGGTGGAGCTTCTCGCAGGAGTCGAGGGCTTCGCGGCCGTTGCCGGCGTCGCCGACGACCTCGACTTCGGGCTGGTTCTCCAGCAGCATGCGGAGCGCCTGCCGCAGGACGGCGTGATCATCGACGATGAGAACCTTGATGCGGCTTGCGTGTTGCCGCGGCGCCAATCCATTGGTCATGAGAGGTGTCCTCCTTGCAACGCGCCATGCGCAACCGCCTGACGCTCCTCGTTCCGCTCTGGTACTGCGTGCGCACTCCGGCGACCCCTAAGGGTAACCCCTAAGGGAGAGCCGTCTACCATGCCCGATTCGTCCCCGGCAGGGTGCTGTCCCCGCCCACGTCCGGTAGCAGCGACACCGTCTTGTTCAACGACGCGGCCTCGTCGTAGACGCCCTGGCGGCTTGCGCCCTCCACACTGGCCGGGTACTCGCGCGTGGCCCCGCAGCGCTTGCAGCGGCCGCGGATCACATCGTCCTCCGGAAGGGAGAGCACCCAATGGTGAACGCAGGTGCCTGTAAGCATGTCCGCCATGTCCCTTGTCCTCCTGAACGCTGGCGAGTATGGGGGCAGGACGAAGGACTTCCCATAAGGGATTACCCTGAGAAACCGTAGGGGATACCCCCTAAATCCCTAGGAAGCGTGAGGGTGAGGGGCCCTCGAGGGATGCGGGGCGTGTTCGCTCAGGGGGCGCACGGGGCGAGCGGGTGGGTCAGATGCGTCAGCAGGCGGCGGCCGACTCGCCGGCGGCGTCGCCGGGGAGTGCGAGGGCGGCCCTGGCGCGCGCGAGGTCGGCGTAGCGCACGTACAACTCGAACATGGGGGCTGGCTCGGCGCCCATGTAGGCGAGATGGGGCTCACGTTCTTGAGCATGCTGGCGATGCCTGCGGCCTCGAGCTGGGCGTGCCAGAGATCGCCGACGATCTGGCCGTCGGGCTCGGCGAGCAAGACCAGCTCATCGGGCCGGGGCGATCGGTCAGCATCGCGCAGGAGCGCACGAGCAAGCCAGCGGAGCGGGTTCATGGCGCGCCCGCGGGCGGGAGGTCGAGGACCTCCTGGGCGCGGCGGAGGTCGCGGCGCAGCACCCACAGCTCGTAGGACCATGGCGGGCCGATGCCGCCGGCGCGGGCGCTCACGGGGTCGCGATTCTTGATCAGCGAACGGATGCCCTCGTTCTGGAGCATGTCGTGGAAGAGCTGGGCCTCCGGCTCGCCGAAGGGCTGCGCGACGAGGACGAGCGCATCGGGCGAGGGGAGGCGTTGGGGTGCGCCGGGATCGGGGCGGCCGGCGATCCGGTGCACGATGCGGTCGAGGATGCTCATGCACGAGTGTAGCACCGTGCGTGGCGCCGGCGACGGGCGGTGCGATGGCCCGTGTTAGAATGTGCCGCTCCTGGAGGGGTCGCATAGTGGCCTAGTGCGGGCGCCTGCTAAGCGCTTATCTCGGGAAACCGGGATCGAGGGTTCGAATCCCTCCCCCTCCGCCAGCGCACCTCATGAAGGGGGCGCAGCGTGCGGCTCACGACGACCTGAGACGGGCGGGCCGGGTTAGGCGGCGCGCTCACCGTTGTCCTCCAGATCGATCTCGACGAACGAGAGCGCGGTGCGCTCGTGCAGGCGCGCGAGGGCATCGACAACGCGCGGGCTGAACTGCGTGCCGGAGCAGCGGAGCAGCTCGGCGACAGCGTCGGCGATGGGGCGGCCGAGGCGGTAGGGGCGGTCGTTGGTCATGGCGTCGAAGGCATCCGCGACGGCGGTGATCTGCGCGGACTCGGGGATGGCGTCACCGGCGAGGGCGTCCGGGTAGCCGGTGCCGTCCCAGCGTTCGTGGTGCCAGTGGGCGACCTCGGCGGCGAGTGCGAACCCCTGCTGGCCGGCGAGGAACTCGCTGCCCCAGATGGTGTGCTGCTTCATGAGCAGCCATTCGCTTTCGGCGAGCTTGGCGGAGCTTCCCAGGACGATGTCCGGCACGCGGATCTTGCCGATGTCGTGGAGCACGGCGGCGAGGCCGAGCTCGTGCGCCTGTTCGGGGGACTTGCCCAACTCCAGGGCGAGTGCCTCTGTGAGGCCGCGGACGCGCTGGAGGTGGCGGCCGGTGCCGTGGTCGTGGGCCTCGGCGGCGCCGGCGAGCATCAGCACGGTCTCGGTGTGAGCGCGCATCAGGCGAGAGGACGAGGCACGCAGCTCGTCGAGCATGGAGGCCATGCGGACGATGGCGGTGACCTGCGTGGCGACGGCGGCGACGAACTCGGCATCGCGGACGCTGAACGCGGCGGGGCGCTTGCTGGCGACGGAGAGGGCGCCGATCAGCTCGTCCTGCCAGAGCATGGGGGTGAGCAGGACGGCCCGCATGCCGGCGCTCTCAAGAGCGGCGCGTTCGTCGCCGCTGAGGCGATCGTCGCCGGCGACGTCATCGATGATGATGGGGCGGCGCTGGGAGCGAAGCAGGCCGGCGATGCGGTCGTTGAGGGCACGATCGCCGCGCGGCGCGACGGGGGCCGCGGCGGCAGATGCGTAGCTGAAGGCGTTGGTCCCGGCATCGTGCTCCCCCTCGATGAGCGCGAAGGTGACACCGTCGTAGCCAGCGCCGACGGAGAGGCGGTGGCTGACGAGACGGAGCTTATCGCCGAGGTGGCCGGGAGAGGTGAGGAGGGGCAGGATCTCGGCGACCATACGCTCGGCACGGTCGGGGCCGAGGGAGCGTCCGAGGGGGCCGGCTTCGCCGTCCATGACGCGCAGGCGGCGCGATGCGTACATGGCACTATCGGCGAGGCGAATCAGGTCTTCGACGGCGTCGGCCTCCTCCGGATAGACGGCGAGGCCGACGCTGGCGACGACCGGTATGAGGGTGCCCGTCTCGGGATCGCTGACCCTGGCGTGGAGGAGCGTCTCGAGGGCGGCGGCGCGGTAGGCCTCGGCCGCGGCGCGGTCGGCGCCGGGGAGGACGGCGACGAACTCATCGCCGCCGTAGCGGCCGACGACGGCGCC
>DASQHL010000099.1:0-1604 GCA_035632115.1 Dehalococcoidia bacterium | reverse complement strand
GAAATGCTCGCAGTGGGCGACGCGGGTAGCGGTGAGCTCGTCGCGCAGGGTGAGCTTCTCGCAGGCATACTCGCGAATGGTCTCCAGCATCCGGTAGCGCGCGCCGGCGTCGTTCTCTTCGACGCGCAGGAGCGACTTCTCCACCAGCGAGGTGATGAGATCCAGCACGTCGATCGGATCGAGCGGCGCCGCCCCGCAGATCGTCTCCGCCGCTTCCAGCCCGAACCCGCCCGCGAACACCGACAGCCGCGCCAGCAGCACCTGCTCGTTCTCCTCCAGGAGGTCGTACGACCAGTCGACCAGCGCGCGCAGCGTCTGCTGGCGCGCCTGCAGCGTGCGGTCCCCACCGGTGAGGATCTTGTAGCGGTCGTTCAGCCGCTTGTTGATGTCCGCCACCGACAGCGAGCGTACCCGCGCCGCGGCAAGCTCGAGGGCCAGCGGAATGCCCTCCAGCCGGTACACCAGGTCGGCTACCGCCGGCGCCTCCTTCGCGGTCAAGGCGAACGCCGGCTTGTGCAGCTTCGCCCGCTCCACGAACAGCTGCACCGCCGTCGACTGCTGCAGCGCCGCCAGACTCTGGTTCCGCGTCGGCACCGGCAACGGCTGCACCACGTAGGTCTGCTCGCCCGGCACGCGCAGCGCAATGCGGCTCGTCGCCAGCATGCGCACCTCCGGCGCCGCCTTCAGAATCGCACTCGCCAACTGCGCACAGGTGTCGATCACCTGCTCGCAGTTGTCCACGATCAGCATCAGCTTGCGCGTCTTCAGGTGCGCCGTCAGCGTCTGCATCAGCGGGCGCCCCGGCTCCTCGCGCACCCCCAGCACGCGCGCCGTCTCGCTCGCCACCAGCCCTTCGTCGCGGATCGTCTGCAGATCGACGAACCACACCCCGTCCGGGTAGCCGTCCATCACCGTGGTACCGACCTGCAAGGCGAGCCGCGTCTTGCCGAGCCCCCCCATGCCGAGCAGCGTCAACAGCCGCGCCCCCTCCAGCATGTCCTCGATCTCGTCGCGCTCGCGCTCGCGCCCGATGAACGAAGTGAGCTGCTGCGGCAGATTATTGGGCGTCGCCTCCAGCTCGCGCAGCGCCGGAAACTCCTTGCGCAGCTGCGGGTGCACCACCTGGTACACCGCCTCCGCCGTCGACAGCCCCTTCAAGCGCACGCTGCCCAGATCGAGCAGACTCACGCCGTCGCCGAGCCCCTCCTGCACCGCCTCCGCCACCGCCCGCGACACCAGGATCTGCCCGCCGTGCGCCGCCCCCATGATTCGCGCCGTGCGGTTGATCGTGGTGCCGAAGTAATCGTTGTCGCGCTGGTGCGCCGCCCCCGTGTGCAGCCCGCAGCGCACCCTCAGCGTCAGCCCCGCCGTCGCCCCCGGCTCCTGCAGCCCCAACTGGATCGCCAGCACCGACGCCAGCGCCTCCGCCGCACTCTCGAACACCGCGTAGATGCCGTCCCCGGTGGTCTTCACGATCCTCCCACCGTGTCCCTGCACCGCCTCCCGCAGCACCGTGTCGTGCCGCGCCACCGCCGCCGCCATCGCCTCCGGCTCACCCTCCCACAACGAGGTGCTCCCCTCGATGTCGGTGAACAAAAAGGTCG
>DASQHL010000098.1:0-15863 GCA_035632115.1 Dehalococcoidia bacterium | reverse complement strand
TGGTCCTTCTCGTCGCGACCGTCGTGCCCATCGCCGTCGCCATCGACCAGTTCTTCGCCAACACCGGCAATCACGATACGCCTGGCCTGAACCGGATCTACGGCACGTTCAGCCACCCCGCCGCGTTTTCCATGTTCCTTGCCCAGATTCTTCCCCTCGCGTTCGTCATGTTCCTCCATTCGCGCTCCCGGGTCGGGCGCGTGGCACTCTTCATCCTCATCCCTGCAATCCTCTTCTCGATCTATGAGGCGCAGACCCGCGGCGCCTGGGTCGGCGTCGCCGTGTCCATCGTCATCTTCATGGGGACGCGCGCCCGCTGGTCGCTCCTGCTGGTCCCCCTCATGATGGGCGCCTTCTACTTCGGCGTGCCCAGCATTCGCGCCCGCTTCGATGCCGCCACCAGCAGCTCCGGCTCGGTCGTTTGGCGCCAGGAGCAGTGGTCCAACGCGGTCAGCGCCACCACGCCCGTGCATCTCGCCACCATCGGCGCCGGCTTCGATGCCGTCTCCGTCCGCACCGGCAACCTCACACACAACGAGTACATTCGCCTCCTCGTCGAAACCGGGCTCGCCGGCCTGATCACCATGTTCGTCCTCTACCGCAGGCTCTTCCTCCTGGCCCTGGACGCCTACCGCAAGGCCGCCACGCCCTTTGAGCGCGACCTGATGCTCGCGTTCCTCATGGCTTTCGCTGCGCGCGTCGTCATCGCCCTCTCGGACAACATCATCGTCTACCCCGTGCTCGAGTGGTATTTCTGGGGCTTCGCCGCCCTCGTTGTCGCCGCAAGTGGCGCGTATCAGCCCGTCCGCTTCGGCCGCCACGCGCCCGAACAGTCGGCCGCCGCCGCGCAGTCCGCCGCGTGAAGATCCTCCAGATCAACAAGTTCCACTACAACCGCGGTGGCGCCGAAACGGTCTGCTTCGCCGAGGCCGATCTCCTCCACCGGCACGGCCACGACGTCATCCCGTTCTCTATGCACGACCCCCGGAACGCGCCCACGCCCTACGAGCGCTACTTCGTCAGCAACGTCGACCTCCGCGAGACCGAGGGCGGCTTACCCGGCAAAGCTGCCGCCGCCGTCCGCATCCTCTACTCCCGCGAGGCTGAACGGAAGCTCGCCCGGCTCATCCGCGATACCCGGCCCGACGTCGCTCACCTCCACAACGTCTACCACCAGCTCTCGCCGTCCGTCCTCCGCGCCCTGGGCAAGGCCGGCGTCCCCGCCGTCATGACCCTGCACGATTACAAGCTGATCTGTCCCGCGTATACGCTCTATACCGAAGGCGCTCCATGCGAGCGCTGCCTGGGTGGCCGCTACTACAACGCCGTCCTCCACCGCTGCGTCAAGGGCTCCCGGGCCCGGAGCGCCGTCTGCGCCTCCGAGGCCTACCTCCACCGCTGGCTTCGGCTGGATCGCGATGTTGTCAAGTTCTTCATCGCCCCCAGCGAATTTCTGGCCCAAAAGATGATAAAGTTTGGCACTGACCCCCGCCGTCTGGTGCACATCCCGAACTTCATCGAACCGGGCCCGGATCCCGCGCCCGGTGACCCGGCGCCCTACGTCCTGTACGCCGGCCGGGTCGAGCGCGTGAAGGGCATCGGGACGCTGCTCCGGGCGGTGAAGGACGGCGCCGTCGCCCGCGAAACGGAACTCCGCATCGCCGGCGACGGCGAGGCGCGCGGGGAGTACGAGGCGTGGTGCCGCGAGAACGGGCTCGCGAACGTGCGCTTCTTGGGGCACCTGCCACAAGAAGCGCTGAAGCCCGTCGTCGAGGGCGCCAGCTTCGTGGTTGTGCCGTCGGAGTGGTACGAGAACGCCCCGCTGAGCGTCCTGGAGGCGGCGGAGCGGGGCAAGGCGGTCATCGCGTCGGATATGGGCGGGCTACCCGAACTCGTCCGCCACGGCGCGACCGGCCTCGTCTTCCGAGCCGGTGACGCGGCCGCGCTCCGCGCCGTCATCGAGGATCTCCTCTCCCGGCCGGAGGCCGCTCGTGAAATGGGTCGCAAGGCCCGTGCGTTGGTACTGGAGAGACACGGTCCGGACACACACTACCGCCAGCTCGTCGCCGCGTACGAGCAGGCGATGGCCCGGCCCGGGGGATGGACATGACGGAGCTTGGAGTGACCGTATGAGCAGGTTGGTCTGTGTGACGGGAGGCGCCGGCTACATCGGTGTAGAGCTGGTCGAGCAACTCGTGCGCCGCGGCGACCGAGTCCGTGTCCTCGACCGCTTCTTCTGGGGCTCCTGCGGTCTCGATAGCTTGCCCGGCGTTGAGCTCGTCTCGCGCGATGTCCGCGAGATGCGCGATAGCGACCTCGCCGGCGTCGATGCCGTCGCCCACCTCGCCGGCCTCTCCAACGACCCCACCGCCGACCTCGACCCCCACGCAAACTGGCAGATGAACGCCGTCGCCACCGCCGAGCTGGCCGAAGCCTGCATCCGCATGGGGGTCCGCCGCCTCACATTCGGCTCCAGCGGCTCCATCTACGACGGTCTCACCTCCGCCGACCTCCTCGCCGAGGACGCCCCGGTCGAGCCCATCGGCGCCTACGCTATGTCCAAGTACGAGGCCGAACGCAAGCTCCTCGAGGCAGCCGCCCGCGGCCTCGAGGTCGTCGTCCTCCGCCAGGGCACCGTCGGTGGCTACAGCCGCCGAATGCGCTACGACCTCGTCGTCAACACCTTCGTCAAAGACGCTCTCCTCAAGAAGCAGCTCTTCCTCCACGACGGCGGCCTCATGTGGCGTCCTCTCGTCGATGTCCAGGATGTCGCCACTGCGCACGTCGTTGCCATGGACGCTCCCGCGGAGAAGGTTGCCGGCCGCATCTTCAACGTCGTCCAGGACAACTACCAGGTGCGCGACCTCGCCCGCGTCGTCGCCCGCGCCGTCGAGCCCATCGTCGGCCCGATCGAAATCACGTCCGTCCCGGCCACAGGCCGCAAGCGCGACTACCGATGCACCAACGAACGCCTCACTGCTGCCACCGGCTGGACCCCCGCACGCACGCCCTGCGACTCCATCGAGAGCATTCTGCCCCACGTGAAGCTCATCGACCGGCAGGAGATGCTGCACCCGCGCTACTACAACCTGCGCTGGATGCAGCTCCTCACCGAGGTCCACGAGTCGCAGAAGTCCTATTCGCGGGTCTTCTAGGCCATGTACGCGCCGCCCGCACGCCCCACGGGTCGCCGCCCGCTGCACGTCGCCATGCTCGGCATGCGCGGCATCCCCGCGAACTACGGCGGCCTCGAAACGGTCGCCGAGGAGGTCGCCGCCCGCGTCGTCGAGCGCGGTCACCGCGTGACGGCCTACTGCCGCGCCCACAACGCCGCGTATCACGACGCCGTCTATCGCGGCATCCGCCGCGTTGAACTCCCCTCCCTGAACCGCAAGCACCTCGATACGCCGAGCCACACCGCGGCCGCCTCCGTCCACGCGCTCATCCGGCGAGCCGATGTCGTCCACGTCTTCGGCGTCGGCAACGCGCCCTGGCTGCCGCTCCTGCGCCTCGCCGGCCGCGGCACCGTCATCTCCGTCGATGGCATGGACTGGCGCCGCCGCAAGTGGGGCCGCGCCGCCCGTGCGCTCCTCGAACGGTCGTCGCACCTCGCCATCCGCGCCTCTGGCGCCTGTATCACCGACTCGCGCGAGGTCGCGCGGTGGTACCAGGAGCGCTACGGACGACAGCCACACTACATCGCTCACGGCGTCGACATGCGGGAGATCGCCGGTCGCGGCGCGCTCGCCACGTACCACCTCGAAGAGCGCGGCTACCTCCTCTTCGTCGGTCGCATCACGCCGGAAAAGGGTCTCCACCACCTCATCGAGGCGTACAAGGGACTCGACACGGACAAGGCGCTCGTCATCGTCGGCGATGGCTCCACCGACGGGGAATACTGGAAGTCACTGCACCTGCGCGCCACCGGCTTCGATAACGTCCGCCTGCTCGGCCCGGTGTACGGTGAGCCGGTCCGCGAGCTCTTCGCCAACGCTTACGTCTATGTCCAGCCGTCCGAGATCGAGGGCACCGCACTCTCTCTGGTCGAGGCGATGGGCTACGGCAACTGCGTGCTCGTCAGCGATATCCCCGAGAACGTGGAGACCGTTGGCCCCGCCGGCATCACCTTCCAGATCGCCGACCCCGTCGCGTCGCTGCGTGACCGCCTCGCGCGGCTCATAGCCGCCCCGGAGCTCGTCGGCTGTCACCGCGCGAAGTCGCTCGATTACGCCCGCGAGCACTTCTCCTGGGAGCGCGTCACCGATGCGCACGAAGACCTGTACTACCAGGTTTCCCGCATCGGCTGATCAATCGCGCGCGCCGTCCTCGCGGTACTCCCGCAGCGCGTGTCGCGCCGCCCCTTCCAGCGCCACATCGTCCAGCGGCGGATGGATCAGCCCTGACCGCACGTCGCGGAAGCAGCGCTCCAGCGGCTGCGTCTCCGCCACCCCGACGCCGCCCGCCACCCGCATGCAGAGGTCGGTCACCCGCACCGCCGCGTTAGTCGCGTGCATCTTCACAAGCGGGATCTGCGCGGCGGTCTCCCCGCGGTCCCCGCGCCCTTCCACCCAATCCCGCGCCGTGGTGAAGATCAGCCGTCGCGCGGCGAACAGCAACGCTTCGATCTCGCCGAGCTTCGCCCGCACCCCCGGCAACTCCGCGATCGGCTTCCCCAGGTTCGTCGGCACGCGCGTCGCCGCGAAGCGCAACGTCCAGTCGCGCGCTGCCACCGCCACGCCGACGTACGTGGCCGAGAACGTCAGCCCGTGCCAGGGCGCCACCTCGCCCGACGGCGTGAAGCGCTCGCCCGTCTCGCTCACCCGGATGACGTCCGCGTCCGGCACGAACACATCCTCGAACACGAGGTCATGGCTCGCCGACTCACGCATCGCCAGCGCCCGCCATGTCCGGTCGATGCGCACGCCGTCCGCGCCCGCCGTCACGAGAAACTGGCCGAGGTGCTCTGGCATCCCCGGCGCGCGAACGGTCGCGCTCACGGCGTAGTGCGTGAGGAACGGACTCGCCGTCGACCACTGCTTCCGCCCCCTGATCCGCCACACGCCATCGACGCGCGTCGCCGTCGTGGCCGGCAGCCCGCCCCGCGCCGGGCTGCCCATCTCCGCCTCGGCCTGGCAGTTGTTGATCAGGTAGCCCTGCTCCGCCGCCCGTCGCAGAAACGCGTCGAGCATCTCCCGCCGCCACAGCCCCGACACCAGCGACGCGCCGATGTACTGCACGTGCATGTTCGCCGCCAGCCCCGCCGACCCCAGCGCGCGCGACACCTTCTCCTGCGCCACGCACGCGTCCAGGGCGCTGCCGCCGAGTCCGCCCAGCTCGCGCGGGATCGTCAGCCGCAGGTACCCGCTCGCCCGCAGGTCGTCGATGCACCCGCCGAGCAGCGCGTCGCCATCCGCGCCGCCCGCCGCCACGCGCCGCGCGATCCGTCCGGCGGCGTCCTCCGCCACGGCCACCACCCGTCCGTCTGCCACGTCGTCCCACGACTCCATGTGGCCAGCATAGCAGCAAGCCCCGGCGTCGCCGGGAGCGTCGCCTTCGCACTCTCCTGCGGTCGGAACCCCTCCGCTGATCTGCGCCGCGCTACTGGTTGAACAGCGGCTCGCGCTTCTCCACGAACGCCTGCACCGCCTCACGGTGGTCGCTTCCGCGCTGCAGCTCGCGGATCGAGTAGCTCTCCATCGTCACGACGCGCCGCAGGTCCGCCTCCGTTGCGTTCGCGTGCAGCAGCCGCTTCGCCGACCACACCGCCTCATGCGGATTCGCCGCGATCTCCTCGGCAAGCTTCAGCGCTTCCGGCATGAGCTGCTCCGGCTCCACCAGCCGGTCCACCAGCCGCCGCTGCAGCGCCTCCTCCGCATCAATGATCCGCCCCGTCAGCGCCAGGTAGAGCGCGTTCGGCAGCCCCGCGACCAGTGGCAGGTAGCGGCTGCTCCCGCACTCCGGCGTCAGCCCCACCCGCACGAACCGCGCCGAAAACCGCGCCGCCGTCGACGCGATGCGGATGTCGCACGCCATCGTCATCGTCAACCCCACGCCCACGCTCACGCCGTTGATCGCCGCGATCACCGGCTTGCCCCGCGTCAGCGCCAGCGGCACCTCCGGGCTCCCCCCCTCGCTCAGCATGTTCGACGCCCGCCGCGCCGCCCCCTGCTGGATCCCCTGGTTGAAGCCGCCGATGTCCGCCCCCGCGCAGAACCCGCGCCCCGCCCCCGTCACCACCAGGCAGCCGATCGCGCGGTCCGCCGCCGCCGCGTTCACCGCGTCGATGAACTCCAGCTCCATCGTCGGCGTCCACGCGTTCAGCCGCTCCGGCCGGTTCAGCGTGATCAGCGCCACCGCGCCGCGCGTCTCGTACAGGATGTGCTCGTACCCGGCCATGTCGCGCTCCTTCCAGCCACCGTCCATGCCACCGCGAAGTATGCCCGCCCGCCGCGTCTTGCGGAAATGTGGCCCGATGCCCCTTGACAGCAACGTGACCCTCTGATACGGTAGCGGCTGCTTCGGCGAGCGGACGGCGCCTGTCGCGTTACCGCGACAGGTATGCAAAAAAATAGAATAGCGGCGCTTTCGA
This sequence comes from Dehalococcoidia bacterium, assembly GCA_035632115.1. Lineage (GTDB taxonomy): Bacteria > Chloroflexota > Dehalococcoidia > DSTF01 > JACRBR01 > DASQHL01. The sequence goes on along the minus strand of DASQHL010000098.1, from coordinate 9,274 downwards.
AATCTCTGTGAAAAATCGCAATCCCTGCGATTTCGCGGAGGTTTCTTCATTTCCTGTTCTTCGCGAAATCGTTCGTCCAACGATTTCCGCGGAGATTTTTTCATTTAGGGCAAAAGGCATCACGAGGTGCCACAGGATTCGTGCCGAGATTTGGAGGAAAACAGCATGCAAAAGCTAAGGGGAATGAAGCGGCGAGATCTGGAGCGTGAGCTCATCGAAGCACGCTTCTGCTTGGCTCGGTGTGACGGAGCTGACCGGCTCTGGAAACACCCTAGCCTGACGGAGTTCGTGAGAACGTCGATGAGTCACGACATCGTCGCAGTCGGCGTCGCAAGCAAAGCGCGACGCCTCATCAGGGCCCGAGGGCTACCTGGCGGGGCGTAGATGCACGCCGATCGTCGGCATAAGCCGCCAACGATCAGCCTGTCTACGCCTCAAAGGAATGGAAAGAACAGGAGGCTGCGATATGACGAAGCATGACCTGACCCAGCGGCAGCTTGAGGCACTCAGGACCGTGCGGAGGCGGTGTCAGAAGGACATGCTCAGGACGAACGACCCGGAGTGGAAGGCGCGCGAGATGGAGCTTGTGGCAATCCTTGACTCTGAAATTGCCAAGGCAGAGGCGACGCTCGGCGCGGCTAGGGAGATGTAGTCGAGTTCAGTCCTCTGGGGCGCTCCTCGGAGGCGCCACGCGCATGAGGACGCGGCGGTCTCCGGGCACCTACGGAGACAGGTATGCTGCGGCATCAGGCCGCACCGCGCCGCATGGGCTGCCCAGATCGAGGAAGTCGCCGCCGAATACCGCGCCGGGAATTGGTACGCCGCCTGCAACTCCGAGAAGGGCGCCGCCCTCCGCCCTCCGCTCCCTCTCGCGCTCGACGCCTTGGTCGAGCAGTTCGCGCCGTAGCCCCGATCTGGGCAACCCGGCGCGGGTGCCCTCGTGCTGCGGCCAACTCCGCCCGCCACCGTCCTCCGCTCCCTGACCAGGTCCAAGCCCGGGTACGTCGTCGCGCGGCTCCGCCTCCGCACGCGTGTCTTGTAAGACTTGCGCGCCATCCGTCGCCGGCGCCGCAGCGTAGGTTCGGCGTGGAGGATCGCCCATGCGCAGCATCTCATCCGCCGTCCTCGCCGTCGTAGCCCCGACGTTGATCGTTGTCGCCACCTCCTGCGGCAGCGGCAGCGGCAGCGGCTACGGCACGAGTTCCGCTCCCAACACGCCCACCGGCGCGGTGACCGCGGCCTCCGGCAACGTCCGCGTGCGGCAGGTCGATGACCACTTCCAGCCGTCGTCGCTGAACGCGCAGGCCGCCAGCCCGCTCACCGTCAGCCTCACCAACGCCGGCAGCGTCGCCCACACCTTCACCATCGATGGCCTCGGCGTCGACAAGACGCTCGCGCCCGGCGAATCCGCGACGGTCACGTTCACGCCGGCCGCCGCCGGCACGCTGACCTTCTACTGCCGCTTCCACCGCAGCCTCGGCGTGATCGGCACGATTACGGTCTCGGGACCCGGCGGCTCCGGCAGCGCCCCCGCCACGCCCGCGCCGACCGCCGGCTCGTACAGCAACGGCTCCGGCTACTGAACGCGCGCCCCGGCTCCCGACCCCGTTTGGTGTCCCGGCCGCCGGATCACTGTAGCCGCCGCCCCGTCGTATAATCCCTGCGTGCCAGCAGCCAAGCAGCGCCTCGTCCTCATCGATGGCCACAGCCTGATCTACCGCTCCTTCCTCGTCTTCCAGGGGAGCCAGACCAGCAAGCCCGTCGAATTCACCATCCGCCGCACCGGCGAGGTGGTCACGGGCGTCTACGGCTTCACCAGCACGCTCCTCAGCATCCTCGATCAGCTCAAGCCCGAATATCTCGCCATCGCCCTCGACGCCCCCGGCGCCACGTTTCGCCACGAGAAGGACGAGACCTACAAGGCCACCCGCACCGCCATGCCCGACGAGCTGCGCCGCCAGATCGTCCGCATCCGTGAGGTCATCGCGGCGTTCAGCATCCCCACCTTCGAGGCGCCGGGCTTCGAGGCCGATGACCTTCTCGGCACGCTCGCGAAGCAGGCGAAGGAGCAGAACGTCAAAGCCCGCATCGTCTCGCTCGATACGGACCTCCTCCAGCTCGTCGAGCCCGGCGTCGATGTCTTCCTCTACCGCCCGTTCATGAAGGGCGCACCCGCCGTGGACTACGACGTCGCCGCCGTCGTCGAGCGCTACGGCCTCCAGCCGGAGCAGATCGCCGACTTCAAGGGCCTCAAGGGCGATACCTCCGACAACATTCCCGGCGTCCCCGGCATCGGCGACAAGACCGCGACGAAGCTGCTCCAGCAGTTCGGATCCGTCGAGAGCATCTACGAGCACATCGACGACGTCACGCCCGAGAAGCTGCGTGAGAACCTCCGCGCCCACGAGAAGGAAGCGCGCCTCAGCCTCGACCTCGCGACGATCCGCCGTGACGTCCCCGCCACCCTCGATCTCGAGGCTTGCCGCATCCGCGGCTTCGACCGCGACCGCGTTGAGCAGCTCTTCCACGAACTGGAGTTCCGTTCGCTGATCAGCCGCCTTCCCCAGTCGTTGGGCACGGGCAACGCACCGCCGAAGCTGCCGCCGGAGGCGCAGCCGGCCGCGGCGCCGGCGCACGCGTATCGCACCGTCACCAGCGAGAAGGACCTCAAGGCGCTCGCCCGCGAGCTAGGCGCCGCCGCCCGCGTTGCCCTCCACGTCGAGAACAGCGACGCCAACGGCATGCGCGGCCTGATCGTCGGCATCGCCGTCGCCACCGCGCCCGGCGCCGCCGCCTACGTCCCCGTCGGCCACCAGCAGGGCCTCGGCGACGGCCGGCAGCTCCCGCTGGAATCAGTGCTCGCCGCGCTCAAGCCCGCGCTCGAAGACGAAAAGCTGCACAAGGTGACCCACAACGGCCACTTCGACTTCCTCGTCCTCGCCAACCACGGCGTCGCCCCCCGCGGCCTGCGCTTCGATACCATGATCGCCGCTTACCTGCTCGGCGAGGCCAACGTCAGCATCCAGAACCTCGCCTTCGACCGCCTCGATATGCGCATCCCCGCGCTCATCGACCTCATCGGCCGCGCCGGCAAGAACCAGCTCACGTTCTCGTCGCTCCCGCTCGATACCGCCCGCGACTACGCGTGCCAGCAGGCCGATGCCCAGCTCCGCGCCGCCGAACTACTGGCCGGCGAGCTGAAGGGCCGCAACCTCTGGCCGCTGTTCGATGACGTCGAGATGCCGCTGATGTCCGTGCTTGCGCGGATGGAGCTGGTCGGCGTCGCCGTCGACCCAGAGCCGCTCGTCGCCATGTCGCGCGAAATGCAGGCCGAGCTGCAGGGCATCGAGCGCGAGATCTACGCCGTCGTCGGCCACGAGTTCAACATCGGCTCGCCCCAGCAGCTCTCGCACATCCTGTTCGATGAACTCGGCCTGCCCAAGACCCGGAAGACGAAGCTCGGCTACACCACGGATGCCGCCGCCATGGACAACCTGCGCGGCGCACACCCGGTCGTTGACCTCATCATGCGCTACCGCGGCGTCTCCAAGCTGAAGGGCACCTACGTCGATGCCTTGCCCGCGCTGATCAACCCGAAGACGAACCGCATCCACACCACCTTCACCCAGACGCTCGCCGCCACCGGCCGTCTCTCCTCGAACGACCCGAACCTCCAGAACATCCCCGTCCGCACCGGTTACGGCAACAAGATCCGCCAGGCCTTCATCGCCCGCGACATCGGCAAGGACCCCATGCTCCTCGCCGCCGACTACTCCCAGATCGAGCTGCGCATCATGGCTCACCTCAGCCGCGATCCGGCGCTCATCGCCGCCTTCCAGGCCGACGAGGACATCCACGCCGCCACCGCCGCCAGCGTCTTCGGCGTGCCCCTCGACGAGGTGACCTCGGAGCAGCGCCGCCGCGCCAAGGTCTTCAACTTCGGCGTCCTCTACGGCCTCAGCGAGTTCGGCCTCTCGACGCGCGAGCGCATCCCGCGCGAGGAGGCCGCCGAGTTCATCCGCCGCTACTTCGAGAAGTACGCCGACGTCCGCCAGTGGCGCGACGGCGCCATCGAGAGCTGCCGCGCGCTCGGCTACGGCGAGACCTTGCTCGGCCGCCGCCGCTACATCCCGGAGATCAAGTCGCCCAACTTCCAGATCCGCTCCTCCGGCGAGCGCATGGCGATCAACATGCCCGTGCAGGGCACCGCCTCCGACATCATCAAGGTGGCGATGAACCGCATCGACGCCGAGATCACGGAGCGCAACCTCCAGTCCCGCATGGTCCTCCAGGTGCACGACGAGCTGATCTTCGAAGGCCCCCGCGCCGAGCTGGATGCCGTCCGCGAGCTGTGTCTCCGCGTCATGCCGAAATCGCTCGATCTCGTCGTCCCCCTCAAGGTCGATATCAAGACCGGCAAGAACTGGGGAGAGCTGGAAGTCGCCCGCGGACCCCTGGCGGCCGACGAGGAGCTTGAGTTCTCAGAATCGGCGTAGGGCGCAGCCTCCCGCTCCCGTGCCCGCTATCATTGACAACACAAACGTGAGGAGCATCGCATGACCGACGCACCTGCACCCCGCATCGACATCACGCCGACGTGGGCGCGGCTCAACGACGGGCTGATCCGGCTCGTGGATTACATCCCCGACGACCAGATCAACTGGTCGCCGAAGCCGGAGCTGTGGAACTTCCGCGGCATCCTCCTCCACATCGCCTCAGCGCGCGACAACTGGCTCTCGCGCACCGTGCAGGACGGCGTGAACGCGCCCGACGTGTGGCGGACGGTGCAGACGAAGGCCGAGATCCAGGGGGCGTTTCGGCGCACGTGGGACCGGCTCGAGGCATTTCTCGCCGACCGTGGGAAGCTTGACGAAGAGTACAACGACGACGACGGGGATTGGCACCGAGTCGTGACCGGCCACTGGATCGCCTTCCACCTGCTCGAGCACGACGTCCACCACCGCGCCGATATCCTGCACTACCTCGCCCTTCTTGGCATCGAGACGCCCGACGTCGGTACGCCGTAGATGCCCGTGCTCGACACGCAGCACGAAGTCTGCGCTGCAAGTAACGTTCACGCCGCCCTTCCCTTTAGGGAACGGGCCGGGGGTTAGGTCGCCATGCTGGCTCTAGAAGCGCGGACGCTTGCCCGCCGCTGGGTCGAGGAACACGCCGCGGCCAGACGGGGCTTCGCCGGCGCCTACTTCGCTGGCTCGATCACCACGCTCGCCGATGACGCCGAGCTCCCCCGCACGTCCGACGTGGATGTGTGGGTCGTTCTCGCCGGCGAGTCTGCGCCGGGTAAGCTCGGCAAGTTCGCCTATCGCGGCCTCACGCTCGATGTCACATGCAGGTCGCTGGACCGCCTCCGGCCGCCCGAAGCCATCCTCGCCGACTACCACGTCGCCCCTGCCTTCCGCACACCGAACATCATCGCCGACCCGTCCGGCGAGCTGACTGAGTTGCAGGCTGCCGTATCGAGCGACTTCGCCGGACACCCGTGGGTGACGAAACGCTGCGACCACGCCCGGAGCCACGCCCTGAGCTACCTGCGGATGCTGAAGGAATCGGACGACTTCCACGATCAGGTCATCGCCTGGCTCTTCGCCAACGGCGTGCTTACGCACGTCCTGCTCGTCGCCGGCCTCCGGAACCCGACCGTGCGCCGCCGCTACGCCGCCGTCCGCGAACTCCTCGCGGCATACGGTCGCCTGGACTTCCACGCCGATCTCCTCGAGTCGCTCGGGTGCGCCCGGATGAGCCCCGCTCACGTCGAACACCATCTCGCTGCACTGTCCGAAGCGTTCGACGACGCCGCGGCCGTCGCGGACGCGCCGTTCCCCTTCACCACAGACATCACCCCCGTCGCCCGCCCGATCGCCATCGACGGCAGCCGCGAGCTGATCGAGGCCTGCCTCCATCGCGAGGCTATCTTCTGGATCGCCGTCACCTCCGCCCGCTGCCAGAAAACCCTCCACCACGGCGCCACACCTGAGGTCGCCGCCCGTCACGAGTCCGGCTTCCGGGATCTCCTCGCCGATCTCGGCATCGCCTCCGCCACCGATCTCCGACGGGAGGCGCACGGCGTCGAGACTCTGCTGCCGAGCGTCTGGGCCGTGGCCGAAGCCGTCACGGCAGCGAATCCAGAGATCACAGGTGAACCCGGCAACTGACACACCGACACACTGCTAAACTCCCTCCATGCCCGAACTCCCCGAAGTCGAAACCGTGCGCCGCGATCTCGAGGCCCGCATCGTCGGCCGCGCCATCACCGCATGCGCCATCTCCCCCGATGCCCCGCGCCTCGTGCAGCTCGTCCCGCCCGCGGAGTTCTGCCGCCAGCTTGCCGGCCGCGCCGTCCGCGGCCTCCGCCGCCGTGGCAAGTACCTGATCGTCGATCTCGACGACGGCCGCGCCTGGGTGATCCACCGCCGCATGTCCGGCAACATCCTCTACCGCACGCCCGCCGACCCGCCCGACGACTACACCCGCGCCGTCTTCACCCTCGACGATGGCCACGAGCTGCGCTGGACCGACCTCCGCAAGTTCGGCACGATGTGGCTCGTCGAGGACGCCACCATGGTCATGGAATCGCTCGGCCCGGAGCCGCTCGATGCCGCATTCACGGCCGATGTCCTGCGCGCCCGCGCCGGCAAGCGCGCCGCACCCATCAAGTCCGTCCTGCTCGACCAGTCCGTCCTCGCCGGCATGGGCAACCTCTACACCGACGAAGCCCTGCACGCCGCGAAGATCCACCCGCAACGCCCGGCGAATAAGCTCACGCCGACCGACTGGGCCAACCTGCACGCCGGCATCGTCCGCTCCCTCCGCTTGGGCATCGATGCGCGCGGCAGCAGCCTCGGCACCACCCTGCGCGACCACATCAACGTGGATGGCGCCCCCGGCCAGAACCAGGAGACGGTGCGCGCCTACGGCCGTGATGGGGAGCCTTGCTACACCTGCGGTACGCCCATGCGCCGGATCAAGGTCGGTGGTCGAAGCAGCGTCTTCTGCCCGAAGTGCCAGCCCCTTCCGCGCCGCACCCGCCGGTCCGCTGCCCCTGTGAAGCACGCCCGCAAACCTCGCCTCCACGCGCGTTCCGCGATCCCGTAGCGTCGGCCGTCGCAGTTCCCTTACTGCCAGGCCCGAGCCGCGTCCCGCTGCGTCTCCATCAATCGATGACCCCGGCCCATCCGTGCCATCTGTGTAATCTGTGGCTTCCCTCGTCGCCGCCTCCCCCATCTGCGAGATCTCTGGTCCCCGTCGCTCGCTCGGCTTGACACCACGCCCTCAGTCCGCGCACTCTTTCCGCATCACCGAACGCGCCCTCGACGCCCTCTGCCGCGACTGCGGCCGCCCCCTCGCCGCCCACCCCGTCGGCCGGGCGGCCGTCCGTTGCCCGGAGTGCTTCGACGGCTTCCTCCGCGAGCGCGATTTCGAGTTTCTGAGCAGCCACGCAGAACTCGGCGTCGCCAGCCGCCGCATCATCGCCGAGACCGCCCTGCGCGCCCTCGTCATGGAGTCGCCGCCCCATCGCAAGGTGCTCGCCATGCACATCATGGAGCAGTACGCGCTCGCCGCGTCCGACCTCATCGGCCTCTACTACAGCGTCAAGCAGCGCGGCCGCGAGCCGCTGATGAGCGCCTTCCTCGGCTTCAAGCTCGACCGTCCGGCCGCCGCCGCCTTCTTCCGCGAGATGGCCACTACCCCCGGCCCCGAGCTGCTCGCCTCGCTCGGCCTCCCCGACGTCGATGCGATCGCTGTACGCTGCCCTTCGCTCTCGAAGTCCGACGTGCGCGACTTGCGCAAGGCGCTCGTGCAGATGCTCGGCGACTTCGAGCGCATGGGGGAGATGGGCGAGCCCGCCGTCATGCAGCTCGCGCAGTTCATCGATGATGATCGCGGCGGCATGGCCATCATCAAGCGCTCGGACTGGCTCGATAACCTCGGCCTCCGCCCCGACCAGGTCGCCGCTATCGCCATCGACGGCCGCCGCCGCACCGTCAACGTCACCGCGATCTCCGTCGACGAGAAGCGCCTCCAGAACGTCATCACCGCCATCGACGCCATGACCAACGCCGCCAGCAACCTCATCTACGGCGTCCTCACGATGGAGCAGGAGAAGCGGCGGGGGCGTTCGGCCACCGGTCGGACTACCGGGACGCGCTAATGCGGAAATGCCCTTCCCCCGGCCATGAGCACCAGAGGAGTCCACCATGGACCTACGAGCGATCCAGGCGCCACTGAAAGAGCGTTATCGCAGCGAGCCCGACGCCGCGATCATCACCCTGACCGCCCACGCGAACGAGACCTCCGGCCCGATGGCCTGCTCAGTGGACCTGGGCCGTGCCATCTACGCGGCCGAGGCGCACGCCGGCGTCGGCGGTGCCGGCACCGCCGCATGTTCGGGCGACCTGTTGCTGGCCGCACTGGCGGCCTGCGCCCAGCTCACCTGCCAGATGGTCGCCAACGCCTCCGGCCTTCCCGTCGACAGCGTGAATGTGACCGTCGAAGGCGACCTCGATCTGCGCGGTACGCTCGGCGTGTCGCGCCACGCGCCCGTCGGCTTCCAGGCGATCCGCGTAAACTACGACGTGAGGGGTTCAGACCTCACCGAAAGGCAGATGGGCGACTTGAAGAAGCGTGCGGAGGCCTTCTGCGTCGTCATGCAGACCCTCGTTGCGCCCCCGGCGATTGAGACCGTGTGGGAGTCGCACCCCGCGGGGTAATCCGCCGCTTTGGCCGCCTCCCGTTTCCCCGGCCCGCCCGCTACACTCCGCCCGATGCCTGATCGACGACCCCCGACAACCGACAACCGACAACCGACAACCTCTATCACCGACGTCCCCGGCATCCGCGTCGGCCACTGGTCCGACCGCCGCGCCGCCACCGGCTGCACCGTCGTCCTGCCCGACCGCCCGGCCGTCGCCGGCGTCGATGTGCGTGGCGGCGCCCCCGGCACCCGCGAGACGGATCTGCTCCGTCCCGGCCACCTCGTCGAGCATGTCCACGGCATCGTCATCAGCGGTGGCAGCGCCTTCGGCCTCGAGGCAGCGTCCGGCGTCGTCCGCTATCTCGCCGAGCGCAACGTCGGCTTCGCCTTCGGCCAGGGCGTCGTCCCGATCGTCCCCGGTGCGATCCTCTTCGACCTCGGCATCGGCCGCCACGACCGCTGGCCCACTGCCGACGCCGGCTATCGCGCCGCCGCCGCCGCCCGCCGCCGCACCGCCGAGGGGAACGTAGGCGCCGGCATGGGCGCCACCGTCGGCAAAGC
>DASQHL010000097.1:0-15107 GCA_035632115.1 Dehalococcoidia bacterium | reverse complement strand
TACGCGTCGCGGCGGCGGTTTCGGTGGCGGGCGGCGTCGTCGTGACCGGCGGTGTTGTCGTGATCGGCGGTGTTGTCGTCACGGGCGGCGTCGTCGTGACCGGCGGTGTTGTCGTGACCGGCGGTGTTGTCGTCACGGGCGGCGTCGTCGTGCCGGACGGCGTGGTCGTGCTGGACGGCGTGGTCGTGCCGGGCGGCGTGGTCGTGCCGAACGGCGTGGTCGTGCCGGACGGCGTGGTGGTGACAACCGGGGTGTCGGTAGCGGTAGGCACGGCGGTGCGCGTGGCGGTGCCGGGCGGCTGCGTGGCGGTGCCGGTGGGCGTCGGGGTGGCGCCGGGCTGCTGCACGGTGCCGGACTGGTCGAAGACGTCGGTGGCGGCGCCGTTCTCCTTCGCGGCGCGCAAGGATGCCGCGAACGGCGCCTGGACGAGGAACGTCACCTTCGCGATCACCTTCGGGCCGAGCCACTGCACCTCCGTGCCAGGCGGGCCGGAGGACGTGCACTGGAAGATCACGTCGCCGACGATCGGGTCGAGCCGGGTGCAGGCGGTGGTGCGGGCGCCGCCGGCGTTCAGCACGCCCTGATCGACGATCTGTGGCGAGCGGAGGATGTTGGGGTCGAAGCGGAGCTCGAAGGAGTACTGGCTGATGCCGGCGGTGGGCGCGTTGATGGTCATGACCTCGTTGAAGGTGACGCCGTTCTGCCAGTCCTGCGGGCCGATCTGCGCGGGCACGGTCGCGGAGCACTGGCCGAGGCCGGGGTTGCAGATCCAGATGTTGGCAAACGGCGGATCCTTCGTGAGGGTGATGGGGCCGGTGACGGCGGACGAGCCGGGGTCGATGGGGGGCTGGGGCGGCAGCGGGTGCAGGCAGGTGCTGCCGAAGCGGCCGAAGACGAATTGGAGGTCGCGGATATCGATCAGGCCGTCTGGCTGGGGCAGGTTGACATCGAAGCCAGGGGCGTAGAGCAGGCTGCCGGCGGCGGCGAGGTTGCGCAGGGCCTCGGACTGGTCGTCATCGACGCGCACGGCGCAGTCGCCGGTGACATCGCCTTCAAGCCTGCGGACGGTGAAGCGCGCCATGCCGGCGGGCACCGAGGCGGTGTTGGCGGGGGCGGCCGGAGGCGGCGGGGGCAGCACCGCGAGCACGCTTTCGGCGGCCAGCACGAACGCGGCGGCCACCACGCCGATGAAGAGGGCGAGCCGGAGCGACCGCAGGGTTGTGATGCGCCTGATCATTGGATGGTCACGCTCCCGTTCGTGGGGGTCACCGGTATTGGATTGGCCAGCGGGTCAGACAGCGTGCTCTTGGTGAGCTGCAGTGCGACGGTGCCGGTCACCTGGGCGGTGAAGCTGACGGTAGCGAGGATGCCGGGCGCGTTCGGTCCCGGCGGCGAGGCGCCGATGGTGGCGCAGGCGAAGCGCACGGTGTTCGGACCGATGATCTCGCTGGGACAGACGACCGTGCGGCCGGTGGAGCCCAGGAAGGTGCCGTTCGCGACGGGCCCGAGCGAGAGGCGCACGGCATCGTAGGTGATCTCGAACTCGTAGGAGGCGATGTCCGTGGCGTTCGAGACGCCCACCTGCACGCTGAAGGTGGTGCCGACGGCTACGGTCTGGGTAGACGGCACGATGCACATGCCCGCCGTGCCGCCGGCGAAGGGGCAGGAGAAGGGTGGCGTCGGCGTGGCCGTCGGCGTGTTCGTCGGCAACGGGGTGGGCGTGCTGGTGGGGCAGACGCCGGGGCACGGCGTGGGGGTGACGAGGATCGATGATAGCGAGCCGTTCTGCAGCAGGGACGGGATCACGTTGCCGACGGGATCGGTTACGAAGGCGTTGCTGAGCGTGAGGGCGGTGGAGCCCGCACCGGTGACCTGCAACTGGACCGTGGCCATCACACCCGCGCCGCTCGGCCCTGGGGGCGGCTCGCCGCGAAGGCTGACGCAGGAGAACTGGACGCTGGAGGCGGTGACGGCCGCCGGCGGGCAGAGGATCTGCCGGCCGGTGCTGCCCAGGAAGGCGCCCGGGCTGGCACCGAGGACGGTCGCGACGGCCGGATCCACAGATAGGGTGAACTGGAACGCACCGAGATCGGTCACCTGGTCGACGACGACGCCGACGGAGACGGTGTTGCCGACAAGCACGGTCTGGCTCGCGGGCTGGACGCAGATGGTCGTCGTCACGGCGCCGCAGGACGTCGGGAACGAGACGGCGGTCGGGGTGGCCGTGGGGGTGGCGGTGGACGTGGGGGCGGGGCAGACGCCGGGGCAGGCGGTGGGGGTCGCCGTGGGCCCGGTGAGGCCGGAAAGGGTGCCGGAGACGGTGAACACGATCTCGGGCACGCTCTGCGGGTCGGTGAGGCCGCCGGTGAGCTGGAGGGGGGTGGTGCCGGTGGCGGCGACGATCAGCCCGACGGTGGCGAGGACGCCGGTGCCGGACGCGCCGGGGATGCCGGTGCCCTGTGAGGCGCAGCTAAACGACACGTGGTCCGGCCCGATGTCCGGCGTGGTGCAGAAGGCAGTGCGGCCGGTGCTGCCCAGGAAGGGGCCGGCTGTGACGCCCGCGACGGTGACCAGGCCGGGAACGAAGCGGATGCTGAACGAGAACGAGCCAACGTTGAAAGCGTTGCTGATGCCGACATCGACGGACAGTTGTTGGCCGACGGCGCCAGACGGGTTCGGCGGGTTCAGCGTCATGGTCGTAGGTCCGCTGGGCGGGATGTAGGCGGTCGCCGTCGCGGTCGGCGTGTTGGTGGGACACGGCCCGCCGGGGCAGGGCGTCGGCGTGGCGTTGATCACCGTCACGGAGCCATCCGTCGTCGCCACGGGCAGGGTATTCGCCAGCGGGTCGGTGACCAGGACGTTGCTGAGCTTGAGCGCGCTGGTCCCGGGCGCGGTGGCGTTGAAGATCATGGAGAGCATGTCGCCGTCGCCCGAGACGCCGCCGGGCGGCACGGGCCCGAGGGTGACGCATGCCACAGAGAACAGGCCACCGGCGGGCGGTTGCGGCGCGCAGACGACGGGCCGGCCGGTGGCGCCAAGGAACGGGCCGGCCGATGAGCTAACGAACGTGAGGACGGAGGGATCGTATGACACGGTGGCCTGGAACGCGCCGATGTTGCTCGCGTTGGTCACCGAGATCAGGACCTCCACCTGCTGCCCGAGGTAGACGGACTGGCTGGCCGGGAAGATGCACACCGTCGTCGAGGTGCTGGGGCAACGCGGCGGATGCGGCGTCGCCGTGGCGGTCGGCGTGCTGGTGTTCGTCGGCGTGGGCGTGATGGTCGGCGTGGGCGTGATGGTCGCGGGCGGCGGCGTGGGGGTCGTCGGGCCGGGCCCAGGGCCGGGCGATGCGCTCGGCGTCGCCTGGCCGAAGAGCAGGCCGAGGAAGGGGGTGTTGCGATCGGGGAATCCGAAGGCGACGGCCAGAACGACGACAGTCGCCACCAGGACGGAGCCCAGGACGATCTGCGTGCGGCGCGCATCGCTCATGCGGCGTCGATCGCTCATGCGGCGGCGCCTCCGGCGCGGCGTGCGCGATCAGGCGGCGCGCTACCGTGCCGTTCCGCCAGCCGCACGCCGCCGCTCGCCATCGGCATCAGGGGGTGTTCCCTCCTGGCTGTGTGGCTGGCGCGCTCTCGTGCAGGCCAATGCCGGCGATGTAGCCGTCGAGGTTGGCGCGGGTGAAGCTGGACGCGCCCATGAAGAGCTTCAGATTGACGCGCCGTGGGGGCGCCCAGTTCAACTTCCGGTACAGCCCGGGCAGGTCGATCGTCCGGGTCGCCCACTGTCCGAAGGGGACGTCGTAGACCTTGATGTGCTGGCCGTTCGGGAGGTCGTACTCCTTGTCGCCGCTCCCGGTCGGCTCGAACAGCAGCCAGATGCTCTCGCGCTTGCCGTAGCTGATCTCGATGCCGAACGCGGTCACGAGCCAGCCGTCGGTGATGGCCTGGTACGGCACGCGGCTGAGCACCTTCACATCGAGCAGTTCGTTGGCGAACGGCACCGTCTGGACGAGCCCGGTGTGGGTCCACTGATCCGGATCCGGCCGGCCGCTCTGCGTCACGTGGAAGTACGCGGCGTCTACGCCGAGTGCCGTGCCCGGAGTGATCGTTGCGACATCATCGCCGTCCGTGTGCTTGTAGATGTTCCAGCCGGCCGGCGAGAACATTCCGGTGGAGGGATCCTGCTGGGTCCACATGCGCAGGCCCGGGTTGACGATCGGCAGCACCGCCGAACCATTCGTGATGGGCGCCGAGATGGCGTAGGTGATGCTCGTCGCGTCGTTGACCTTGATCTGGAAGCGCTCGCCGTCGTGGGGCGCGGCCACCGACTGGGGCGCCTCGATCTGGTAGGTGGCGGTCTGTCCGGGCGCGAGGATCGGCGGTCCCGAGACCACACTCCAGTAGTAGGGATACGGCAGCCATGACAGCGAGAACCGCGGCCGCACGTCGGCGTGACCGTGGTTCGTCAGCATCACCGTTGCCTGCGTGGTCGCACCAAGATGCAATGGATCGCCCGTCGCGACGACGCGGACATCAACGGGCAGCGTGGCGGAGGACTCGCCGCGGACCGCGAGCACGGCGAGCGCCAGGACGACGAGGAGCGCGGCCGATGGGACGGCGTAGCGGCGCAACAGCCTCCGCGCGTCTTCACCCAGCAGGCGCCGATGAGCCGCGCGCAGCCGCGAGACCGTGGCCGGGATGGAGGTCATGCGTCCACCTCCTCCATCTGCTCGGCGCGCTCCTGCTCTTCCCACCACACGAACAGCGCGACGAGCGCCACCGGCGCCCAGTAGACGAAGTAGTTCTGCAGCCCCCGGTATCCGAACCACATGATGATGGCCGGGGCGAACCAGAGTCCGTGCCGCAGTGTCCGGAAGTGGAGCGTGTACGCGATGAGCAGCACCGTCCAGACGCCAAACGTCGCCGCGCTGTAGAAGCTCTTGGGGAGGTTTGCGATGCCCGCCTGCGTCAGCAGGGAGATGCCGGAGCCAAACGGCACCAACGCTTCGCGCAGCGGGAGCATGACGCCGCGCAGCCACGCCGAGAAGTCCCAAACCATGAACGGAAGGTTCAGCGCGAGGAACGCGGCGGCGGCGATCCCGACGAACTCAGCGACCGCCGACAGCCGCCGGCCCTCCTTCTGGGTCTGCCAGATCCAGATCAGCAAGAAGGGCGCGAGCAGCCAGGGCTGCTGCTTGATCCCGGCCGCCAGTCCGTACAGCACCGCGGACCAGCCGAGCCGGCCGGCGTAGAGCGCGATCGCGCCCGCGACCATCGGCGCGACCCAGATGTAATCCATTACTCCGCCACCCGTGAACTGGATGAACAGATCCGGATCGACCGTGAGTGGCAGCAGCGCCAGCGGACGCAGTGCAGCGGGCGCGCGGAACCAGAGCAGCGCAAAGGTCGCGATCTCGAACACGACGACAACCCAGCGGACGTCGTGGACACCCACGGCCAGCGCCGGCACGAGGACAAGCACGGAGCCTGCAGGCCATGACATCAGGTTGGACAGCGGCTGGCCGTCGGTGGTGTCAGTGATGAACGTCTGCGGCACGCCGAAACGCTCGGCCGCACTGACGACGGTCGCGCGGTCGTGGAAGGCGTATGGATTCTGCCCGTCCATCAGTTTTTCGGCGGCAACGTGAGAGAGCGCCGCGTTGTCGGTGCCGTATAGCGTGAAGGCGATGTGAATCTGGATGAACGACCAGATGAGAAACGCCGACAGCGTCGCCACGGCGATCAGCGGGATGAGCCGCCGCATCCGGTCCATGGACATCAGGCCGACGACGACCAGCGAAAACGCCATCGCGTACTCGATGAACACGAGCCAGACGACGGCATGGCGCGAGCCTACCTGGCCGATCGCCCACGACCGGTACGCCATGTTGAGCAGGAGCACGCCTGTGGCGATGAAGCCCAGGCGCATGATGAACTGCTCCCACCGGGCTTCTCGTGCCGGTGGATGAGCGGGCGCGCCCGCCGGCGGTCGCCAGTTAATCGTGATCACAGCCATGGCTGCCATCCTTCCCACTCGGCCGTCTCGGCCTGGAACGCAACTTCATCTGCCGGTGCCGCGGGCGCGGCGGGCGCGGTCATCGCCGCGGCGGCGTGCGTTGCGCCGACGTGGCCGCGGAACACGAACCGTGTAGCGCCGGCGAAGTTCGCTGCCATCCCGCCGGCGATACCCAGCGTGCCGGCGACGAGCGTCGGCATCCCGAGCATCGTGGCCGCGGTGAACACGGCGAAGTTCGCGGCCACGCCCGCCACGGAGGCCAGGTGGTACCGGGCGATCTCCCCCGCTACTCCGCGCAGCCCGTGCGCGCGGCGGTCTCGCCACGTGAAGGTGTGATTCCACCAGAAGTTGGACAGGACCGACGCTTCGACCGCTACGCCCCACGCTATGTGCGGCGACAGGCCGAACCACGCCGACCCGGCCCACAGCAGCCCGAGGTTCACCACCACTCCGGACGCGCCCACGGTCAGGAACTTCCACGCGTGCGCGACATCCGGCACCTCCACGAAGATCCGCAGCGTGTGGTGCAGGTACTGCAAGCCCTGGCGGAAGCCGGCGTTGCTCGCACCGCGCTCCCGCGGCTGGAAGCAATACGCCACCTCGGCGATGGTGGACCACGTGCCGCGCACCAGGATCTCGGTCAGCATCTTGTAGCCGACCGGGCGCAGCTCCACGCCGTCGATCACTTCGCGCCGCAGCAGGAAGAAGCCGCTTCCGGGGTCGCTTGTGTGGCGCAGCCGTTCGTAGAAGAGGACCTTCGAGATCCACTTGGAGCCCAGCGAGACGAGACGCCGCGACGCGCCCGGCAGACCGGCCGCGCTGCCGCCAGCGCGATAGCGGCTTGCCACGACGACGTCGGCGCCGCTGCGCGTCGCCTCCGCCAACATCTCGGCGAGCTTCTCCGGCGGGTGCTGAAGATCGCCGTCGATGACCGAGACGTACTGGCCGCGTGCCACACGCAGGCCGCGCAGGATCGCCGTGGTCAGGCCGCCCTTGCGCTCCGACGCTTGCCGGTGGATCAGCGTCACGGGGAAGCCAGCATCGAGGCCCGCGATGATCTCCGGCGTGTCGTCGGCGCTGTCATCCACGAACACTGCCTCGAACTCCACGCCCGCGAGCGCGCCGGCGAGGCGCGCCGCCAGGGCCTCCACGTTGTCTCGCTCATTGCGCGTGGGGATGACCACGCTGAGCAACGGCCGCGGCGCCTGGGGCACCGGCAACGCCACCGCCGTGCGTGGTGCGGCGCCCGCCAGAGGTATCCGCCCGCCGATGACCGCTGCCCCGGACGCGGGCGACGCCCACGCCGACGCGAACGCCGGCATGCCGCCGGGGCTCCATGCAGGTGAACCGGCGGCATTGGCGCGCGCACCCCGTCGCAACGTCATCAGCACCGCAACGCACAGCAGCACGCCCATCGTCGGCGCCGACACGTTCCAGCCCATCGAGCGGAGCAGCGGGAAGTGGTAGAGGAACAGGGCCCAGGCCACGAACAGCAGGGCCGACATCGCGATGCGGCGGCGCGCGTCGGTCGCGCCGACGAGCAGGAAGCCGGGGATGAACATCAGCACCATTTCCTGCCGGTAGACGTGCGGATTGATCAGCACGCTGCAAATGACGAGCGCGCTGAACTGCGTCGACATCGACCGCTCGTCTGCGTTCCACGGACCGCGCCACGACCAGAGCGTCGCCGCAAGCGTCAGCGCGGAGAGCGCGCCCGACCACAAGAGCACCTTCTCCTGCTGACCGCTGCCGACGAACAGCCGCACCAGCGCGTTCCACCCGAACATCCCGGAGATGCCGATGGCGTGCTGGTCGTCCCAGAGCGTCGCCTGTCGCAGGAACGCGGGGTACTGCCACACCACGGCCGGCCCCGCTGCCGCCACCGACACCGCAATCCAGATCGCTGCCATCGCGGCGAAGCCGAGGAGGGCACCGCGGCGGCGCTTCCACAGCAACACCGCCAGCGGCGCCAAGAGCAGGTTCGGTTTCAGCAGCAGCAGCCCCAGCGCGAAGCCGCCCAGCTTGTCCTGGCCGCGCCGAAAACAGAAGAAGGTGCTCGCAAAGCTGAAGAGCAGGAGGAACGACACCTGTCCGTGGAACACGGTGTCCTGCACCGACTGGAAGACCATCACCATGGCCAGCATGAGCCACGCGCTCGCGTAGCCGACCAGTGACGCGCGCCAGAGAATCGCGATGGCGACGGCGAACAGCACCGCGGAGATCGCGATGAACACCAGTGCGGCCGTCCCGACGGGCAGAAGTGTCAGCGGCACCAGCGCCGCGGCGAACGCGGGCGGGTTGAAGTAGGGGAGCGACGTGTCGCGGTTGGCGGGGCGCTGGTAGACCTGCGTCTCCTGTCGCGCCAGGGCGTCGAGGTTGTACAGCTCGCTCCCCTGGCCGTGCCGCACCATCAGCGCCGCCGAATAGAACACGCCGAAGTCGTCGAGCGCCGGACCGGGCGCGCGCGCGTTCGTCGCCTGCGGCTTCACCATGGGGACCAGCGCGATCCACAGGCCGATCGCGAGCCACACGACGCCGCCCGCCAGGATCGCTCGCGGCAAGTTCGACCACAGCGGATGCCCGGCGACGCCGCGCAGGCCGCGGCCGAAACGGCCGTCCGGCGACGGGAGGGCGATGCGCAATCGCGGGCGCGGCCGGGCGAGAATGGAGCTCATATCGCCGTGAGCCTTGGGCCTCCCGCTCCCACCGCCGGCGCGCGAACGCTACTCCGTCGCGATGCCGCCGCGGGGTGCCGACACACGTGTCCGCGTGGGCACGTCCGCCGGGGCGAGCGCCGTTGAGGCGCCGTTCCGGCTTCCTGCCGGCGGAGTGCGACCGGTTTGGATGTTGAAACGAGAGGGAGCACCAGCACGTCCCGGCTGCGCTCCCCGCCCGGCTTAATTACAACAAACAGTGAAGAATGGACGGGGCCTGCCGCCCCTTGAACCCGGGGTATTGGTCGACGTTACGGCTGGCCCGGCGGCGGTGCGATCGTACCGTCCCGGCGGCGCGGCAGCGGGGGGCCGCGACCCCGCGATCATAGGGGAGCGCCGTCTATTCCGTCAAGCTCGTTCTCGTGTGGTCTTGACGACTCGTCGCCACCACCCCGGTCGATGGTACACTTCGGGGACTCTTTGAGCCCACCCACCTTTCGCCGGCAGACAGGCCGGCTCGCACCGCAGGGACGCGGCACGTCGGGGGTTCGACTGCCGAAATGCGGTGCACGCTCCCGCGTTCTGCTGAATAGACGCATCACGCCCGCGCTCCCGATGGAGTGACGGGGCGTCCCGCGCCGGCGCGCGCGCACAGGAGACAGAATGTTCGGCGCGACAGACCCGCGAGGACTCGTGCTCGGCGTGATCGCGTCGTTGGGCATCCTGGCACTCGCTATTCCGGCGCACACCACTTCGGCCGACGACACCGTCACGTGGCAGAAGGTACCGAGTTCGGCCGTGATCACAGCATGCGACCAGACAACGCCGCAGTGTCCTACGCCGCCCGCCGACCTGGGCAACGACAACTGGCTCAACGGCATCACCCTCACCGAGGTGATGAACAACCAGGCGGACCCGCACGGCATCGGCGGCTATCAGGTGTATGTGACGTATGATCCGGCGCTGTTCCAGGCGGCGGAGATCACGGATCTCGGCGCACTCAACGATGGCGGGCTGCGCTTCACCGCCTGCCAGTCCTCAACGTTGACGCCGGGGGACACCTATATCCAGTGCGCGACGACAGGCCCGTACGGTGTGGGCGCGATGTGGAGCGGCGCGATGCCGATGGCCACGGTCACGCTGGTGCTCCAGCCCGGCGTCTTCGGCCAACTCGGCCCGGGCGGCGGCTCGATCTCCACCACGATCAACGACGACGTGCGCGTGACGAACACCTGCGGCCAGCCGCTGAACGACGGCAGCTACCAGCCGCTGCCGGGTCAGGTCGAGTGCCAGGGTGTACTGCTGCCAGGCCTTGGACCGGCCGGCGCCGTGCTGAGCCCCGGCAGCAGCACGGTGATCATCAACCGTCCGCCAGAGCCTACGGCCACGGCGACGCCCGCGCCGACGCAGACGGCGCCACCGGCCACAACGACCGCCGTGCGGACGACGACGGCCGAGGCGACACGCACCGCCGCGCCTCCAACACGGACGAGCACGAGCGAGCCCTCCGTCACGTCGGTGGCGACGCCCCCTGTCCTGACGGCCACGCCCCCACCTCCGCTCGCTTCTCCGTCCGTCGTCCGGACGGCTACCGTGGTACGCACGGCGACGGCGGGCGTCGGGGGCGGGGAGCGCACGCCGGGGGCCGCCACGGGCACCGCCGTGCCGTGTCCGCTGGACGTGGACTACTGGCGCACGCACCCGAGCGCATGGCGCGTCGACTCATTGGCGCTGGGGAACACCGCGTACACCAAGAGCGAGCTGCTGGCGATGCTGTCGGATACCAGCAACCGTAGCGCCGCGACCATCCTGGCCCGGCCGCTGATCGGGGCGAAGCTGAACATCGCGGCCGGTTTCGATCCGGGGCACGCGAGCGCCTCGGTCCAGACGGGCGACGAGCTGTTCAACGAGCTTGGCGGGCGCTTGCCACAGGATGTCGATCCGGCCGGGTGGCGCGGGCAGGGCATGCTGTGGACCGCCGCGGCGCTGGCGGCCTACGACAACCGCTGCGCGGCCGGGGCCAGCGGTTCTGTGCTGGGCACGACGCAGGCGCCGCGGCAGCTTCCGAGCACGGGCAACAACCCGATCATGGACGAGCGCCTGCGCCTGAGCGTCATCACACTGGTGATCCTCATCCTGGTCGCGCTGGTCCTCCGCGGCATCGTGCGCGACCTTCGGGACTAGCGCGCGAGATCAGGGCGTCACCTTGAACGACGCAAGGACCGCCTGCAACTGCTGATCGCTCGACGTGTCGCCGTTGCGGAGCCGCACCAGGCGCACGAGCCAGCGGCACGTCGCATCGAGAAACACGACGTCGATCTGGTCGATCTTTCGCGGCCCCAGGTCCTGTGGGTACCGGAACCGAAACGCGCGCAGCCCGGCCACGGTCACTTCTGTGACGGGCTCGGTGAGCGGCTGGTGGTTGACCAGGTTATCGACGTACCTGGTCCACTGATCCTTTAGTTGATCGGGGCTGGTGACCTTGGCATCGGGTGCGAGGCAGGACACCTCGATGTTCGTACGAACAGCCGTCGTGGGATCTTCGGGTCCCGTGGCAGGCGCGAAGGCAACGTCCGTGGGGTAGCGCTGCAGTTCGCCGATGGTGCCCTGGTTCGGCTGGAAGGTCCAGCCGGCGGGGATGTCCATCTCGTAGTGCTTGGCCGCGTACAGTACGTGGCTGCCCGTGACCTGGGGCGTGGCCACGGGCGTGCGCGGGGGCACCGGGGTGGCCGAAGGGGTCCCGGGCGTCGCGACGGGGGTGCGGCTCCCGCTGCCGCCGCTGCAGGCGGTCGCCACCACCAACGCGGCGGCTGCGAGCGACGGGCCGACGATACGAACGACCGCGCGACGATGGCGGCAATCCCCTGCCATCTTACGGTACCACCACAACCGCATCGACCGTGCCGATGCGCAGCGAGTTGGACTGTGCGTCCAGCAGCAGGGTGGCGGCCGCGCCTGCCTCGTCGTAGGTCACCAGGTGGAGGCGCGTGACGCCCTTCGCCAGCGTCTTGAAGTGGAATACGGCGGCGACTCCGACGGTCTGCTCCGTCACGTCGCCCACCCGCACGCACCCGAACGTCGCGGTGCCATCGGGTGTGATCAGCGTCGGCGGACAGAAGGCGTTGTTCGTGGGGTCGGGGATGAGGTTGCCGATCTCGGTATTCGTCTCCGCCTGCACGACAGCCGGGTCGAACTGAATGTTGATCCCATATCCCTTCCACGGCGGCACGTCGCCGGCGAGCAGCACCGTCACGGCGAACTCGCCTGACGCTGTAGCGGGCGCCGAGATCACGAAGGTCGCGGGCGCGGAGGGTGCCGGTTGGGGGGTGTTGGACGGGACGATCGTCGGCAGGGGCGGGGCGTTCACGGTCGGGCTGGGCGCGACGGTCGGGGCGCCTGCCGGCGCGGCGGTAGCGGTCGGTTCGCCGCCGATGGGCGTGCTGGGAGCGAACTGCGGTGGAATGGGCGGCACGGCGACGGGCGTGCCCTGCGCCGTCAGCACGGTCGCGCCAGCGGACGGCGTACCGGACGCCGGGGCCGTGCGGGCCGGCGACGGACTCGCCACCACCGACTGGTCGGGCCTGGGCGAGGCGAGGGTGGTTGCCGCTCCCGGTGTGCCGGGGCTGGCGGTGGCGGTCGCCGACTTCTTGGATGAGCCACCGCAGGCGACGGCGGCGGCCGCAAGCACGGTGAGGCCGCAGACGGCGGCGAAGATCACGCTCCGTTGCACAACTACCTCCGGGGATGGTGCGCCGCGCCTCTCGGCGACGGACGCCTGCCGGGGACTTCGGGCGTCTGCCCGGCGGCTGGGCCGTCCGGACACGCCCGCCATTCTAGCGGGCGCGGCCACCTCCACAAGGCAGCGGAACCCCGGCGGTCAAGGACATGCGCTGACCGGCAGGCCGAACACCTGCGCCATTTTGCCGAGGTCGTTGATGGTAATGATGTTGTCGGCGTTCTGGTCAAAGCGCGGGTTCGCGGGCGGGATCGTCTTGCCGAACCCGGTCACGACCATGGCGAGGTCGTTGATCGTCACGATGCCGTCCATGTTCACGTCGGCGCGCATGATCTGGCAGTAGATGGTGGGCGATTTGCCGATGGCCGCTTCCTGGCCGTCGGTGTAGCCATCGCCATCTGTGTCGGGATTGAGCGGGTTGGTGCCGAAGCTGAACACCTCGACGCCATCGGGCAACCCATCGCCATCCGTGTCCGGGTTGTTCGGGTTGGTGTGGTAGATCGCCGTCTCCTCGTAGTTCGAGAGCCCGTCGCCGTCGGAATCGATGCCACGGCAGGAGACGCCGAAGTGCTGGGCCATCAGGGCGAAGTCGGCAATGGTGATCTTGTTATCGCCGTTCTGGTCGGCCAGCGGGTTGTAGCCGGGGTCGCCGAGGCTCTTGCCGAACGACGGCGCGGCGAGGCCGAAGTCGTTGATGCTCACCAGCCCATCATCGTTGAGGTCCGGGCAGCCGCCGATCGTGGCGAGCGTGCTGGACGTGTTGTTGCCCGCGTTGGCTGGCGGCTCATTCGTGGCGGCCACGATGGCGGAGGCCTGGACGATGGTGTCGCGTGTCAAGAACGGCGCGCGGGCATTAATGGTGATTGTTGCCTCATCAGGGCCGCCGGGCGCGTGGTCGTTGGGCGCGAGGTTCGGGACAGGGCAGACGTAGTGCCCCGCGAGGTAGACGGGGCAGGGGCCGCCACCGGTCTTCACGGAGCCCGGGGGCAGGGTGACGCTGACGGAGACGCCCATGGCAGCGGCGTCGCCGATGTTCTTGACGGTGAGGATGTAGGTGAGCGCGGCACCGCTGGATGACGTGGGGGGCGAGGCGTTGATGAACACCACCACATCCGGTTGGCCGCTGATTGGCGTCGACGTCGTGGTCGGCGTGGCAGTCGCGGTGGGCGTGTTGGTGGCGGTGGGGGTCAGCGTCGGCGAGGGTGTGGCGGTGGGCGGGGCGACGCAGCTGCCGCCGTTCACCGGGATCTGCACCTGCGATACGCCGAGCGGGTTCGTCACGGGCGAGGAGGTCAGGTCGAGCGTGTAGGTCCCATCGATGGCGTTGGTGCCGTCGTACGCCTTGATCGTGAGGGTGGCGCAGCCGGAAGGGCCGGTAGCGGTGAAGCTGATGGAGCCGAGATCCCCGGTGTAAGTCGCGCTGCCGCTCAGGAGCGTGCAGCCAACGACCACGGAGCCGCCGGAGCCGCCGTTATCGACACAGAAGGGGCTGCCGGGGAGCATGTTCGCCTTGCCGGAGAAGGTGAGGAGCGTGTTGTCGTACGTCAGGCCGTAGTTGTAGCCGGTGTACGGATCCACGCTGACGCCCGAGGCAGCGAGCGTCACCGTCAGGCCGGTGGCGCTGATCGAAAGCGTGGGCGGGCCGGCGGCGTGGGTGGTGGGCGCATTGTCCATCAGGAAGACGCCCATGACGATCGCCGCGACGGCAAGGAGTGACGCCAATGAGATGAGATGTTTCACAGCTTTCCTCCTTGAAAGCAACGCGCGCGGCACGCACCCCTGGCGGGCGACCCCAAGCCGTGAGCCAACTATACGCCTCGCCCGCCACATGTCAACGGGTGGCGATTCCGTGAGCGCGGGGAAGCGGAAGCGGCGGGGGCCAATCACGGCCGACGCCGGATCCGGCCGATGATTGTGATGGTACTGTCAGGGTACCGGTGGGTCAGGGGCGTTGACGCGGCGCGATCTCCTGAAGTATAAGGAGGATGCTCCCTCCCCGCCGCGGATCGTCGTACCTGCCACGAAATGAGGTGTCCGTATGCTGAACGTCCGACGCCGGTATCTTCTGTTGGGCGGCTTCGCCGCGATCGTCGCCATCGCGACACTTGCGTTCGGGATCCGCGCGAGGTCGTCCTCCGCGGCCGGCGACGCCACGCTCGCGATCAGCGCCGGGCCGGTCACCACCAGCGTGACGATTACGCTCACCGCCGCAGGTTCAGGCGTGAACCCGTACCTGGGATACAACATCGGCATCCCGTTCGACCCCACGCTGGTAACGTACACGTCGAAGACGAACGTGCTGCCGGGCAGTCCTTTCTGCCTTGACAACGCGGCTGCTGGAAACGAGATCGTGGTCGGTTGCACGCTGTTCTCCACCACGACGTACGTGGGCGACCTCGGCAGTCTGACCTTCACCCTCACCGGCACGCCAGGTTGTTTCGATGCCAAGGTGTTTCCGTACGACGGTACGAACCTCATCGACGGCACGTACCTGCTCGACCCCACGTCAGCGGCCGTCGCTAATGTTGTGACCACCTCCGAGATCAAGATTCCGGTGAGCGGCGGCAACTGCAACGCTACGCCGACGGCGACGGCGACGAACACGGCGACGGCCACCGCGACCGCGACAAAGACGAACACGGCGACGGCCACCGCGACGGCGACGAAGACGAACACCGCAACGGCGACAGCGACCAACA
>DASQHL010000096.1:0-8546 GCA_035632115.1 Dehalococcoidia bacterium | reverse complement strand
GACATCGTCAACGCGACGGCGGACGAGTCCGTCACATTGATTACGTGCAGCGGCCAGTTCGAAGCGGGCCACTACGACCACCGGCAGATCGTCTGGGGGCGGCGAGTTTAAGCGTTCACCCTGATAGACGGCCCGCCAGCGGACCGCCGATCATTCCAGGGAGCACGGGGGAAAGGCATCGGGAATGCGTGACACACTGACCACACTCTGGCGCGAGGCCAGCACCCTCAAGCGAGCGCTGCTCGTCGGCGTTCCGGCGGTGGCCATCGTGTCCGTCGTCGCCGTCGTCGCCGCCCTCGCCTCGTCCAGCGGCGGTGGCGCAGCCGCCCCGCAGGTGCTGGCACCCACGCGAGCGGCGTCCTCGACGCCCGGCGTCACCGCCACGGCGACGCCCGCGCCGACCGAGACCCCCGCCAGCGCGGGCCAGCAGACGCACACCGGCCCCATCCCACAGACTGCCAACAACTCCGCGCCGCGCGCCGTGGTCAATCCGAACCTGAGCGGCCCTGGCCCGGCAGTATCGACGGCCTACCAGCTGGTGATCCCCGCCATCAACGTCAACGCGAACGTGACCAGCCGTTCCGTGGGCCAGAACGGCCAGATGGGCAACCCCAGCGGCCCCTGGGACGTCGTCCTGTACGACTTCTCCGGCTGGTCCGGGCTCGGCGGCACACCGGGCCAGCCGGGCGCGAACGCCGTGTTCGCCGGCCACGTGGACTACATCCACGTCGGACCCGCCGTCTTCTGGAGCATCCGCAACCTCCAGCCGGGAGACCGCGTCACCGTGAACACGCCCAACGGCCCCATCAACTACTCGATCCAGTGGAGCCAGTGGGCAGACCCGAACGCCGACTTCACGCAGTTCGTCCGGCAGACCGGCCAGGAGAGCATCACGCTCGTCACCTGCATCGGCGATTTCAGCGCCGGTCACTACAGCAACCGCCTGATCGTGCGGGGCGTCCGCATCTAGGGTGACGCGTGGGCGCCGTCCTGGCATGGCGGAAATAAGCGCGGCGACACGACGTTGATCGGGGTAGGGGACGTGGTGTGGTGAAGGTCGATCAAAACAAGCTGTCTCTGGCGCTGATCGTGCTGGGCACGGCCATGCTCATCGCGGCGGGCGTGCTCTTCGCCATCGCCGCGCCCAGCCTCTTCGGGAAGCAGACCGGCAATAGCAGCCTCCAGACCATCGCCGCCTTCGGCGACCCCATCACGCCGCCGACGCCCGGACCTACGCCGACGCCGTCCGGCCAATTCCCGCCCGGCGATAGCGCGCCCGTCACGCGCCTGATCATCGATAAGGCGAAGATCGACGCGCCGGTGGTGACGAAGGGTGTCGATGCCAACGGTGTGATGCAGTCGCCGGACAACGCCTACGACACCGTCTGGTACGACTTCAGCGCGCATCCTGGCTTCCCCGGCAACGCCGTCTTCGCCGGCCACGTGGACTACATCCACGTCGGCGAGGCGGTGTTCTGGAACCTCAAGGACCTCAACCCCGGCGATCTCGTGCAGGTGCGCCTGGCCGACGGCACCATCTACAAGTACGCCGTCGTCTCGCGCCGCCAGTACGACTCCGCGTCGGCGCCGGTCAACGACATCGTCGGGCCCACGCCCAACGAGACCGTGACGCTCATCACCTGCAGCGGCACCTTCAACTCAGCCACCCACCAGTACGACAAGCGCCTCGTCGTGCGCGCGGAGCGCATCGCTGACACCCCCGGTGCCACGCCCCCCGCCCAGCCGCAACCGGGCGCCCGCTCCGCCCCGTAGCTTCGCCGCCACCCGTCCCCGTACCCCTCCGCTCGCTGCGCCGAAGCCCGGTGGCCAGGTTCTGCGCACCCGCGAAAATTGCTCGTAGGAAAGGCCAAATGCTAAACTGTCCTAGTGAGATCGCTTCGCGCTGTAGCTACGCGCGCCGCATGAGAACTGCTGCATGACCCAGGACTCCGGCTTCGGCAATATCCGCAACCGGCGCATCGAGGAAGAGATGCGCTCCTCGTACCTCGATTACGCCATGAGCGTGATCGTCGCCCGGGCGCTTCCCGACGTCCGCGACGGCCTCAAGCCCGTGCAGCGCCGCATCCTCTACGCGATGCACGAGATGAACCTCCGGCCCACCTCCGCCTACCGCAAGAGCGCCGCCATCGTTGGCGAGGTGCTGGGCAAGTACCACCCCCACGGCGACAGCCCGGTCTACGAGGCGATGGCGCGTCTGGCGCAGGACTTCTCCATGCGCTACCCCCTCGTCGACGGCCAGGGGAACTTCGGCAGCGTCGATGGCGACCCGCCGGCCGCCATGCGCTACACCGAGGCCCGCATGGCCCGCATCACCGAGGAGCTGCTCGCTGATATCGACAGCAACACGGTGGAGACGGTCCCTACCTACGACGACTCCCGCCAGGAGCCATGGGTGCTGCCGGCCCGCATCCCCAACCTCCTGCTCAACGGCGCGTCCGGCATCGCCGTCGGCATGGCGACCAACATCCCGCCGCACAACCTCGGCGAGATCTGCGACGCCGTCATTGCCCTCATCGAGAACGCCGAGACGACCACGGAGGAGCTCGCCGAAATCGTCAAGGGGCCGGACTTCCCCACCGGCGGCCTGATCTACCGCATGCGCAAGGACTCCCAGCTCGATGATGAGGGGAAGCGCCACGACACGATGCGCGACGCCATCAAGGAAGCCTACGCCGACGGCCGCGGCCGCATCGTCATGCAGGCGCGCGCTCGCATCGAGCAGATGGCCAAGGGCAACCGCGAGATGATCCTCGTCTCGGAGCTGCCCTACCAGGTCAACAAGGCGTCGCTCATCGAAAAGATGGCGGACCTGGTGAAGGAACGGAAGATCGTCGGTATCAGCGACCTGCGCGACGAGTCCGACCGCCACGGCATGCGCATCGTCATCGAGCTGGGGCGCGAGGGCCAGGCGGCGAGCGTGCTCAACCAGCTCTACAAGCACACCGCCATGCAGTCCTCGTTCGCCGTGAACATGGTGGCCCTCGATGGCGGCCAGCCCAAGACGATGGGCCTCAAGAAGATGCTCGAAGCCTACATCGAGCACCGCCGCGTCGTCATCCGGCGCCGCACCGAGTTCGAGCTGGAGCGCGCGCGTGACCGCGAGCACATTCTCCTCGGCTACCTGATCGCCCTCAAGGACCTGGACAAGATCATCGCCACCATCCGCGGCGCCGCTTCGGCGGAGGACGCCAAGGAGAAGCTGATGGCGAAGCCATGGAGCATGAGCGACCGCCAGGCGCAGGCGGTCCTCGATATGCAGCTCCGCCGCCTCGCCCGCCTCGAACGCGAAAAAATCGAGGACGAATACAAGGAGCTGATCAAGCGCATCAACTACCTGGAGGACCTGCTCAAGAACCCGCGCAAGATCGATTACCTCATCCGCGACGACATGGTCGAGATCAAGAAGGACTACGCCGACGAGCGCAAGACCCAGATCATCGATGCCGGCGCAGAGGACATCGCCGAGGAGGATCTCGTTCCCCACCAGGAGGTCGTGGTCACGCTCTCCAACCGCGGCTACGTGAAGCGCCTCCCGCTCGAGACCTACCGCCTCCAGCGCCGCGGCGGCAAGGGCATCACCGGCATGGTCACCCGCGAGGAAGACGCCGTCAGCCGGCTCATCGTCTGCGACACGCATGACAACGTGCTCTTCTTCACGGAGCGCGGCCGCGTCTTCCAGGCACGCGCCTTCGACCTGCCGGACGCCAAGCGCCAGGCGAAGGGCATCCCCCTCGTGAACGTGATCGACTGTGAGCCGGGCGAAACGGTCAACGCGATCGTCTCGATCAGCGACTACGCCAAGGACTTCCTGATCATGGCAACGGCCCGCGGCGAGGTGAAGAAGACGCCGCTCGTCGAATTCAAGGAAGTGCGCCGCAACGGCAAGATCGCCATGGACCTGGAAAAGGGCGACGAGTTCATCGCCGCGCGCCTGGTCCACGACGACGACGAGATCGTCATGATCACCTCGAACGGCCAGGCCATCCGCTTCCCCGTCTCGGTCCTGCGGTCGGCGTCGCGTACATCCGGCGGCGTCCGCGGCATCAAGCTGGAGAAGGGAGGCCGCGTTGTCTCGCTGGAGGCGGTCACGCCCGGCCACGAGCTGTTCAGCATCACCGAGAACGGCTACGGCAAGCGCACACCGTTCGAGGAGTACCGCATCACCAACCGCGGCGGCCAGGGCGTGCGCAACTACGCCATCACTGCCAAGACCGGCAAGGTCGTTGCCTCGCGCACCGTCAACCCCACCATGGAGCTGATCGTGATCAGCAAGGACGGCATCGTCATCCGCACGCGCATGGACAGCATCCGCGTCACGGGCCGGTCGGCGCAGGGCGTCTCCGTGATCAACGTCGCCCCTGGCGACTGCGTTGCCGCCCTCGCCACCATCGAGATGGGCGGCGGCGGCAATGGTGGCGGCAAGGGCGAGGCGCCGGCCGAGCAGGCCGCGCTCGAAGGGATGGAGCCGCCAGCCGTTCCGAAGCGCGGCAAGAAGCCCGTGCCCATCACCCGGGCGAAGCGTCGGGGCGGTGGATCATCCCCGGCGCGAGCAGCGGCGCCGGCGCGCAGGCCTGCCGCACGGAGGGCACCCTCGGCAAAGCCCGCGGCGAAGAAGTCCGCCGCGCAGCCGCGCGGTGGCGTCCGGCCGGCCGCGAGGCCCGCGCCGAAACAGACCGCCGCCCGCAAGCCAGCGGCGAAGAAATCGCCAGCGAAGGCGCGCGCGGCGGCGAAACCGGCGAAGAAAGCCGTGAAGAAGCCCGCGCCTAAGCGCCGCCGGTAGCCTGACCGATGGCCAGCGTCCCCACCAGCGGCGAGATGCCCGGCGACCTCGTGCGCTACCTCTCCGGCGGCCGCCTCGTCGTCGTCGCCACCGTCGATGCCGGCGGCTGGCCCTACACCATGGTCATGAACTGGGCCGTCGCGTGTGACCCCCACACCCTCCGCCTCAGCATCGACCACCGCACGCAGTCGCTGCGCAACATCCGCGAGAACGGCCGCGCCATGGTGGAGGTGATCGGCGACGGCATGGTGTACGGCGTGCGTGGCGCGGCCCGCGTCGTCGTCGAGCAGATGCGCCACGCGCCGATCCCCAGCGCCATGGTCGAAATCGCCGTGGACCTCGTCAAGCGCGACCTGCCCGACGGCGTCGAGGTCGAAGCGCCGGTGTACCGCTGGGGCGCGCTCGAGCCATACATGTCGAAGCTTGACCCGCTGGGCTTCCAAGAGATGAGGACCTACTCGGCGTAAAGCGGGTCTCCGTGTGCGGATGTCAGCGTTAGACTACCGCTATTCGAAAATCCAGCGGTCCGTGTCCCGCCTCCACGCGATTGGCGGCATGTCGCCGAAGAAGAGCGCGATCTCACGCTTGGCACTGGCCGGCGAGTCGCTGGCGTGCGTCAGGTTGCGCCCCTTCTCCAACCCGAAGTCTGCCCGCACGCTGCCCGGCGCCGCATCGATCGGGTTCGTCGCCCCGAACGTCTGGCGGACGGCCTTGATGGCGTTCTCTCCCTCGAAGACGGCCGCGATGACCGGCGAGGACGTGATGTATGCGACAAGGCCCGCAAAGAACGGCTTGCCGTCATGCTCCGCGTAGTGCTTCTTCGCCAACGCCGGACGCACCCTCATCAGGCGGATGGCGGCGATCTTCAGACCGCGCCGCTCCAGCCGCGAGATCACCTCGCCGGCGAGTCCGCGCTGCATCGCGTCTGGCTTGATCAGGACGAGCGTCCGCTCCAAGATGCACTCCTTTGGTTCGATAACTGGCCACCCGAGGACGCGATCTATGGCCCGGCGCCCCTCGGGCCGATCGCCGGCGCTCGCAAGTATAGAGGTACGAGCGTCGTAGGATCATCCGTGCGGCCCTCGGCCAACCGCTGGCTCCCGGCCGCCGCCAGCGCCACCAGCCGATGCTGATGCGCCGAGACGGCGATCGCGCCGGCCCGGCCGATCCCCCCCGCCATCTCGTCATCGATGTCGCCGGTGACGGCGTCCTCCGCCGCGAGCGCTTCGTACAGGCCGGGCGCCTTCGTGATGCGCGGCGGCAGCTCCTCCCGCCACGCCCCGCTATCGCCCCGATACGCCGCCCACGCCACCTCGCCCCGCCCCGCACGGTGCACGGCCACGATGCGCCGGCCCGCTGCCTCTCGTGCCACGCTCCACGCGTCCAGTTCCAGCCGCCCAACTCCGGCGAGCGGAACCGCCAGTGCGTGGGCCAACGCCTTCGCCACGCTCACGCCGACGCGCAGTGCCGCGTAGCCCCCCGGGCCGATGTCGACGAACACTGCGGCGACATTGGCCCGCGTGCGCCCCGCTTCGTCGAGCAGCCGTGCGATGTTGGGAAGCAGCTCTACGGAGTGGTTCTGGTGCGTCTCCCACGTTGCGGCCAACCCCACCACGCCTCCCACCGAGAGCGCGACTCCGACATCGTCCGACGCGGCCTCGATGCTGAGCTCCACCGATTGGTCAGTAGCCACGAGCCGGGTCGACGACGTTGACGAGGGGCTCGCCGGCAAGGAAGCGGCGAATGTTTCCCGTGAGGATGGCGACCGCGCGCTGGTTGTAGATCTCCGTCCCGCCGCTGATGTGCGGCGTCACGATCACGTTCTCCATGTCCCATAGCGGGCTGTCCTGCGGCAGCGGCTCTCGCTCGAACACGTCCAGCGCGGCCCCCGCGATCCACCCCTCTCGCAGTGCGCGTATCAGCGCCGCTTCTACCACCACCGGCCCGCGAGCGATGTTGATCAGCACCGCCGTCTGCTTCATCGCTCGCAGCTCCGCCTCGCCGATCATGCCGCGGGTCGCCGGCGTCAGCGGCATGCTCAACACGACGTAGTCCGCCTCCGCCAGCAGCGTGTGCAGCTCGCCCGCCGGCAGCACATCGTCCGCCTCCGGCCTGCTGTGTTGCTCCGTCGCCGATCGCGTCGTCGCGATCACGCGGCAGCCGAACGCCTTCGCAAGCCGTCCCACCTCGGCGCCGATATGCCCCAGCCCGACGATACCCACCGTCGCGCCACGCAACTCCGACGGTGCGAACCGCGCCCACTCGTGCCGGATCTGCGCGCGGAGCGAGCCCGGTGCGCGCTTCGCGAACATCAGGATCGCGCTCAACACGAACTCGCCGATCGGCGTCGCATGCAGCCCGCTCGCCGTCGTCACGACCACGCCCTCCTCGATGTATCCGCTCCCCAACAGCCGGTCGGCGCCAGCGCTCGTGAGCTGAATCCAGCGTAGGCGCGGCGCGACCTCCCTCAGGGCGCGCGGAGCGCCGGTACCGCCAGCGAGCGCCGCGTGCAGCTCCGCGCCCCAGAACCCGAACACTACATCCGCGCGCTCGAATGCTCCGTGCAGTCCTTCCGCCACTGCCTCGCGCTCGCGCTCGCTCGGATATTTGAACCCGCGCAGCAGCCGCCGCTGGTCTTGGCCAAGCAGCTCGACCTCAATTCGCGCCGGGTCCACCGCGCGGATCTGCTCGGTCAGCTCCGGCTCCAGCGCGAACGTCACCAGGACGTGCAGCCGGTCGCTCATCCGCCGGCCTCCGGCCAGCTCACAGCAGGCGACAGGCAACAGACAACCGAGGACGTCGTCCGGAGCACCTGTCGTCTGCTGTCGGTTGCCTGTTGTTCGCTGTTTGATCGCTGCTGCCGCACTATTCCGCCCCCCACACGTCCGTGGCCAGCAGGTCCGCGTACGTCTCCCGGCGCCGCACGAGCCTCGCTGCGCCGTCCTTGACGGCGACGACCGCAGGCCGAAGCGCCATGTTGTAGTTGCTCGCCATCGTCAGGCAGTATGCGCCGGACGTGGGGAGCGCGATGACGTCGCCGGGTTGCGTCCGCGGCAGCCGCGCGTCTTTCACCAGGATGTCACCTGACTCGCAGTACTTGCCGGCGATCGTCACCGTCTCGTCCGGGCCGTCGTCGGCGCGATTCACGACGACCGCCTCATACACGGCGTCGTAGATCGCCGGCCGGATATTGTCCGCCATCCCGCCGTCCACCGACACCCACGTCCGCAGTCCCTCGATCTCTTTGCGCGCGCCAACTGTGTACAAGGCCACCCCGGCCCGCGCGACGAGCGAGCGCCCCGGCTCAACGAACAGGTGCGGCGGTGTCAGCCGGTGCTGACTGCAGCGCTTCTTGAAGGATGAGACGATCGCCTCGGCATAGGCATCTACCGGCGGCGCTGGACGCGTGCGCACGTATTGGGCCGCGAAGCCGCCGCCCGGGCTGTACTCGCGGAGGACAAACCCGTGCTTGCGCCCCATCTCCGCCGCGAACGCCAGCATCACGTCGTTCGCCTCGTCGTATGGCGCCAGGTCGAACAGTGGCGAGCCAAGGTGGCAGTGCAGACCCACGAGGTCGAGGTGGCGCGCCCGCTGCGCGTCTGCGGCCGCCTGCTCGGCCGCACCCGTCGCGATCGGGAAGCCGAACTTCGTGTCGAGCGTGCCGGTCGTCGTCTTGGCGTGAGTGTGCGCATCCACGCCGGGCGAAAGGCGCAGGATCACCGCCTGGGTCACGCCCGCCGCCGCG
>DASQHL010000095.1:0-4437 GCA_035632115.1 Dehalococcoidia bacterium | reverse complement strand
GGGGCAGCGGGTGGCGATCGGCTGCCACGGGGGCGTGATCCAGACGTACGTGGCGATGGTGCTGGGGCTGGAGAAGAACGACTTCCCGTTCTACGCGTTCAACGGATCGATCACGTCGATCCGGGCGTGGCGGGACAAGCGGGCGCTGTGGCGGCTGAACGACCTCGGCCACCTTGAGGGCGTGCGGATGACGTAGGGGCGGGGGGCGAGCAGGGAGCAGACAACGGGCAACAGACAACAGACAACAGACAACAGACAACAGACAGCAGACGACTGACGGCTGAGACACTGATGAACTCGTTCACTCTCTACGACTGGCAGCGCGAGGCGATCGACGAGCTGGTGGACGGAAGCGGCCGCGTGCTGGTGGTGGCGCCGACGGGCGGCGGCAAGAGCATGTGCTTCCAGCAGCCGGCCGTCGACCTGGAGGGCGTGGCGCTGGTGATCACGCCGCTGGTGGCGCTGATGGCGGACCAGGTGGCCTCGCTGGAGGCCCGCGGCATCCCGGCCACCTACCTGGCATCGAACCTGGACGCGGCGGAGGTGCGGCGGCGCACGGAGCGCGCGCTGGCCGGCGGGGTGAAGCTGCTGTACATCGCGCCGGAGCGCCTGGCGGCGGACTGGTTCGTCGATGAGGTGCTTGCGCGGCTGCCAATCTCATTGCTCGCCGTGGACGAGGCCCATTGCATCAGCCACTGGGGGCACGACTTCCGTCCGGACTACTTGCAGCTGGGCGCGCTGGTGGCGCGGCTGCGGCCGCAGCGGCTCATCGCGTGCACGGCGACGGCGACGCCGGCGGTGCGGCAGGAGATCGTCGATCGGCTGGGGATGCCGGGCGCGCGGCAGATCCTGCGCGGCTTCGCCCGCCACAATCTGCGGCTGTCGGTGGAGGAGGCGAGCGGTGCGAAGGCGAAAGAGCAGCACATCGCGCTGGAGCTGAAGCGCTGGCTGGGCAAGCCGAGGGCCGGGCGCGGCACGGCGATCGTCTACACGGGGTCGCGACGGCAGGCGGAGGAGGTGGCGGCGGGGCTGCGGGCGCTCGGCTGGCGGGCGGCGCACTACCACGCGGGCATGCCCGGCGACGAGCGGGGCGCCGCGCAGGAGGCGTTCCAGGCGGGCGCGCTCGATGTCATGGTGGCGACGAACGCCTTCGGCATGGGGATTGACCGGCCGGACATCCGGCTGGTGGTGCACCAGTCGCTGCCGGAGTCGCTGGAGGCGTACTACCAGGAGGTGGGGCGCGCCGGACGCGACGGCGAGCCGGCGGCGGGCGTGCTGCTGCTGGCCGACCCGGACATCGCGTGGCGGTTCCGCATGATTGCGCAGGACAGCGCGGCGGCGCCGGAGCAGGCGCTGCACCGGCGCGAGCTGCTGCGGGCGATGGTGGCGTACGCCGAGACGTCGGCGTGCCGGCACGACCAGATCCTGGAGTACTTCGAAGACGTGGCGGAGGAGCTGGGCGGCTGCAGCCAGTGCGACAACTGCGTGGCGGCGGCGGAGGGGCGGCTGGGCGAGGAGCCGGACGCGGCGGCGTCGTCGGGGGTCGTGCGGGACGCGCTGTCGGCGATCCGCGGATTGCCGTTCGCGGTGGGGGCCGGCGTGCTCGCGAGCTACCTGCTGGGCCACGGCTCGGCGCAGATCCGGCGCTACGACTGGCAGGCGCGCGACAAGTTCGGCGTGCTGCGCGACCGCAGCGAGGGCTGGCTGCGGCGGCTGCTGCGTCGCTGCGTCGCCGGCGGCCTGCTGGCGTTCGACGCGGAGCATGCCACGCTGCGGATCACGAAACGCGGCGCCGACGTGACGGCAGGGGTGCGCGAGAATGCGGTGCGGCTGCCGCCGGAGACGCGGACACGGCGGATCGGCGCGGGCGTGGAGAGCGGCGATCTGAGCGGCGGCGAGCTGGCGCTGTT
This sequence comes from Dehalococcoidia bacterium, assembly GCA_035632115.1. Classification (GTDB taxonomy): domain Bacteria; phylum Chloroflexota; class Dehalococcoidia; order DSTF01; family JACRBR01; genus DASQHL01. Next base: position 2,527 of record DASQHL010000095.1, on the reverse strand, counting down.
CGAGGCGCTGAAGGCGTGGCGGCGGCTGCGGGCGGACGCCGATGGCGTGCCAGCGTATGTGATCTGCCACGACGCGACGCTGCGGTCGATCGCGGCGGCGCGGCCGGCGTCCACGGAGGCGCTGCTCGCGGTCAACGGGCTGGGGCCGGCGAAGGTACAGCGCTACGGCGCGCAGCTGCTTGCGGAGCTGCGCGACCACGGTGGCGCGGTGCCCGCCGAGTTCCGCCGCGATGCGCCGGCCGAGGCACATCCGGAGCCTGACGAGGACGCCGGCACGGGCCGGAGGTTCAGCGAGCACCAGCTCGCGGTGCGGCGGACGCACGCGCGCGCGTACGAGCGCTGGTCGGACGAGGAGGATGCGCGGGTGGCGGCGCTGGCAGGCGAGGGGCGCACGCCCGACGAGATCGCGGCGGCGCTGGAGCGCCAGCCGAACGCGATCGCCATGCGCATGGAGAAGCTCGGGCTGACGCCGCCGTCGCCGGCGCATGCCTGAGCCCCGGCGATGAGGGAGAACGCCGTGACCGACGAACTTGCTGTCGTTGCGCCGGAGCTGTTCGTGCGGGATGTGGACGCGAGCATCCGGTTCTACGTCGACGCGCTGGGGTTTCGGGTGGCGCGGACGGACCCGCCGGGCGATGCGCCGCACAGCTTCGCCGTGCTGACGCTGGGCGCGGCGGTGTTCATGCTCGCAGACGAGAAGCTGGCGGGGCCTGAGATGCGGGGCCGCCCCGAGGAGCGGCGGGGACGGGGCATCCACGTCCGCGTCATGGTGCCCGATGTCGACGCCATGCATCAGCGTGTGCGGACGCAGGGCGTGCGTATCGTGATGCCGCTCGGCGACCGCTCGTACGGCCTGCGGGACTTCATCATCGAGGATCCGGACGGGTTCGGGGTGCGCTTTGCGGCGCCGCTGGGCTGACGCGCGTCGCCCGGCGGGTCAGGCGCGGCGGCGCGGGGGCGGCACGACCATCTGCACCGGCACCTCGACCTGGCGGGCGCCCCAGCGCACGACGATGCGGCCGGTCGGGCGCACGGGGCGTCCGGCGGCGAACGAGGCGGCGGCGCGCTCGACGATCGGCTCCCAGTTGACGTGGAACTCGACGCGCACGGGCACGTCCGCGGCCAGCTTCATCGGCCCGTGGCGCGGGCGGCCGCGGCCATCGGCGCGCTGCAGCCACGGCGGCGGTTCGATGGCGACCGAGGTGTCGCCGCTGCTGACCAGCACCAGCGATGCGCGCGCCAGGGTGTGTGCGTCCATCGTGCCCAGGTCCAGTGACTGCGGGCTGGCGGTGACCAGCGCGGGATGGAGCAGCAGCCCGCGCGCCGTGAAGGTGTAGGAGCCGCCGCCGGCCCAGCGCAGGGTCACCGGCGCATCGAGCGTGTAGCCGCGGATGGCCGGGCCCGCGGACAGCTCCGCGGACGACCAGTCGATCGAGAAGGCGATGGAGAAGCGGCCCGCGAGCACCTTCGATGCGGTGACTTCCGCGCGGATCGGGCCGGCGGCCTCGACGGTCACGCCGTAGGGCGCGTGTCGCGCCCAGGTGAGCTGCACGGTGCGCGTGGCGTCGGCGTGCCATTCGACGCGACCGAAGTCGAGCTTCGCCGGCAGGCCGGTGGGCACGCCCGGCTTCGCGGGTTCCGGCGGCGGACGATGCGCCGAGCGCTCCGGCGTGGTGCGGCGGGCCGGCGGCGGCGTCAGCGGGGCGACGCGCGGGCGGCCGTTGGTGGCGGCGGCCTTCGCGCTGGCGAAGTTCGCGACGGCCCAGGCGACGCGATCGGCGAGGCGCGGGTGGCCGCCCAGCTCCGCGGCCAGCTGCTTGCCGGCGCGGGCGGCGAAGGCGGGGTCGGCGGCGGCGGTGATGCCGAGCACGGCCCAGGGCTCGGCGTTGTAGTTGGCGGCGACGTACTCGTTGGCGGCGGCGCCGGCGCCCTTGAGCTCGTCGTAGGCGACGTTGATCCGCTTTGCGGCGTCAGCGTCGCCGCCGCGGTCGGGGTGGTGCAGCTCGATGTGGGCGCGGTGTGCGGCCTTGATCACGCACTCCGGGGCGCCGGGGAGCAGTCCCAGGCGCCGCCAGTGCTCGGCGAGGCGGTCGGCGCGCTTCGGTGGCGGCAATCATCGGTCCTTTCCGCCCTGAGGGTACACGGCGGGATCGCGTGCGTCTGCGGTACGATCCACGCTCATGACGCAGCGGTGGGACGACTACCTGAGAAAACCGATCACAGAAGAGGGTCTGGCAGGCATCAGGCTTGGCGACCCGCTCAACGCTGTGCTCGCGGCGCTCGGTCCGCCACGCAAGCGGCGCAGCGGTAAGGTCCCGGCGGAGCGCATGGAGATCCTGGAGTACACCGGCGTGGCGGTGATCTTCCATGATGGTGTTGTCGATGGTGTTGTCGACGGGCTCATCGCTGAACAACCATATGTTGGAGAAAGCGCAGAGCATCTGCGGGTGGGTATGACCTGGCGAGAGCTCGTCGGTCGCTTCCCCCACGTCTACTTCTCAGAACGCTACGTTTGGTGCATCCCTGA
>DASQHL010000094.1:0-3018 GCA_035632115.1 Dehalococcoidia bacterium | reverse complement strand
GATGCGCTCGAGTTCCGGCACGCGGCGCTGCGCCTCGATCCGGCGATCCACGCCGCCGAGGAGGCCAACCGCCTGGCGGTCGCCGAGGGCATCCCGTTCCGCGAGGCCTACCGGCGCGTGGCCGCGAAGCTCAGGGACTGACGGCGCCGCCATGACCCGCGTGCTCGGCATCTCCGGAAGTCTGCGCCGCGGCTCCTACAACAGCGCCTTGCTGCGGGCGGCGGTCGCGCTCATGCCGCCCGACTCGACGCTCGACGTCGCCAGCATCCGCGGTATCCCGCTCTACGACGGCGACGTCGAGGCCCAGGGGATCCCCGCGGCGGTCAAGGCGCTGAAAGAGGCGATCGTGGCGGCCGACGGCGTGCTGCTCGCGACCCCGGAATACAACAACGGCATCCCCGGCGTGTTCAAGAACGCGATCGACTGGCTGTCGCGCCCGGAGACAGACATCGCGCGGGTGTTCGGCGGCAGGCCGTTCGCCGTCATCGGCACCTCGCCGGGACGTTTCGGCACGGTCCTCAGCCAGACCGCGTGGCTACCGGTGCTGCGCGTTCTCGGCACGCGGGCGTGGTTCGGCGGGCGGGTGGCCGTACCGCGCGCCCGCGCCGTGTTCGACGAGTCCGGGGCGCTCAAGGACGCCGAGGTGGGCGAGCTGCTGCGACAGTTCCTGGCGGGCTACGTCGCGTTCGTGCGCGGCGGCGGCGCCCGGCCCGCCGGGTAGCAAGCGCGCCCGCGCTACGCCTCGCTCAGCTCGCGGCGTCGGGCTGCGCCTGCGGGGCGGCGCGCGCGAACGCCGGCAGCGCCTCGAGGTGCGCGCAGATCGCGCGCAGCGTCGCGTAGGGCGTGACGTCCACCTTGTAGCGGTGCGCGTTGTACATCTGCGGCACGAGGCACACGTCGGCGAGCGTCACCGAGCTGCCGTACAGATGCCGACCGTCGCCACTCAGGCGCCTGGCATCCTGCTCGAGCGCGCCGAAGCCCTCCGCGATCCAGTGCGCGTACCAGGCGTTGATCGCCGCGTCGTCGCGCCCGAGCGGGTCGCGCAGGTAGTTCAGCACCCGCAGGTTGTTGAGCGGATGGACGTCGCAGGCGATCGCGAGCGCCAGCGCCCGCACCTGCGCGCGCGGCACGCTCGGCCGCGGCAGCAGCGGCGGCTCGGGATGGGTTTCCTCGAGGTACTCGATGATGGCGAGCGACTGGGTGAGCGTGTAGGCGCCGTCCTTCAGCACCGGGATCAGCCCCTGGGCGTTCACGGCGCGAAACTCCGGAGTGTGCTGCGCGCTCGCGGGCGCACGCAGATCCACGACGGCCGAGTCGAAGGTGAGTCCCTTGAGGTTGAGCGCAATGCGCACGCGATAGGTCGCGGAGGAGCGGAAGTAGCCGTAGAGCTTCACGCCGCCGCACCCTCGGAGGCGACCGTGATGGAGTGTCGCAGCGCCTCCAGCCCCTCGACGCCGGCTTCGATGCGGTCCCCGGGCTCGAGCGGGCCGACGCCCGCGGGCGTGCCGGTGAAGATGAGGTCGCCGGCCTTGAGCTCGAAGAGCGTCGACAGCTCGGCGATCACGTGCGGCACGTCCCACAGCATGCGTTCGACGTCCGACTCCTGGCGCAGCTGGCCGTTCACCGCCAGCCAGATGCGCCCGCGCGTCACATGACCCTGGCCGGCGGGACGGATCGCGGCGACCGGCGCCGAGCCGTCGAAGCCCTTGGCCGCGTCCCAGGGCTGGCCGCGGTCCTTGGCCTCGCGCTGCAGGTCGCGCCGCGTCAGGTCGTTGCCCGCGGCGTAGCCGAACACGTGCTCGAGCGCGCGCGCCGGCGCGATGGCGCGCCCCGCGCGGCCGATCGCCACCACCAGCTCGATCTCGTGGTGCAGATTGCGGGTGCGCGGCGGGTAGGGAACCGCGGCGCCGTTGGGCAGCACCGCATCCGCGGGCTTCATGAAGAAGACTGGCGGCGTCGGCGGCCCACCCATCTCGCGCACGTGGTCGGCGTAGTTGAGGCCCACGCAGTAGATGCGGTGTACCGGAAAGAAGCCGCCGCCGGAGACGGCGACCCGCGGCGTCGCGGGCGCCGGCAGCACGAACTCACTCATCGAGGTCCTCCACGGATCGGTCCGCAAGCGCAGATTGCCACCGCGCAAACGGCTAGACTAGCTGCATGAGCATCTGGCGCACCACGGCCACGCCCGAGGAGCTCACCGAGCGCGGCCGCGCCAGCCTGCCCGGCTTCCTCGGCATCCGCATCACCGAGATCGGCCCCGACTACCTGCGGGCCACCATGCCGGTGAACGAGCGCACCCATCAGCCCTTCGGCGTGCTGCACGGCGGCGCCTCGGTGGCGCTCGCCGAGACGGTCGGCAGCATGGCGTCCACGCTGTGCGTCGACGCGGAGCATCTGTGCCTCGGCCAGGACATCAACGCCAACCATCTGCGCTCCATCTCGTCCGGTCTCGTCACCGCCACGGCCCGTCCCTTCCACCTCGGCAGTCGCAGCCACGTGTGGCATATTGAGATCCGCGACGAGCGCGAGCGGCTGGTATGCGTCTCGCGCCTGACCATGGCCGTGGTCGAGCGGAGGTGACCCGTGACGGACAGCCCTACTCCTTCGATGAGCGTCGCGGCGCCGCCCGTCGACGAGTCGCTGATCACCTACACCAACGTGATCTACGCGCTGCATTCGCTGTCGGTGGTGATCGGGCTCAGCACTTTCCATACCATCGTGGGCAGCTTCGTCTGGGGGCTGCCGTCCATCGTCGCCGTGATCATGAACTACGCGCGCCGCTCCGCGACCCACGGCACCTACCTAGAATCGCACTTCCGCTGGCAGATCCGCACCTTCTGGTATGCGGCGCTCTGGAGCGTGGTCATCTGGTGCGTGTCGCTGCCGCTGATGGTGATCCTGGTCGGCTTCGGGTTGCTGTGGCTCGGCTACGTCGCGCTCGCCATCTGGATCATCTACCGCGTGGCGCGCGGCTGGCTCGCGCTGCGCGACCGGCGCTCGATGTACGTATGAGAGTCA
>DASQHL010000093.1:0-24299 GCA_035632115.1 Dehalococcoidia bacterium | reverse complement strand
GAGGACGCCGAACTCGTCGTCGCCCAGCCGCGCCGCCACGTCGTTGAACCGGCGGGTCGTCTCGATCGCCTTCGCCACGTGTCGGAGCACCTCGTCCCCCGCCCGTACTCCGTACTCCTTGTTGACGGCGCTCAGGTTGTTGACGTCGATCAGCACGATGGCGAGCGAGCGCCCCATGCGGCGGGCCCGCGAGAACTCATCGGCCAGCTTGCGCCCGAAATGGTTGAATCCAGGCAGACGTGTCAGCAGATCCTCCGCCAGATCCGTGTCGGCGTCCCCGTCCGCACCCTCGAGCGCTCCGGGATCCGCCGTCTCCTCATGCGTCAGCAGGAAGGCCACGCCGACGAAGAGCCCGGTCATGCCCATCGCCATCAGGAAGGGAAGATGCGCTACCACGCCGAATTCATCGAGCAGCGAGGCAATAATCGCCGCCGCCCACACCACGGCCAGCAGTCGCAGCATGACCGGCATCCACGCGATCGGCCGCCTGGCTTCGCGCGGGCGTCCCTCGGACGTAATGATGCGCTCTTTGTGACCCGTATCTGCCACAAAGCGGATTGGTCGAATCCGTTTCGAAGCCACAGGCGATCCCCTTCCCACGCTAGTATCGGCCGTCCCCGCCGGGCCCGTACGGGCGTTCCCGTCCGGTTCTGTGCCTTCCGTTGCCCTCGCGCGTTTGTCCCGCTACCCCGGCCTCGGCTACCATGGATGTGCTAGGGACGGCGTTGAGAGGAGGGAGTTGATGCAGATCGATTGGGATAAGACGATCGATGACATCTTCGCCGACAAGCTCTCGTGCCTCCGCTGCGGGTCGCTGAATACGATCCTCGTTGCCGGCTATACGCGGTCGCCCGCCGCCGCCGAATACGCCCCCCGCACCCACAACTGCAAGAACAAGGAAGAGTGCGACGCCCGTCGCCTCGTCGTGGTCTGCGAGAACTGCGCTCGTGAGCTTCGCCTGCGCGCCAATCCCGTCGACCAGGAAGGCATGATGAGCCTTCTCGTCAACGACTGCCGGAAGGACCTCGAAGACTGCCTCGACTACCTCGCCGACTACTGGCAGGAGGATCTGGACGTCGACCCCAGCGACATGGACGCCCGGCTCGAGGAGATCGAGCCCGATATCTTCGCTGAGGAGGACGCCTGGCGCCGTAAGCTCGAAGAGGAGTACCTGACCTACCATCGCTGGTACCGCGAGCACACCCTGCGTATACCCAATGCCGGCTGGCGCAGTGAATACGTCGAGGAGATCGCGGCGCTCGGCTACAGCACGCTGCTCGGTGACTGAGGCCGGAGCGGCCTGGCCTCCCGCGTCCGGCGCGTCCCGCGATCAGACCGCCGCCGATTCCCGCTCAAGCACGTCGACCAGGCGTCGCTTCAGCGCATCGAGCCCCCACCCCCGCGCAGCCGAGATCAGCAGCGCGTCCGGCACGTTCGCCGCCAGCGCCCCCTGAAACGGCGCCAGTTCGCCGAGTGACTCCGCCCGGCGCCCGTCCGCGTCGGGCAACTGGTCCACCTTGTTCAGCGCCGCTATCCGGGGCTTGTCTGCCAGCCCCAGCGTCCGCAGCGTCCCTTCGACCGTCTGGCTCTGGTGCGCGGCGTCGGGGTGCGTGATGTCGACGACGTGCAACAGCACCGACGCATCCGTCAACTCCTCCAGCGTGGCTCGGAACGCCGCCACCAGCTGTGTCGGCAACTTCTGGATGAATCCCACCGTGTCGGTGAGCAGCGCCGGGTGCGCCGGGTCGAGGTAGACGCGGCGAGTCAGCGGGTCCAGCGTCGCAAACAACTGGTCCTGCACGAACACGTCCCCGTCCCGCGTCAGTGCCCGCATCAGCGTGCTCTTGCCCGCATTGGTGTATCCCACCAGCGCTACGATCTTCGCGCCCGCCCGTTCCCTCTGCCGCCGGTAATGCGAGCGCTGCTGCCGCACCTGTTCGATATCGTCCTTGAGCTTCTGGATCTTCTTGCGCACCAATCGCCGGTCCGTCTCGATCTGCGTCTCACCCGGCCCGCGCACGCCGATCGCCCCTGGCTGCCCGCTGCGCCCGCCGAGCCGCTCCAGGTGGCTCCACTGCCCTTTCAGCCGCGGCAGCAGGTACTCCGATTGCGCCAGGGCCACCTGGAGGCGCCCCTCCCGCGTCCGCGCGCGCATGGCGAAGATGTCCAGGATCAACGCTGTCCGGTCCAGCACCTTCACTTTCAGGGCATCCTCCAGCGTGGCCTGCTGCGATGGCGACAGCTCATCATCGAAGATGACCATCGTGTACCCGTCTCCGGCAGCCCGCAGCGCCCGGATCTCCTCCAGCTTTCCCTTGCCCACGTAGGTGCCAGGATGCGGCGCCGGCAACCGCTGCAGCGTCGCCCCGGCGATCTCGGCGCCGGCCGTACTCGCCAGCAAGGCCAGCTCCGCTAACGAGCGCTCACCCCGCGGCTCGCGCCCACTCGTTCGCTCGACGCCCACCAGGTACGCCCGCTCGGGTTCTGCCGCTGTGCTGTGGCTCCGTGCCGGAATCTGCTTCGCTCCTGACCTGCTGCGCTTCGGTCGATCAAGCGTAGCAGACGACCAATGGGGCCCCGCTAGGGGTCAGTCGCTCCGTCGCTCCGCGCCCGATTGCGCAGCTCGTAGAGCGTCGTCAACGCCTCGAGCGGCGACATGCTGTCGACGTCGATCCCCGCCAGGTCCCGGCGCAGGCCGTCATCGGGTGGTGTCGCGGCGAACAGTGACAGCTGCGGTGCCTGGTTCGCGCCCGACCCGCGCTCAGCCGACTCCAGCTCCCGCAGCACCTCGCGCGCCCGCAGCACGACCGCCTTCGGCAGACCCGCCAGCTCGGCCACGTGCACGCCGTAGCTGCGGTCGGCGCCGCCCGGTACGATGCGCCGCAGGAAGACGATCCGCCCCGCCTCCTCCGTCACCGCCACGTTGCAGTTGCGCAGCCGCGGCAGGTGCTGGGCCAGGTCCGTCAGTTCGTGGTAGTGCGTCGCAAAGAGCGTCTTCGCCTGCAGCCCCGGCCGATTGTGCAGGTACTCCAGGACTGCTCGCGCAATCGCCATCCCGTCGTACGTACTCGTCCCGCGCCCAATCTCGTCGAGGATCAGCAGGGAACGCTGCGTCGCGTTGTGCAGGATGGCGCTCGTCTCGGTCATCTCCACCATGAACGTCGATTGCCCCGAAGTCAGATCGTCGCCCGCTCCCACGCGCGTGAACACGCGGTCTACCACGCCGATCCGCGCCGCCGATGCCGGGACGAAGCTGCCGCATTGCGCCATCAGCGTGATGATCGCCACCTGTCGCAGGTAGGTCGATTTCCCCGCCATGTTCGGCCCCGTGATCACCACGATCTGTGCGTCCGAGGACGAGAGCGCCGTATCGTTCGGCACGAACGCGCCCGCCGCGAGCGAACGCTCCACCATCGGATGCCGTCCGTCGCGGATCTCGATCGTGTCCCCCTCGTCGATCGTCGGTCGCGCGTACTGATAGCGCGCCGCGGCTTCCGCCAGCGCGCGTGTCACGTCCAGCTCGGCGATCGACGCCGCCGTTGCAAGGATCTGTTGTGCCGCCGCCGCGACCTGCTGGCACAAGCCCTTGAAGATCGATGTCTCCAGCTCCTCCGCCCGCTCCTTCGCGTGCAGGATGCGAGACTCGTACTCGCGGAGCTGCGGTGTCGCATACCGCTCCGCATTCACGAGCGACTGCCGGCGCTCGTACTGCTCCGGCACCAGCGCGGCATTCGCCTTGCTCACCTCGATGTAGTAGCCGAACACCCGGTTGTAGCTGACCTTCAGGGACTTGATGCCCGTACGCTCGCGCTCGCCGCTCTCCAGTTCCGCGAGGAATCGGCGCACGTCCCGCGTGATCAGCCGCAGCGCGTCCAGCTCCTCCGAGAACCCCGGACGTACCACGCCGCCGGCGTCGATCGTCGCCCCCGGTTCGTCGTCCAGCGCCTGGCCAATTGCCGCGACAACGTCGTCGCATGGCCGCAAGCCGGCTGCCACGCCCGCGATGCGCTCATCGCCGCCCTCGTCGATTGCGGAGCGCAATGCGGGCACCAGTCCTAGCCCACGTCCCAGCGCTACGAGCTCACGCGGCTGCGTCACGCCGGCCACCGTGCGCGCCACCAGCCGTTCGATGTCCGGTACGCCTCGCAGAAGCTCCGCGAGCCGCGCCCGCCGCACGCCACTCTCGTGGCAGTACGTCACTGCGTCGAGCCGCCGCTCGATCGCCGCCACGTCTGTCAGCGGCTGGCCCAGCCGTCGGCGCAGCAGCCGCGCGCCCATCGCTGTCGTCGTCAGATCCAGCGTTCCCAGCAGCGATCCCTCCCGGCGCCCGTCGCGCCCTGCCGCGAACAGCTCCAGGTTCCGGATCGTGTGACCGTCAAGCCCCGCGTACTCCGATGCGCGGTGTGCTCGCAGCGCCGTGACCAGTGGCAGGATGGACGGCTGGTTCTCGCGCAGGTACATCAGCGTAGCCCCCGCCGCCGCGACCGCCGGTGACCCCCGGTCAATGCCGAACGCCTCGACCGATGCGGCGCGGAACTGCTCCTGCACGGTCACCGTAGCCAGATCCAGGTCGAACCACAGGCCCTCGACGGCCGTGACGCGAAGCGACGCGTCGAGCCAGTCTGCCCGCGGCACGCCGTCCGGCACGAGCACCTCCGAGGCGCCGATGCGGGCCAGCTCCGCCGCCGCCCGCTCTCCCGGCAGCGTCCCTGCCACGAATTCGCCCGTGCTGATGTCGATGTAGGCCAGGCCCACGTCGCCCCGCCAGCGGTCCTCGCCCCGCCGTGCGGGTGCGAGGCACGCCAGGTAGTTGTTCGCCCGCTCGTCCAGTAGGCTCCCCTCGATAACCGTCCCCGGGGTGACCACCCGTACCACCTGTCGCTCCACCAGGCCCTTCGACGTCGCCGGGTCGCCCATCTGCTCGCACACCGCCACCTTGTAGCCACGTGCGATCAGCTTCGCGAGGTAGCCGTCCACCGCGTGGTACGGGATGCCCGCCAGCGGCACGCGCAGGCCCTTGCCCATCGGCTTCGAGGTCAGCGTGATCTCCAGCTCTCGCGAGCACAGCGCCGCGTCCTCGTCGAACGTCTCGTAAAAGTCACCCAGCCGAAAGAAGACGATCGCGTGCGGGTACCGCCGCTTCACGTCGAGGTACTGCCGCCGGATCGGTGTCAGTCCGTCCACCCGGCGATTGTATACCAGCGGCCGGTGCCCGGCCGCACAGTCGCCGCCCATGCCCCGCCGCCCGCGGAGCAACGCTCCAGCCGCGCCGCCGGTGGTATAATCCGACGCTTCAACGCATGTCGGTTGAGCGCATCTTGTCTGTCCGGGGGTCTACCTCGTCCCGCGCCCCGGCCTGCCGCGCCAGTGGCGCATCGGCCGCCGGCCGGGTTCGCACCCGAATGGGGAGTGATCATGTCGAAGAAGTACGTCTACCTGTTCCACGAGGGCGACAAGGACCAGAAGGGCCTCTTGGGCGGCAAAGGCGCCAACCTCGCCGAGATGACCAACCTCGGCATCCCCGTCCCTCCCGGCTTCACCATCACCACCGAAACCTGCAACGAGTACACGCGGCTCGGCATGCAACTGCCGGACGGGCTGCTGGATCAAGTCCATCAGGCGCTCGCCGTGGTCGAGACTGCCGCCGGCAAGCGTTTCGGCGATGCCGAGTCGCCACTGCTCGTCTCCGTGCGCAGTGGCGCCAAGTTCTCCATGCCCGGCATGATGGACACCGTCCTTAATCTCGGCCTCAACGAGTCGACCCTCGCCGCGCTCGTCGCTGCCACGGGCGACGAGCGCTTCGCCAACGATGCCTATCGCCGCTTCATCATGATGTTCTCGGACATCGTTCTCGGCCTCGATCGCCGCGCCTTCGACCGCATCTTCGACGACGCAAAGGCGGCCGCCGGCGTGCGCGACGACGCTGAGCTCCCGGCTCCGGCCCTCAAGGAGGTCGTGCGCCGCTTCAAGGCCCACGTCAAGGCGGAGACCGGTAGCGACTTCCCCGACGATCCGGTGCGCCAGCTCGAGCTGGCGATCCGCGCCGTCTTCAACTCCTGGAACAACGAGCGCGCCTTCCGGTACCGCGAGATCGAGAAGATCCCGCACGATCTCGGCACCGCCGTGAATATCCAGACGATGGTCTTCGGCAACATGGGCGATGATTCCGGCACGGGCGTCGCATTCACGCGCGATGCGTCGACCGGCGAGAACAAGATCAGCGGCGAGTACCTCATCAACGCGCAGGGCGAGGACGTCGTCGCCGGCATTCGCACGCCCTCGCCGATCACCCGCCTCGAAGAAGTGCACCCCGCTCTTTACGCCCAGTTCGCCGATATCTGCCATCGCCTCGAACAGCACTACCGCGAGATGATGGACGTCGAGTTCACCTTCGAGAAGGGACGCCTGTACTTCCTCCAGTGCCGCGTCGCCAAGCGCGCCACCGCCGCCGCCGTCAAGATCGCCGTCGATATGGTGCGCGAAGGCCTCATCGAACGCTCAGAGGCACTCCGACGCGTCGAACCGCAGCGGCTCGACGATCTGCTGCACCCCCACGTCGATCCACGCGTGAAGACGGTCCCCCTGGCGGATGTGGCGAAGGAAACCGCCGCGTGCCTGTCAGCGAGGCCCGAGGTCGTGTACGTCGGCGCCGACGGCGGCATCCACACGCTGTCCGCGTCGGAGTGGCACGCACTCGACGGTGGTGGCCGCGCCGCCCTGCTCGCGAGCGCAAAGTTCCTCGACATCGCCCACGGCCTCCCCGCCTCCCCCGGCGCCGCCGTTGGCAAGGCCGTGTTCGACCCCGACACGGCGGCCGCGCTCGGCATCGGCCACGGCGGCGAAGAGGTCATTCTCGTACGCGAGGAAACCTCGCCGGACGACATACACGGCATGGTCGCGGCCCAGGGCATCCTCACGGAGCGCGGCGGCATGTCCAGCCACGCGGCGCTCGTCGCCCGCGGCTTCGGCAAGCCCTGTGTCAGCGGCTGCGAGGCGATCAGCGTGGACGAGCGCGCCCGGTCGTTCTCCGTCCACAATGTGACCATCAACGAGGGTCAACTGCTCACGATCGACGGCTCCGCCGGCACCGTCCTGCTTGGCATCATCCCCACCGCCGAGGCGGAACTGTTCGCCGAGCTCAACGAGTTCCTCGGCTGGGCCGATCAGGCGCGTCGCCTCAAGGTGCGTACCAACGCCGATACCCCCGCCGACGCCGCGAAGGCGGTGGAGTTCGGCGCCGAGGGGATCGGCCTCTGCCGCACGGAGCACATGTTCCTCGCCAAGGATCGTCTCCCTGTCGTCCGAGAGATGCTCCTCGCTGCCGCCGACGCAAAGGCCATGCAGGCGGACGCTACGGCCATCCGCAAGGAGATGGAGGGCGCCGCGGGCGAAAAGAAGCAACGCCTCGAAGATCGCCTCACCGAGGTCCTCGGCCGGATGGAGGGGCCGATGGGACACTACCGCGGCGCACTCGAGAAGATCCTCCCCATGCAGCAGGGCGACTTCGAGGAGATCTTCCGCGTCATGGCGGGCAAGCCCGTCACCATCCGCCTCATCGACCCCCCATTGCACGAGTTCCTGCCCGACCACGACGCCCTGCTCGAGGATGTCGCGCGCCTGCGCATCACCGCTCCCGGCTCCGCCGAGCTCCGCGCGCAGGAGGCGATGCTCGCCAACGTCAACGCCGTTCGCGAGCAGAACCCGATGCTCGGCCTCCGCGGTTGCCGCCTCGGCATCCTCTACCCGGAGATCAACGCCATGCAGGTGCAGGCGATCTTCCGCGCCGCCCTGAAGCTCGCCGGTGAGGGGATCCAGGTGCTGCCCGAGGTCATGATCCCGCTCGTTGGCTTCGATACCGAACTCGCACATCTCCGCGAGCTGCTGGAGACCACCGCCCGCACCGAGATGGAGTCCGCCGGCCGCCAGATCACCTACCAGTTCGGCACGATGATCGAGCTTCCCCGCGCCGCGCTCACCGCAGGCGAGATCGCAAGGACGGCCGAGTTCTTCTCGTTCGGTACCAACGACCTCACGCAGACCACCCTCGGCTTCAGCCGCGACGATGCCGAAGGCAAGTTCCTCGCCAGGTACTTGGAGATGGGCATCCTGAAGGAGAACCCCTTCGAGACCATCGATCAGGCCGGCGTCGGCTCGCTGATGCAGCAGGCCATCGCTTCGGGACGCGCCACGCGTCCTACCTTGAAGCTCGGCATCTGCGGCGAGCACGGCGGCGAACCCAGGTCCGTGCACTTCTTCCACCGCATCGGCCTCGACTACGTCAGCTGTTCACCGTTCCGCGTCCCCATCGCTCGCCTCGCCGCCGCGCAGGCAGCCCTCGACCACGCCGGCGCGGATCGCGACCGATGACAGGAACTACGTCCGACAGACGTGACATAACTGTGTAGAGCCACCCAAGACCGCTGACGCGAGTTGACATGACTCGGGTGCTACAATCGCCACGGAGGTCCTCCGGTGGCGATCCGCATCCTGGCACCGCACGAGGCGGCGAAGATCGCGGCCGGCGAGGTCATTGAACGCCCGGCCTCGGTCGTCAAGGAGCTGATCGAGAACTCGCTCGACGCGGGTGCGCGGCGCATCGCCGTCGAGATCCGCGAGGGCGGCCTCGCCCTCATCCGCGTCGCCGATGATGGTTGCGGCATCGAGCCGGGCGAGATTCGCCTCGCGTTCGAGCGCCATGCCACGAGCAAGGTGGCCTCCGAAGCCGACCTCTGGCGAGTTGCCACGCTCGGCTTCCGCGGCGAGGCGCTGCCCAGCATCGCCGCCGCCGGCGACGTGGAGTTCCTGACACGTGTCGCTGGCAACGACGTCGGCGCCCGCATCCGTCTCCGCGGCGGCGAGATCCTCGAGGAGGGCTCCGGCGCTACCGCGCCGGGCACCACGTTCACCGTTCGCCGTCTGTTCGGCCTGCAACCTGCCCGTCTAAAGTTTCTCCGCGCACCCGCCGGCGAGGCGACGCAGGTGTCGTCCGTCGTCATGCACTACGCCATGGCGTACCCCGAAGTGCGCTTCGAGCTGACCGTCGACGGCCGCCTCTCCCTCCAGACCCCCGGCAGCGCTTCGTTGATCGACGCCATCGCCGCCGTATACGGCGCGGAGGTCGCCGCGGCGGCCATCAGCATCGACGCCCCGCCCGCCAACGAGGGCGACACCGGTGTCCGTGGAGTCGTCGTCGAGCCGCGCCTCCACCGCTCCTCCCGGAACTACATCAGCCTGTATGTGAATCGCCGCTGGGTGCGGAACCGCGCCCTGACCTTCGCCGTGGAGGAGGCGTATCAGGGCATGCTCCCCGTCGGTCGCCGCCCCATCGCCGTGCTCGACCTGCGGGTCCCGGCCGACGAGGTCGACGTGAACGTCCATCCGACCAAGGCAGAGGTCCGCTTGCGCCGCGAGCGAGAGGTGTTCGGCGTCCTCCAGCGCGCCGTGCGCCGTGCGCTCTCCTCCGGCGGCGTCATTCCCGCCGCCTCCACGTCGCTGTGGCTCGCCTCGTCCGGCGATTCCGACACCGGGCGCCCGCCGCTGTTCCTGCGTCCGCAGCCGGTGCAGACGCCGCTCCCACGGCCTCCCGTGGTGCCGCGCAACGGCGACCCCGCCGTGGCCATTGCGACAGGCACGATGGTGGATCGTCTTCCCATGCTGCGACCCGTCGGTCAGGTCGCGGGCACGTACATCGTGGCCGAAGGCCCTGAGGGCATGTACGTGATCGACCAGCACGCAGCCCACGAGCGCGTGCTCTACGAGCGCTTCCTTGCCTCCGTGCGCACATCAACCCCGGACATCCAGCCGCTGCTTGCGCCGGTCACGCTGGAGCTGCCGCCGGCCCAGCGTGCGTCCTTGGATGAGCACCGCGACGCGTTCGCCGGCCTCGGTTTCGATATCGAACCGTTCGGCGACGCCGCCTATCTCGTCCGCGCAATCCCGTCCGCACTCGCCGGCGACGACGTTCCCAGGCACCTGCTCGACCTGCTCGAACGCATGGCGCGCGATGGCAACGGCGATGGCGACGCCGCCCACCGCGTGGCGGCATCCCTCGCGTGCCACGCCGCCGTGCGCGCGGGCAACAACATGAGCGACGTGGAGCAGCGCGAACTTCTCCGCCTGCTCGAGGGCGCCGATGCTCCCCGCACCTGCCCGCACGGCCGGCCGACCATGGTGCATCTCGCCGCCGACGCCATCGCTCGCGAGTTTCGGCGCACGTAGCGTCCGCGAGCTACTTCGCGGATGCGGGTTCCCGGCCCGCCTGCCAGTCAAGCAGTCGCCGTAGCGATAGCGCCGCGGCCTGAACGCTGGGGAACGTCGCCAGCCCGCTCCGCGCGCAGACCTCCTGGAACTCCAGCGTCGCCTCCATCCCCTGCGCGGTCGTCGGCGTGCGCGCGACGCAGACGATCGGCTTTCCGATCTCGCCTCGCAACTCGCCCAGCTTCTCCCCTTGGAGCCTGGCGTGTTCGACGATGTCCGGCCCGCTGCGCGGCCCCCAGCCCCAGCTCGTGTGGTACAGGATGTAGTCGACGTTTGTCGCCTCGGCGACAATGCGAATCGTGTCGAGCATCGGCTTGAGCCCGTCCGGCCCCCAGCCGACGCTCGTGTCCACCGGGTTGCGCACGCTCGTCCCGGCCGTCGGTGTGAAGTCGTGCAGCTTCTGCTGGATCTCCACCGGCAGCATCGGCATCTCGAGCCCCGCCGCACCGACTTCGTCCGACGCCAGCACGCTGTAGCCACCTCCCCCACCGACGATGCCCGCCCGCGGCCCGCGTAGCCCCGAGAGGAACCGGAACGCCACGCTCATGTCGACGAGTTCGTCCATCCGCTCGACGCGCACTGCGCCCGCCTGGCGCGCCGCCGCATCGAAAATCTGCAGCGAGCCAGCCAGGCTGCCCGTGTGCGATGTCGCCGCGCGCGATCCGGCGTCTGTTCGTCCGCCTTTCAGGATCACCACCGGCTTCACGGCCGCCGCCCTGCGCAGCGCCCGCATGAAGTGCGCCCCGTCACGGATGCCCTCGATGTAGCACGCGATGACCGTGCTGTCCGGGTCTTCCGCCGCGTACTCCAGCAACTCGGACTCCCGTACGTCCGAGCCGTTCCCGTAGCTGACGACCTTGCTGTATCGCAGACCGCGGACGCCGCCCGTGCGGCAGAACTCGCCTGCGTTCGCGCCGCTCTGCGACAGGAGCGCGATGGGCCCCGGCTCCAGCGGCAGGAACGGCATGAACGATAGTCCCGCCGCCGGCACGTAGAGCCCCATGCAGTTCGGCCCGATGACCCGGATGCCCGCTGCCGTCGCACGCGCGAGCACCCTCCGCTCCAGCTCCGCCGCCTCGGCGTCACCAGTCTCGCTGAAGCCCGCGGTGAAGAAGTGCAGCACCTTCACCCGCTTCGCCACGCACTCCTCAACCAACTGCTCGACGAAACGCAGCGGCACGCTCGAGATCACATGATCCACGTCGCCCGGGATCTCCGTGAGTCGCGGGTAGCACCTCAGCCCCGCGATCTCTTGCGCCTTTGGATTCACGGGGTACAGGTCGCCCCGGAACCCAATCTCCTGAATCGCCGAGACGAACGACCCCGGCCCCTCCTGCGTCGATGCGCCCACCACCGCGACCGAGCGTGGGTGAAACATGAAGTCTAGGGACGCGAAGCTTCCTTCTGGCACGGGGCCCTCTTCTTGGCGTACCGAGATGGCGGTGGCCGCCGGGCGCACGCGAGCGCCGGCGCAAGAGAGAACAACACGAGACGAGCCCCGGAGGGCCGGCGGCACTCTAACATCGCCCCTACCGACGGGCAATTTGGGGCCCGCGCCCTTACGGCCCTGTCAGGGAGTAGGGCTGCAGCGCAGCTTCCGGCCGCGTTGACGCCCGTTGCAGATTCGGCAGGCCTCAAGCGCGCCCCTAAGGGTGCCGACCATCTCTCTGGTTGGCAGGCACAACACCCTTAGGGGAATCGCGCACCGGGGGCGTCCTCTATGTCCGATGAAACTCGCCCATCCTTCCTGTCCAGCATGGCTACGGCAGCACGCCAGCATGCGACGCGCTGGCTTGCCGCGACCATCGCCACGGCGTCGCTGGCTGCCGTCGCCACTTATGCCGTGACCCCCGGCGGCACATCCGCGCAGGCACCGGCGCCCGCTGACCCCGGCGTTGCTGCCGCCCCCTTCAGCCGCGCATGGACACCCGCCGACTTGCGTGATGCCACCTACATCGCACGCTTCATCGACGAGTCCGCGAAGCCGAGCCCCACGGCCACGCCCACCGCCACCGTCGTCCCGCCAAGCCCGACCGCCACGCTCGTTCCGGCGACCGCCACGCCGGTTCCGGTCGCGCGCCGCGATACGGCCGCTTCGGCTCCCCTCGCACCGCCCCCTGCCGCCCCGGCCGCGCCCCAGCCGTGGGGCCTGGACACGGCACCCATGGATGCCTTCTCGCAGACGCTCTTCGATGACACGAACCGCCGCCGCGTGGAGAGCGGGCTCGCGCCCCTCCGCGTGGACGGCTGGCTCATAGGTATCGCGCGCATCCGCGCCCAGGACATGGCCCAGCACAACTACTTCGCCCACGTCAGCCCCGTCACGGGCGACTCTGCATTCACCCTCATGGATAAGCACGGTGTGCCCTACGGCTGGGCCGGCGAGAACCTCGCCAAGAACAACTACCCGGATGACCAGACGGTCTCCGTCGCCGATAACGCGCTGTGGAACAGCCCGCCCCACCGCGAGAACATCCTCAACCCAAACTACACCGATATGGGCATTGCCCTCGCGGTCGATCCGTCTGGCATGAAGTACTTCGCCATCATCTTCACCGGCCCGCCCTGAGGCTCGCACTGAACTCACCCGGGCACACCTCCTTCAACACGACAAGAGACGATACTCGCCAGGCGCGTGCCATGCGCCCCTACCATGCCCCGTGGGCATGTTGATCCGCCGCAGACGGCGTGCCTTGGGAGTGGGAGGTTTCCGAGTCGGTCAGGCGACGAGGCCGCCGGCGCGGCCCGTTCCTCCCGGAGCTGCACCGTCCAGCATCGAGACGAAGTACGAGTGCGCCGCCGCGTCAAGGTGCTGACGCGTGAACGTCGGCGGCTCGTCGTAGTACGCACAGATATCTACCAGCAGGTCGACGATGTCGCGTGGATGGCACCCCTTGAACCCCCGGCCGATCCGGTCGTAGTAATGATCCACGAGGTACAGCGCCGCGTCGGTGTCCAGCGGGATCTCCCGCTGCTGGCAGACCCGCGCGAGGATCTCCAGGAACTGCTCGCGTGTTGGGTCGGGGATCTCGATCTTGTGGCGGATGCGCCGGAAGAACGCCTCGTCCCCCAGTTCCGATGGATTCAGGTTCGTCGAAAAGATCAGCAGCACATCGAACGGCACCTCCACGGTGTCTCCGGTGTGCAGCGACAGGTGGTCGACGCGCTCTTCCATCGGCACGATCCAGCGGTTCAGCAGCTCCTTCGGCTGGATCATCTGCCGCCCGAAGTCGTCCACGATCAGGATGCCGCTGTTCGCCTTCCACTGCAGCGGCGCAATGCAGAACTGTGACTGCGGCGAATACCGGAGCTCCAGCTCCTTGAGCGTAAGCTCCCCGCCGGCCGTGATCATTGGGCGTCGCGCCACCACCCACCGGCGGTCCCGGCGACGCTCCGGGGCGCCGCCGTTCACTTCTCCGGCACGCCGCTCCATCTGCTTCTCCGGTGGAATCTCCTGGTGCACCCGCGGGTCGAACACCTTCACGATGATCCCGTTCAGGTCAATCGCATACGGGATCAGCACCTCGCCGGGGAGCATTCGGCCGATCGCGCCGGTGATCGTGCTCTTTCCGTTCCCCGAACCGCCGTAGAGCAGCATCGATCGGCCGGAGTTGATCGCCGGTCCCAGCGCCGCACCCACCGAGGAATCCAGCACCAGGTACGACAGCGCTTGCTCCACGGCCGCCGGCGAAACGTGAATCGATCGGATCGACTGCCGCCCCAGCACGTCGAGGTACACCTCGAACGGCACCGGCGCCGGTCCGATGTACTGGTTCCTCGCCAGCGCCTCCTCAGCCTTCTCGAGGCCCTTGTTCGAGAGGGAATACTGATACAGTTGCTCCCCCATGCCGGAGCTGCCGACCACCTCCGCCAGCTGTTCGCGCTTCAGGAACGCCAGCACCTCGTCGACCACCGGAAAGCTCAGCGCCAGCTGCGCCCCTACTTGCCGGGCCGCCGGCCGCCCTGCGAAATAGATCGCCTTCACGACCAGGTCGAGAATCATCGAGAAATCGAGCCCCGTCTCCTCAATGGTCTGGGGCTGCGCCACGAAGGGGCAGGCGAACGACGCCTCGCCAGAGGGCCTTCCGTCTGCCAGCAGACTCAGGCCACCGCTGGTGGCTACCCGATGACTGCTGGTGTCAATCGCCATGCAGGGCTCCGGGTACAGCGTGCGAAGCGGTCAAGGCGGCGCTCCTGGCCCGTGCGGCGCTGGTCGTGCGGGGATGGCGAAGCGGCGGCTCCCCCGTGTCCTCGCTACCAGTATCGGCGTCCTGGGAGAAAGCTAAAGCGGCACATACGAGCGGCGGCCGACCGCTGGTCGCCGACGTCTGCATCGACTCCGATTGAGAGAGATGAGGTGGGTTGGGGCCAGGGGACGCTCGCCAGGCCCCGCCTCCTGGAACGCGCGTCCCCTGGGCCCGTAGCCCCAAGATCACGCTCCCGCGCGCGGCGGAAGCACACGTCGGCGCGCAGATTCCCAGCGCGCGGACTTCGTACGGCGAACGTGCGGGCCTTGCTTCCCTGCCGTGGCGCGCCGGCACCGCTCTACGCGGCGCCCTGGTCGGTCGATACTACGTGTGTGAACGGTCGCCTGACGGTTCCACCCGGCGCCTTCATGGCGCCACCGGCAGGAGTGGGACGATCTTGCCATCGGCGTCTGCGGCTGTCAAGGGGTTCGATGCGGTAATGTCGCCCATTCTCGCGAGAAGGTTGACACGCTCATCGGCGCGTTGCATCGGGGAAGATTCTTGAACAAGCGATACTCCCGATTCCCCGGCTTCGCCCTGCTGCTGGCAGTCGCGGCGTTGCTGCTTGGTGCCGCCGCCGGGACCGCTCGAGCCCAGCAGCCGTCCGGCGTCCGGGCGCAGATCGTCAGCGTCACGACCGGTGCCTATCCATCGGCGCGCGCCGTCGTGAGCATCGAAGGCGTGCCCGCGGGTGGTCCGCCAATCACCGCCCAATCCTTCACGGCCTCGCTCGACGGCCACTCGGCGCAGGTAACCGCCGCCGACCTCGCTGCCACGCAGAACCTCCCGCTCGACGTCCTCTTCCTCATGGATGTCAGCGGCAGCATGCAGGGCGCGCCGATAGCCCGCGCTAAGGAGGCCGCCACTGCCTTCGTGAACCGCCTCGCCCCTGGCGATCGCGTCGCCGTCATGGCCTTTTCCGATGATGTGCGCCTGCTCCAGGACTACACGCCCGACCGAGCGCTCGCCATCACGGCGATCAATGGACTCACCGCAGCCGGCAACACCGCCCTCTACCGTGCTACCGACGAGGCCGCCCGAAAGGCGGCGTCCTCCGGCGCCAGCCGTCGCGTCGTGATCTTGCTCAGCGACGGTGCTCAGGACGGCGTCCCACTCACCATCACCCGTGACCAGGCCATCCAGTCCGCCGCCGCTGGTGCGACGCCCTTCTTCACCATCGGCGAGGGGACAGCCATCGATCGCGCCTACCTCCAGGCGCTCGCCGATGCGACCAAGGGACGCTACCTGGAGGCCCCCGACCCCGCCGGGCTCACCACCCTCTACGCCGGCATCGGCCAGTTGCTAAGCAGCCAGTACGTTGTCACGTTCGATGCTACCGGTGCCCACGACGGGTCAACGCTCAGCCTGCAGCTCGCCATCGGCGGGCAGACGGTCTCGACCACCCTCGCCTTCAAGCCCGCGCCCGACTTCGCGCCACCACCTGTCACCCTGCAGGGCGTCGCACCCGGCGACACGCTCTCAGCCGGCCGGGCGGTGACGGCAATCGTCGGTTCGCGCCCCGGCGCCCAGGTCACGTTCTACATGGACGGCGCGTTCGTCGCACGGATCACGCAGCCGCCCTACACATACCAGATCGACCCGCTGAAGCTGGCCGCCGGTGCGCACAGCCTTCGCGCCGCCTTGACCGACGCGTCTGGCGCCGCCGCCGGTGAGGCATCTGTCGCGTTCCAGTCTGCCATTCCGGCGAAATCCGCTGGTGGCGGCAGTGGGCTGCCCCTCCTCCCCATCGCGGCCGCCGTGCTCGCTGTGGTCATTCTGGCGAGCGCCGCGTTCGCTCTCCTCCGCATCCGCTCGCTGCGCTCAGACGACGCTGAGAGCCATGCGCGCATGCTCCCCTGGTCGGCGGCAGTACCCTCCGTGCCGGTGCCGGAGTCGGCGCCGGAGGTGGGCGACGGGGCGGCAGACGCAGAGGCGATCGGCGACCCGCTCGGCCTCCTCATCTCCCGTGCTGGCCCGGATCTCGGCAGTGAGTACCACGTCGGCGGCAGTCCCGTTGGCGTCGGCTCCGGCGTCCGATGCGGCGTCCGCGTCAATGACCCCGACCTCGCTGGCGAGGAGGCCCGCATCTGGGTCCGCGGCGGTCACCTCATGGTCCACCGCATCACCCGCCTCACCACCATCGTCAACGAAGGGACCGCGGGCGGCTGGCAGATCTTGGAGCCGGGCGACAGCTTCGAGATCGGCCAGCACCGCTTCGAGTTCCGCCTCCTCCCGGCCGCTGCGCCGCCGCCCTCCGGCGACGTTCCGAACGTGCTGCGCGACCCCGACCGTCCGCCCGCCGCCACCGGGCCGACGCCCCCGCCGGCTCCGCGCGTTCGGCGGCCCCGCACCACCGCGTTCTCCGACCTCATGCCGCGCAACGACTTGGGGACGAACCGCGACTGAAGCTGCACGCGGCGCCGACCGTTCGGCTCCACAAACCCGCCCGACCCCTCAAGCGCTCCCCTACCGCTGCCGATCTTCATTGGGGCATCGGGGGATTCCCTACGGGGGAGGCCCACACCGACCGAGGGTGCCCCCTACCGCGATCGGGGCGGCCCTAGCAGGCAGGAGAACGCACAGGGGATGGTCAGCGTCAATCCGATCCCACGCGCGAACGACGACACCGCACTCGTGCTGCGTGCCATCCAGAAGGATCAGGAAGCGTTCGGCGAGCTGTATGATCGCCACGCTGTCCGTGTCTACCGTCACATCTACTACATGGTCGGGAACGTCGCCGAAGCCGAGGATCTCACCGCTCAGACGTTCCTTCGCGCCTGGGAGGCCGTCGGGCGCTACCAGGTGCGGGGCGCACCGTTCGTCTCCTGGCTCCTCCGCATCGCCCACAACCTCGGCGTCAGTCATCTCCGCTCCCGCCGAGAGTCCTCCCAGCTTCACGACGGCATCATCGACGACAAGCTCCGCCGCGACCCAGAGTGGTCCTACCAACAGACCGCCGAGGAGGAGCTGGTCCGGGAGGCCATCCTCCACCTGCGCGAGGAGCAGCGCCAGGTCATCATCCTGCGCTTCATCGAGGATCTAGATTACCGCGAAGTCGCCGAGATTATCGGTAAGAGCGTCGCGGCCATCCGGGTCATTCAGCACCGCGCGCTCAATTCGCTCCGCAAGCAGATGAAGCTGATGGATCCGGCCGGCTGACATCGGCGACACAGGGGTAGCCCGCCCTGCCGTCCCGCGCCCACACCCCACGGCCAACCCGGCTGGATGGAAGGGAGCCACGGCCCCGAAAAACACCCGCGCCCCGGACGTAAAGCGGCGCTGCCGAGCGCCGATACCTATACAGCTTGAGTGGCCCGCCGGGCCCCATTCCGACACGGGAGTATGACCATGGCACGCACCGTTGCCGGCGCTACGCCGGGCAGGACGAATCGCAAGTTCCTGATCGTCGCCCTTCTCTTTGGCGCTGTGACCGCCGCCCTGTTCTACGCCGTCACCGCCCGTGGCGGCGGCTCCGGCTCCACCAGCACCCCCGTCGCCGGCGACACCCAGGTCGTCGTCGCAAAGGTGCCCATCCAGCAACGCACCACCATCACCGCTGACATGCTCCAGCTCAAGAGCATCTCGACAAGCGCGCTTGTCGGCGGCGCCTACACGTCGATTAACGACGCCGTGGGCAAGGTGACCAAGTTCCCCATCGAGGCCAACCAGCAGGTCGTCTCGTCGGCCGTCGTTGACGTCTCCAAGCCGTCCACCGTCGGCGCACTATCGCTGGTTATTCCCGCCGGGATGCGAGCCGTCTCCATCCAGGCATCGCAGGTCTCGTCGGCCGGCGGGCTCATCCTCCCGGGCGACTACATCGACCTTGTCTGGACGTGCTGCGACACCAGGCCCGTCGCCGTCAAGACCATCCTGACTAACATCCAGGTCGCCGCCGTCGCCCAGAGCGTCGTCAACGCAGGTCCCGTGGCTGCCGGTGCCACGACTGCGAACGGCCAGCCATCCACTACGGGTAATCCCGCCGCGGCGGCGCCTGGCCAGCCCGTGCCCGACGCCTCAACCATGACGCTGCTGCTCAAGCCCGACCAGGTACAGCTCGTCGCCCTCGCCGAGCAGAGCGGAAAGCTCCGCGTCGACCTGCGCGGTTTTGGCGACCAGGACGCCACGACTCCCGCGATCACGCTGTTCCCGCAGCTGATCCCGATCGACGTGTTCAAGTCCCTGCCGACTGCACTGCAGCCCGACTTCGCGAAGCAGCCGTAGCTGCACGACAGGCAGCCCGTGGAGGGCGGCATCCGACCGCAAGTACGCCGACGTAGGAGACGTAGACCGTGGCGCGAAATCCTGAGCTCATCATCGTGGACCCCGACCTTGGCAGCCGGGCCGAGACCAAGCGTGCGGTCCAGATCGCGCACTTCACGGTGGTTGGCGAGGCCGGCTACGGTGTCGAGGCCGTCACCGTCGCGAGGGAGCACACCCCCGACGCCTTCCTCATCGCCTTCGAGGAGCCGGTCGCCCTCGCCCTCCAGACCATCGAATCGCTCGCGGACGCCGCGCCCGGCGCCCCTACCATCGTCTACTCCTCGCTCGCCGATGCGAACTCCGTCCGCCGCGCCATGGTCTCCGGCGCGCGCGACTACATCGTTAAGCCGCTCAAGCCCGAGGACCTCAGCCGCGCCGTCTACGGCGTCCTCGAACAGGAGGAGCGTAAGCGCCTCCGCGCTGATGGCACCACGTCCGAAGCCGCCGCACGCGGCACCGTGATCACCGTCTTCGGCGCCAAGGGCGGCATCGGCAAGACCACCATCTCCACTAACCTCGCGACCACGCTCGCCAAGCTCACCGGAGCCAGCGTCTGCCTGCTGGACATGGACACCCGCTTCGGCGATGTCGCCATCATGATGGACATCGCCGTCGAGGCGAGCATCGCCGATGTCGCCCGTCACATCGATGAGCTGGACCGCGACAAGATCCGCGACTACCTCGTCAAGCACCACAGCGGCGTCTCCATCCTTCCCGCTCCGCTCCATCCCACCGAGTGGCGAAACATGACGCCGCAGCACATCGAGAAGATCATCGAGCTGCTCGCCCAGACGCACGACTACGTCGTCATCGATACGCCCGGCACCTTCAACGAACTGATCGCGGCTGCGCTCGAGATGGCGAATCTCATCCTGCTCGTCACCAGCATGGACATCGCCAGCATCAAGGACACCGCCCTCGCCCTCGAGATGCTCCGCGCTGCCAACGTCTCCGAGGACAAGGTCAAGCTCACCATCAACCACTCCACCGCCGCCAATAGCCTCCGTGAGGAGGACGTGGCGCGGGTGCTGGAGTACGAGGTCTTCTGGCGCATCCCCCACGACCTCAGTGTCTCTAGCAGCACGCAATTGGGGCAGCCGATCGTGATCGCGAAGCCGTACGCGCGCGTTTCTCGGTCGATTATCGATCTGGGGCACGCGCTGACGGGCACGCGGCAGGAGAAGCGCGGCTTCCTCGACCGCTTCCTCGGCAGGTCTGCGTAGATCCGGTCCCGGGAGGACTGTGCGATGAGTTCATTCCAGTGGCAGTCACGCAAGGCAGCAGGCGGCGCGCCGGGCTTCAACCGCCCCGGCCAGATCTCCCAGAACGTCGTCGCGCTCAACGAGCTCAAGTTCACCCTACACCAGCGCCTGATCGAAGAGCTCGACCCCAACAAGCTGGAGGGCCTCGCCAAGGACAAGGCGCGCGAAGCCGTCGAGCAGGCGGCGCGCACGCTCGTTGCCCAGGAGATGCCCGGCATCGTCGGCACCACCCGCGACGAGCTGGTCTCCGCCGTCGCCGATGAGGTCCTTGGCTTCGGCCCGCTGGAGCCTCTCTTGCGCGACGCCGCCATCTCCGAAGTCATGGTCAATGCGCCCGACACCATCTTCTACGAGAAGGAAGGCCGCCTCTACCTCAGCTCCGTCCGCTTCCGCGACGACCAGCACATCATGCGCATCGTCGAGCGCATCGTCGCGCCACTCGGCCGCCGTGTCGATGAGTCGTCGCCGATGGTCGATGCGCGCCTGCCGGACGGCTCCCGTGTCAACATCATCATCCCCCCGGTCGCACCCAAGAGCCCGACCGTCACCATCCGGAAGTTCCGCACCGACAAGATGACCATCAACGACCTGGTGGCCACGGGCGCGCTCACCAACGAGCTCGCGGAGTTCTTCCGTGCCTGCGTCCAGGCGAAGCTCAACATCCTGATCTCCGGTGGCACCGGCTCCGGCAAGACGACGATGCTGAACGCGCTCTCGTCCTTCATCCCGGACACCGAGCGCATCGTCACCGTCGAGGATCCGACCGAGCTTCAGCTTCAGCAGGGCCACGTCGTCACGCTGGAAGCCCGCCCTCCGTCGCTCGAAGGCCGCGGCGAGGTGACCCAGCGTGATCTCGTCCGGAACTCCCTCCGTATGCGCCCGGACCGCATCATCGTCGGTGAGGTCCGCGGCCCGGAGGCGTTCGACATGCTCCAGGCCATGAACACGGGCCACGAGGGCTCCCTGGGCACCGTCCACGCCAACACGCCGCGCGACGCCCTTGCCCGAATCGAGAACATGGTGATGATGGCCGGGTTCGAGCTGCCCGTGAAGGCCATTCGCGAGCAGATGCAGTCCGCCATCCACCTCGTCATCCAGATCGCTCGCTTTCCCGACGGTACGCGCAAGGTCACCGCCGTTGCCGAGGTATCGGGCATGGAAGGCCAGATCGTCACCATGCAGGACCTCTTCCGGTTCGAGCAGACAGGCATCGACACCGACGGTCGCGTGCTCGGCGAGCTGCGCACCACCGGCATCCGCCCACGATTCGTTGAGAAGTTCGAGGTCTCGGGCATTCACCTGCCGGCCGACCTCTTTGCCATTGCGGGGTTCTAGATGAGCAGCGTCGATCCACTGGTCGCCGTCACCGCGGTCTCGCTGATGATCACGGTCATCGTGGCGCTCTTCGCCTTCTACGGGTCAGCGGTCCCGTCGCAGCAGGCAGTGCGCCGCCTCGAAGGCCTCATGTCCGGCACGTCCGTCGTCGAGGGCTCCAATCCCGTCGCCCTCCGCGGCACCGGCCGCGAAGGCAGCATCTTCAGTCACCTCACCAGCGGCGGCCTCACCGAAAAGCTGCAACGCGAGCTGGAGCACGCCGATCTAACGATCAGCCCTGGCGAGTTCGTCGCCATGCGGCTCGTCTTCGCCTTCGTCGGACTCGTCGTCCCGCTTCTGCTGGTCAACGGCGTGTTCGGCGGCGTCATCGGCATTGTTGCCGCCGTCATCGGCTACAACCTGCCCAAGTTCTACCTGAACCACCGCCGCAAGGCGCGCGTGGACAAGCTGAATGCCCAGCTCCCCGAGGCGCTGACCATGATCTCGAACTCCCTCAAGGCGGGGTTCGGGCTCCTCCAGGCGCTCAACGTCGCCTCCGACCAGCTCAGCCACCCGATCTCGACCGAGCTGGCCCGCACCATCCACGAGATGAACATCGGGTCCAGCGCCGAAGTCGCACTCCTGGGCCTGAGCGAGCGTTCCGGCAGCTACGACCTCGATATCGTCGTCACCGCCATCCTCGTCCAGCGGACCGTCGGCGGCAACCTCGGCGAGATCCTGGACACCGTCGCCGAAGTGATGCGCGAGCGCATCCGCATCCGTGGCGAGATCCAGACGCTGACCGCCCAGCAGAAACTCACCGGTATCGTCATCGGCCTGCTCCCCGTCG
Source organism: Dehalococcoidia bacterium (assembly GCA_035632115.1). Lineage (GTDB taxonomy): Bacteria > Chloroflexota > Dehalococcoidia > DSTF01 > JACRBR01 > DASQHL01. The sequence continues at coordinate 2,109 of DASQHL010000093.1, read as the reverse complement.
GCGTCGGCCTCATGTTCGAAGTGATGAGCCCCGAGTACATCCACCCGCTCTTCGCGACGCTCGTGGGCAAGCTCATGCTCGGCGTCGCCGTCACGCTCGAAACGGTCGGCATCATGATCATCCAGCGCATTCTCAAGATCGAGGTGTAGGGCGATGGAACTCGGTGTCATCACCGCACTGTTCGTGTTCGTGACCGTGTTCTTCCTGATCCTCGGCCTCGCCCCGTCGAGCGCCACCGGCACCGCCGCGCGCCAGCGCCTGGAGGCGTTCAAGCGCGGCGGCCCGCAGGACCAGGCCGAAGCGCCGCCGCCCAGCGCCACGTTCGGCGAACGCGTGCTGCAGCCGCTGCTGCACGGCGCCACCGCTGCCCTCGGCCGCCTCTTGCCCCGTTCGATGCTCAGCGGCGTCGAGAAGCAGCTGCTCGTTGCTGGCGAGCCGATGACCATGAGCGGCTTCCTCACGATGGTGCTCGTCGCGACAGGCGCCTCCACGTTGCTCGGCGTGCTGCTCGTCTTCGTCTCCGGCGCTGCGATCGGTCCCATGCAGATCGGCATTGTCGGCGTCGTGGGCCTCATCGGCTTCATCTTGCCCTTCTATATCGTTCGGTCGCGCGCCAAGCAGCGCCAGACGGCCATCATTCGCAGCCTCCCCGACGCGTTCGACCTCATCACCACCTGCGTCGAAGCCGGCCTTGGCCTCGATGCCGCCCTCGCCCGCGTCGCCGAGAAGGTCCCGGGCCCCTTCGCCCAGGAGCTGACGCGCGCCCTGCGCGATGTTGCCCTCGGCAAGGCACGCCGCGACGCCCTCAAGGAGCTCGGCGAGCGCACCGGCGTCCCCGACCTCATCCAGTTCACCAACGCCGTCATCCAGGCCGAAGCCATGGGCTCGTCCGTCGGCACCGTGCTTCGCGTCCAGGCCGAGCAGTTGCGCGTCCGCCGCCGCCAGCGCGCCGAAGAGCAGGCCTACAAGGCCCCGGTGAAGATGCTCTTCCCCCTCGTCCTCTGCATCTTCCCGACGCTCTTCATCGTCATCCTCGGCCCGGCGATCATTACGATCATGAACGGCTTCCCCGGCAAGTAACCCACCTCGCCGCTTCCTGTTACCATGACGGCGGCACGGTCATCGATCGTCGCACCACAACGGGAGGCTGCGTCGTGTTTATCGCCATGAACAACTTCAAGGTCGTCGCCGGCAAAGAAGAAGAGTTCGAGCGCATCTGGAAGACACGCGAAACCTACCTGCAGGGTGTGCCCGGCTTCCTCCGCTTTGCCTTGCTCCGCGGCGACGCGCCGGGCGAGTACGTGAGCCACAGCACGTGGCAAGACCGCGATGCGTTCACCGCATGGACGCAAAGCGACGCCTTCGTCGCCGGCCACCGCCAGGGCACATCGCTCATGGGCGTCCTCGCCGGGCCCCCCGCCGTGAAGCTCTACGACGCCGTCTTGTCGCAGGAAGCGGGCGCACCCGCAACGGCGTAGCGCGGCAAGCATACTCCGCGGGACGGCAGCGCGTCTGCGGCGGTCTTACACCCAGCCCGCGACCTGCTCCGTCCGCACCATGCGCACGAGCTCGTCGCAGCGAAAGCCATCGACGCGCCCGTCCCGGCCGCGCGTGAGCACCACGTAGTCCGGCTCGCCGTCATCGCTCCCTACCACGAACAGGCAGGGATCGCCGGGATCTGCCGGCAGTAGCCGCGCGCCCTGCTTCCACACACCACGTCGCGTGTGCAGCCAGAGCCCGCCGTCCCGTGCGACGATCTGCGCCCGCCCGATCCGCAGGCTCGGCCGGAAGTTCGTCAGTCTTCCCGGCAGGCACTCGTACACGGCAGCCGCCGTCGCCGCGACGCCGGAGTCGAGCACCCCCGCCGGCGATGTCGGGGCGGGCGCTCCCAAGACCGCCCGCAGGATGCGCGAGAACACCGGCGCGGGCCGGTCGAGCATCACGTTCATGTGCTGGATCACGGCGAACCCGTGGTCTCTGAACACGCTCAGGTTCGAGTTCCAGCCACCGAAGTACGCGCCGCCATGGCCGATCGACAGCGTTCCAAAACGCGGCGTCCTGGCGAACGCGAGCCCCCAGCTCTCCAGCCGCGCGTCCGGGCAATGTTGC
>DASQHL010000092.1:0-17519 GCA_035632115.1 Dehalococcoidia bacterium | reverse complement strand
AGCGTCCAGAACACATCGATCGCGAGATCCCCGCCCGCCGGGCGCACCAGCGCCGCCAGCGGCATCAGCACCAGTGCCGCCCCCAGCCACGCCAGCCACACCACCGTGCTGTCGTGCGCCCCTACAGCGATCCCCGCCGTGATCAGCGCCGCGAGCACGCACACCGGGTCCAGCCACGTCCGCCGCGCATGCTGGTACTCCGCCGATGCGATCCCAAGCGCGACCGCCACCGCCGCTACGTACCAGACGCCACCTACCCAGATCAGGAAGAGAATAACGGGGACGCCGATCGCGGCGCTCGCGATCCGCTGCGCTAGCAACGCTCGATCACCGTCCCGGCCGTGCCCCGTTCGCCGGCTCCACGCCGCCGAACCGCCGCTGACGCTGCGCATATGCTTCCAGCGCTCGGTCGATCTCCCCTTCGTCGAAGTCGGGCCAGTACGTCGGCGTCGCGTAGAACTCCGCGTACGCCGATTGCCACAGCAGGAAGTTCGAGAGTCGCATCTCGCCCGCCGTGCGCACCACCAGGTCGGGGTCGCCGATCTCGGCGGTGTACAGGTGGTGCGAAAAGAGGCTGTCGTCGATCTGCTCCGGCGGCACGTGCTCCTGCACGATCCGCCGTACCGCATCGATGATCTCCGCCCGGCCCCCGTAGTTGAAGGCCAGCGCCACCGTCATCCGCGCGTTGTCCTTCGTCAGCTCAATCGCCTCTTCCACCTTCCGGCGTACCTCGCTCGGCAGCGGCTCCAGGCTGCCGATGTGTACCAGCTTCACCCCGTTGGCGTGCAGCTCCTTGATCTCCCGGTTGATCACGCGCGGGATCAGCCGCACCAGCGCGTTCACCTCGCGCCGCGGCCGCGTCCAGTTCTCCGTCGAAAAGGCGTAGAGCGTCAGCACCTGCACGCCGCGCTCGCCGAACGTCTGGATGATCCGCCGGATGTTCTCCGTGCCGGCGCGGTGGCCCGCCTGGCGCGAAAGCCCGCGCTCCTGCGCCCAGCGCCCATTCCCGTCCATGATGATCGCAACGTGCCGCGGCACCGCCCCGCCCGCCGCCAGCTCCGGCGACCGCGCTCCCACGGCGACGAGTCGGGGCGGCACCGACTCCTCCGGCCGCGCGAGCACTCTGGTCTGCCTGGGCTTCTGCCGTAGTCTCACGTCTGCGCGGCCCGGGGCGCCTACACCTCGAGCAGCTCTTGCTCCTTCGCCTGTCCGTGCTTATCGACGTCGCTGATGTATCGGTCCGTCAGCTTCTGCAGCCGCTCCTGCGCGCGCCGCCCATCGTCGTCTGATATCTGCTTGTCGTGCTGGAGCTTCCGCAACTGATCCAGCGAGTCCCGCCGTACGTTGCGTACCGCCACCCGCGCCTCCTCCACCTTCTTGTGGACCACCTTCACCAGCTCCTTGCGCCGGTCTTCCGTCAGCGCCGGCACCACCAGCCGGATGATGTTCCCGTCGTTCGTCGGCGTCAGTCCCAGGTCCGACTTCTGGATCGCCTTCTCGATCGTCCCCAGTTGCGTCTTGTCCCAGGGCTGGATCGTCAACAGGCGCGGCTCCGGCGCGTGAATCGCCGCCATCTGGTTCAACGGGGTGGGTGTCCCGTAATACTCCACCTTCAGCGCCTCGACGAGCGCCGGCCGCGCCCGCCCCGTCCGCACCGTGTCCAGGTCCCGGTCCAGCGCCCCAACGGCGCTCTGCATGCGGTGCTCCGCGTCTCCCAGCGTCTCATCGATCATCGCCTCGCGCCTCTGTCCTCGCTCCGCGCGGCTTCATCCTACCGCAGACCCTACGCACGCCGAGATGCCGCCCGTGCATCAAGATTGGCGTCGCCTCACACGCGCACCGGCTCCAGAAGCGACTCGATGGACCCCACCCGCGTGCCGATCTCCGCGCCGCGCGCCGCCGCGACGATGCCGTCCGCCGACCCCACGTCAAACACCACCAGCGGCAGTTCATTCTCCATGCACAGCGAGAGCGCCGTGCTGTCCATCACTTCCAGCCGCCGGCTCAACGCATCCATGTACGAAAGCCGCGCGAAACGGCGTGCGTCGGCCTTCTTCCGGGGGTCCGCGTCGTACACCCCGTCTACCCGGTTCTTCGCGATCAGCAGTACATCCGCGTCGATCTCGACCGCCCGCAGCGCCGCCGCGGTGTCCGTCGTCATGAAGGGATTCCCCGTCCCCGCCGCGAAAATCACGACGCGGTGCTTCTCCAGGTGCCGGATCGCCCGCCGCCGGATGTACGGCTCTGCCACCTGCTGGATCGGGATCGCCGTCTGCGTCCGCACATCGCCGCCCACCTGCTCGATCGCGTCTTGCAGGGCCAGCGCGTTGATCACCGTCGCGAGCATGCCCGCGTAGTCGGCCGTCGCCCGGTCCATCCCCGTTTGGCTCGCCTGCGCGCCCCGCCAGATGTTGCCCCCGCCGACCACCACCGCCACCTGGATCCCCAGGTCGCTCACCCGCTTGATCTGCGTCGCGATCTGGCTCACTGTCGCCGGCTCGATGCCGTACGGCGCGCTCCCCATCAGGGCCTCGCCGCTGACCTTCAGCAGGATGCGCTTGTAGGCTCCCTCGCCCATCTCCGGCTCCTACTGGCCGAGTTCGAAGCGCGTGAATCGCCGGATGCGGATGTTCTCGCCCGTCGTCGCGATCGCTTCCTTCACCAGCTGCTCAATCGTGCGCGAGCTGTCCTTCAGGAACGGCTGCTTCATCAGAACCGTCTCTTCGACGTTCCCGTCCGCTCCCTCCGGGAGCTCGTCTTCGGTGACGGCGAGCGTCCCCGACATCCCAGCGATCTGCAGCGCGATGTCATGCACCAGTTGCTTGAACAGATCCCCGCGCTGCACGAAGTCCGTCTCGCAGTTCACCTCCACCAGCACGCCGATCCGCCCGCCTGCGTGGATGTACGAGTCCACCAGACCCTGGCTCGTCTCCCGGTCGGACTTCTTGTCCGCCTTCGCGATGCCCTGGTCCCGGAGGTACTGCACCGCCTTGGCGAAGTCGCCACCGGACGCGTCCAGCGCGCGCTTGCAGTCCATCACCCCCGCGTTCGTCTCCTCGCGCAGGCGCTTGACCTCTTCCGCTGTTGCCACGATGCGTCGTCCTCTCTGTCAGCCCTGCGCCGCGCCCGCCTCGCCCGCCGCCACCTGCGGCCCCGGGTCGTCCGGAGACGCTGAGAATGTCCCGGATGCCAGCGCCCCGATGTCGATCTCCGCGCCGTCGTCTGGCTCCGCCGCGTAGCTCTGCTGCAGCGTCCGCCCCTCCAACGCCGCGTCCGCGATCCTGCTCGCGATCAGCTTCACCGCCCGGATCGCATCGTCGTTCGATGGGATCGGATAGTCGATCTCGTCCGGATTGCAGTTCGTGTCGCACATCGCGATGATCGGGATCCGCATCCGCAGCGCCTCCGTCACGGCGATCCGCTCCATCGGCGGGTCCACGATGAACAGCGCCCCCGGAAGCCGCTTCATGTTCTTGATGCCGCCGAAGTAGCGGTTCATCCGCTCGACCTCTTCGAGCAGCTTCCCTGCCTCTTTCTTGATCAGCAACCCCAGCTCGCCCCGGTCCCGCCGGTCCTCCAGCCGCACCAGGTGGTCGATCCGGCTCTCGATCGTCTGGAAGTTCGTCAGCGTCCCGCCAAGCCAGCGGTTCGTCACGTACGGCATGCCGCACCGCCTCGCCTCCGTCTCGATCGACTCCTGCGCCTGCTTCTTCGTGCCGACGAACAGGATCGTCTCCTGCCGCGCCGCCACCGCTCGCGCAAAGTCCATCGCCTGCGCCAGCAGCGGCACCGTCTGCTGCAAGTCGATGATGTGGATCCCGTTCCGCTCGGTGAAGATGTAACGCTTCATCCGCGGGTCCCACCGGCGCGTCTGATGGCCGAAGTGGACACCCGCCTCCAACAGCGCTTTCATCGAGGCATTCGGGGGCGGGGCTGGGGCTGTCGTCATGATCATCCTATCCTTCCGGACATAAATTTGAGGCCGCCAGCGGCCCCAGGTCCGGTCTTCCAGTTCGCTTGCCAGCCGGGAGTATAGCAGGCGGCACCCCCGCCGTCACTCGCACCTCCTGTCCGCCCCACCCCGACCGTGGGACGGCGGCGTGACGCCGTCTGACCCGACCGCCTCACCCTGCTTGTCTCGCCAGCCCCCGCCGACGATACTGGCCCCCGATGCCACTCGTTCGCTGGCGCAAACAGCAGCTCCGCGGCCGCTTCTACCAGCCCGCATTCCGCGGCATGTACGATCGCTTCTCCGACGTCATCCACGAGTACGTCCGCAGCGGCGACCTCATGCTCGATGCCGGCTGCGGCTCCGGACGCGTCTTCCAGTACAGCTTTGACGCCTCTCAGCGCCCCCGCCTGGTCGTCGGCGTCGATGTGACCGACGAGCCCCGCGGCAACCACAACCTCGATGCCGCCGCCCGCGCCGACCTGGAAGCCCTCCCGCTCCGCGACGGCGTCTTCGATATCGCCGTCTCCAGCCACGTGGCCGAGCACCTCACGCACCCCGAGCGCGTGTTCGCCGAGATCGCACGCGTCCTCAAGCCCGGCGGCCGGTTCCTCCTGCTCACGCCGAACCGCTGGCATTACGTCACCGTCAGCTCCGCTCTCCTCCCGCACACGTTCCACCTCACGTACAACCGCTGGCGCGGCGTCGATGCCCACGACATCTTCCCCACCGTCTACCGCGCCAACACCGCCCGCCGCCTCCGCTCCCTCTACCGCGGCGCCGGCTTCGAAGTCGAGCATCTCTACCAGTTTGAGACTGAACCCGAGTACCTCGCCTTCAGCACCCCGACCTATGCGCTCGGCGTCGCCTTCGAGCGCCTCGTCAACCGCTTCGACGCGCTCAGGGGCCTGCGCGTTAACCTGCTCGCCGTCGGCCGCAAGCGCGCGTAACGCGATCGCCCTCGCTCTACAACGCGCCCGGCCCGCCCGCGCCCGTCTGCTACCATGAAACGCCATGCTCACCAAGCGGATCATCCCGTGCTTCGACGTCGCCGAGGGCCGCGTCGTCAAGGGCGTCTCCTTCGTCGAACTGCGCGACGCGGGCGACCCCGTCGAGCTGGCGAAGCTCTACGACCGGCAGGGCGCCGACGAGCTGGTGTTCCTCGACATCACCGCCTCCAGCGACGACCGTACCACCACCTACGACATGGTCGCCCGCACCGCCGACGAAGTGTTCATCCCGTTCACTGTCGGCGGCGGCGTCCGGAGCGATCTCGATGTCCGGACCCTGCTCGAACTCGGTGCCGACAAGGTCTCCCTGAACAGCGCCGCCGTCGCCGACCCGCGCCTGGTCGGCGTGTGCTCCGAGCGCTTCGGCGCCCAATGCATCGTCGTCGCCATCGATGCCAAGGCAGTCGGCGAAGGTAAGTGGCAGGTGTACACCCACGGCGGACGCCGCCCTGTCGGCCTCGATGCCGTCGACTGGGCGAAGCAGGTCGTCGCACTGGGCGCCGGCGAGCTCCTGGTCACCAGCATGGACGCTGACGGCCACAAGGACGGCTACGATGTCGCGCTCACCCGCGCCATCAGCGACGCCGTCGAGGTCCCCGTGATCGCCAGCGGCGGTTGCGGCAACCCCGGCCACATGGTCGATGCCATCGTCCAGGGCCGCGCCGACGCCGTCCTCGCCGCGAGCATCTTCCACTTCGGCGAGTACACCATCGCCGAGACGAAGCGCTACCTTGCCGCGCACGACCTGCCGGTGCGCATCTGAGCGCGGCCGGCCGTCGAAGACAACACCCGCCTCGGACAACCGGCGAGCGGCGCGCCCGCCCAGCTTGAAGGACAGACACCACATGCTGAACTACAACCCGCAAGGCCTCATCCCGGCCATCATCCAGGACGACGAGACCAACGCTGTCCTCATGCTCGGCTACATGAACCCGGACACGCTACGGATGACGCAGGAGATCGGCCAGGTCGTATTTTGGAGCCGCAGCCGTAAGGAGGTCTGGCACAAGGGAGCCACCAGCGGCGATTACCTCGAGGTGCGCTCCATAAAGGCCGACTGTGAGCACAACTCGCTCCTGGTTCGTGTGAAGATGCTCGGTAAGGCCGTCTGCCACACCGGCGCGCGCGCCTGCTTCTTCAACGAGGTAGAGGATCTAGGGGCACCCGACCGCCTACGCTAGCGGCTCCTCCGCCGCGCGCTGCCGCCGGGGGCTCGCGGGCGCCCCCGCCGCTTCCATCTCGATCACGTGCCGGAGTGCCGCGATCGCCACTTCGATCTGTGCATCGTCCGGGTCGCGCGTCGTGAGCTTCTGCAGCCAGAGGTTCGGCCGGTAGATCGCTGCGAACACGCCGCTGTTCCCGAAACGCTGCCCCAGGCGTAGCACCTCGTACGACAGCGCCGCGATCACCGGGATCAGCACGATCCGCTCGACCAGCCGCAGCCAGATCGGCGGCGTGCCCAGCAGCACGAACACGATCAGCGAGAGCACCATCACGGTGAGCAGAAAGGCCGTCCCGCATCGCGGGTGCGCGTTTGGATACTCCCGCACCGCCGCTGCCGTCAGCTCCCGCCCGTGCTCATACGCGTGGATCGCCCGGTGCTCGGCTCCGTGGTATGCGAACACCCGTCGCACGTCTGGCATGAGCCCGATCAGCCAGATGTACCCCACCAGCATCGCCAGCCGCAGCACGCCCTCCGCCGTCACCTCCACGTATCCGTTGCCGATGAACCGGTGCAGCCAGCTTGTCACCAGCACCGGCCCGGCGAAGAAGATCGCCGCGACGAACGCCAGCGTCACCCCCAGCGAAACGAAGATCCGCAGCTTGCTCACGTCCTCCTGGTCCCGCCCCATCGCGACCTGTGACGACCACGTCAGCGCCCGCACCCCCAGCGCCAGCGTCTCGAACAGCACCACTGCGCCGCGCACCACCGGCAGCCGCCGCGCCGCGCCGGTATACACGCCGGTCAGCGCTTCGCCCCGCTCGACGATCGCTCCGCCGGGCGCCCGCACTGCGATCGCCATGTGCCGCGGTCCGCGGATCATCACGCCTTCCAGCACCGCCTGGCCGCCGTAGTACAGGTTCGGCCCCTGCGCCATGCGCCCTCCGTTACAGCTCTTGCCGCTCGAACATGATCACCGCGGCCCCGAACAGCCCCGCCGCGCAGGCGATCGCCGCCGCCGGTACGCTCACCGTCGCCGATGTCGCCTGGTCCAGCGCCGCGTCGTACGCCGCCACCGGTAGATACGAAGGCAGGATCCGGTATGTCCACCGCAGCGCGCCGATGTTCGGCACGAACGTCGGCAAGAACCATACCGCCAGTCCCAGGATCGCGATCGGCGTCACGGACCGGAACGGCACCCCGAGCGCCACGATGAAGAACGACAGGAACCCCATCTCGATGCACAGGATGAGCGCCGCCACCAGCACGTGCGCCGCCGGCAGCCCCTGGAACAGCGCCCCCGCCAGCATCGCGAACACCGCCGTCGGCGCCACCACGAGCGTACCGATCGCCACGATCGTGTGCGCCAACGCCTTCGCCCCCAGGTAGGACATCCGTGACACCGGCTTCGTCACGATCCACGCCGCGATCCCCAGCGAGCGCTCCCGCGACACCGCGTCCACCGTCGCAGCGACCGCCATCAACGATCCCAAGAAGCCCACGAGCGCCGTCCACCCCGTCAGCAACGCGTTCATCGAGTCCGCGCTGATCTGGTGCCGCACGCCCGTCCCCTCCTCCACGATCTGGAAGTACCCGATGATCGGCACCAGTGACACGGCAAGGCATATGATCGCCACGAACAGGATCACGCGCCTCGAGCGGATCGCCTCCTGCAACTCTTTCCGTAACAGCACGCTGAAGCCCGGCATCAGCGCGGCCGGAGTGCTCTCACCCGTCGTCATTCGCCGACCGACTTCATGAACACGTCCTCCAGCCTCGACCGCGCCTGCTCACACCCGATCAGAACGAAATTGCCGTTCACCACCGCCCGTGGCAGCGCGCGCTTCGCCTCCTCCGGGTCGCTCACGGCTACCATCAGCGACACGCGCCCGTCGCGCGGCTCCTCAGCCTCCACGCCTGTCACCCCCGGCACCGCTCCGATCACCCGCGCCACCCCGTCCGCGGGCGCCTCCACCGTCACTCGGTACACCCCGCGGTCCGCCGATGTCAGCTCGCGCATCCCGCCCGCACGGACAATCCGTCCCTCTTTCATGATGGCGATCTCGTCCGCCACTCGCTCCACGTCGTCCAGGATGTGCGTCGAGTAGAACACGGAGATGCCCCGGGAACGCAATGCCCGCAGGATCGCCAGTACGTCCCGCCGCCCAATCGGGTCGAGCGACGACGAAGGTTCGTCCAGTACCACCAGCCGCGGATCCCCCATCAGCGCCTGCGCGATGCCAAGCCGCTGCCGCATCCCGGCCGAATATCCTCCGCACGCGCGATCGGCGGCCCCCTCCAGGTCCACGAGCTGCAGCGCTTCGGCCGTGCGTGCCGCCACCGGCCGCGCCGCCCGCGGGTACAGTCGCCCCACGAACTCCAGGACATCCCGCCCCGTCATCCACCGCGGATACGATGGATCCTGCGCCAGGTATCCAACTTCGCTGCGCGACTCCGCCCGGTACTGCTCCACACGCACGCCGCCGATCCAGCATCGGCCCGACGTTGGTAGCGTCAGCCCCAGCAGGATCTTGATCGTCGTCGTTTTCCCCGCCCCGTTCGGTCCAAGGAAGCCGAAGATCGATCCCGCCGGCATCGAGAGATCGACCCCGGCAAGCGCCTGGACGCGCCCATAGGACTTCGTCAGCCCCTCGATGCGGATGGCCGGTTCACTCACGCGGTCAGGATCGGGGCCGTGCCCTCGCCCGTCAAGGACGCCGGAAATCAGAACGGGCAGACCGCGTTCGGAGCGAACGCCGGGTTGCTGGTACCGAAGTCCCAGAATCGCGCGTACTCGGAGAGGTTCGCCTGCACGTCCTCTCGCACGGCGCTGCACCCGATGCTTACCTCGCCCTTCGCCGCGTACGCCGCCTCGAAGGACCCGGCCAATTGGCGGTTGAGCGTCCCGCTGTACCCGTTGGCGCGCGTCAGGTAGCCGTCCGCCGACGTCCGATCGCCTCCCGCCATCAGCGTTGCCACTCCGGCGCGGAACAGCGCATACGCCTCCAACTCCGGCCGCTCGTTCTTCGCGGGATAAAACGTCTGCAGGCTCGTATTGCCCACCGTCGCCAGGTACGCCGCCGCCGCCGCCGCGTACTTCCCGGCCGTGAACAGTCCGTCCGCGTCGACGATCGCGTGGTACAGGTACGGCGATGGTGCCGTCGTCGTCGACGTCAGCGCGTACACCGTCCCGTTCCAGGACCACACCTCGGTCTGTGGCCGCCGTGGCCCGGTCGTCGCGTCGCCCGGCCCGCCCCCGGTCAGCACGATCTGCTTCGGTCCCGTGCCGTTGGCGCCGGTCACCTTGATGTCGGTGGCCATCACCATCGTGATCCCACCCGCCGGCGCCAGGTCGACGTATCCTGCCGGCGTCCCGCGCACCACGTGCACCTGCTGCGTGCAGATTCCCCCTACGCACGACGATGTCACGTACGCGAGCGCACCCGCGCCGTCGCCAACGATATCGCCTGCCGCGAGTACCGGGTCGATCGGTTGCGTGCTCCCGGGTGGCGCCGTCTGCTGGATCCCGGAGCTATACGCCACGCTATACCCGCTCGCTCCGTGGTCCAGCACCGCCACGACGAATTCGCTGCTCGGGGCGCCACCTGACCCGGGCGCCTCCGCGCTGAACACCGCGACGATCTCGTTCTCCGCGTCCCCATCGACGTTTGCCGTGCGACATCCACTGCCGGGAGAGATCAGTGGCATCTGCCACGCTTCGTACAGGCTCTTGAGGCACTCCCGGACCGCCGCCGGCGACGCAGTGAGGTACTGTGCCGCCGCGCGTGCGTAGTCCGCCAGTGCTGCCGGCCGCGCCGGTACCGGTGCGGGTGTTGCCACCACGGTCGCCGTGGCCGCGGAGCCGGTCGGCGTCCTGATCGCCGTCGGCGTCGTCGAAGGCTTGCCCCCGCCGCTGCAACTGGCCAGCAACAGTGCGACGGAGACGAGGACGGGTGACAGCGGCCTCAACACCCCACCAGCGTACCGCACTGACGCGCTCTGCCTTGCCCCGTTGTGAGCCGCCCAATCCTTGCCGTTCAGCCTCCGCCGCCGTAGACGATCTCTCCTCCGACCACGGTCAATGCCACCCGCGCATCAAGGATCCGCATCGGGTCGCTCTCGGCGAACAGGTCGTGCGTGAGCATCACGAAATCACCATGGCATCCGGCGGCGATCCGCCCCGTTCCCTCCGCCCGTGCCGCCTGCGCAGCGCCCCACGTGTACGCACCGACCGCCGCCTCCGGCGTGATCCGCTCGTCGGCATGCCATCCTTCGGCCGGCTGCCCCGTCGCGTCCTGCCGCGTCACCGCCGCATGGATCCCGGCCAGCGGGTCCATCGTCTCCACCGGCGAGTCCGAACCGAACGCGAGCGGCGCCCCCGCGGCCGCCAGCGATCGGAAGGCGTACGCGCCACGCCCACGCGCGCCCCACCAGCGCTCCACCTTCGCCATGTCCTGCGTCGCGTGAATGGGCTGCACCGACGCTGCCACGCACAGCGCTGCAAACCGCGCGACGTCGGCGTCGCGCAGCACCTGCGCGTGTTCGATGCGCCGCGGCAGATCCGGCGCGACCTCGCCCAGTCGCTCGATCATGTCGAGCACCTCGGCGTTCGCACGGTCGCCGATCGCGTGGATCGCCGGCGCTAGCCCGTGCTCCAGCGCGCGCCGCACGTCGCGCTCCAGTTCCTCCGGTGGTTGCAGCGGGAATCCCGCGTCAACTGAGCCCTCGTACGGCTCGAACATCCACGCCGTCAGCGACCCCAGTGCACCGTCGGCGAAGAACTTGACACCCCCGATCCGCAACATCTCGTCGCCATCGCCCGTCGCCACGCCGCGCTCGATCCACTCGTCGAGCCGGGTCGCCGAGAGGTACGCGTGCACCCGCAGCCGCAACCGTGCGCCATCGCGAAGCGCGTACAGCGCCTGCAGCTCCCCGCGGCCGGCGTCCATCGCGTGCACTCCCGTCACGCCGAGCGAGTGCGCGTGCCCGATCGCCTCCTCCAGCGCCGCGATGCGCTCCGCTGACGTCGGGTTCGGCGCCGCGTCAGTGACCAGCCGCATCGCCGCGTCCCGGAGGATGCCGGTAGGCTCACCATCGCCGTCCCGGTCGATCGCCCCGCCGTACGGCGTTCCCGTCCCCGCGCCGATTCCGGCGGCGCGCAACGCCGCGCTGTTCACCCAGCTGCAGTGCCCGGACGTGTGCGCCAGCACCACCGGATTCTGCGGCGCCACGGCGTCAAGCGCCTGCCGATCAGGGAAGCGCGCGCCCGGCCAGTCGTTTTGATCCCACCCCGCGCCTCGCACCCAGCCCCCGGCCGGCGTGCGCGCGACCCGCTCCGCGACCCGCTGGACCGCTTCATCGACGTTCGCCGTCCGCTTCAGCTGCACGCCGGCCATCGCCGCGCCCGTCCCCAGCAGGTGCGCGTGCGCGTCCGTGAACCCCGGCAGCACGAGTCGCCCGCCCGCATCGAGCGTCGTCGAGTCCGTCGCCGCGCCGATCGAGCCGTCCCTGCCTACCGCGACGAAGCGTCCGTCGCGGATCAACGCCGTCTCGGCCCATGGCGCCGTGACGACGCCCGTCCAGATGCGCGCGTTCCGTAGATAAAGGCTGCGCTCAGACATGGCGAGTTGATAGCACGGATGGCGCCGCCGGAGCCACGCGGCGCGGACAGCGCCATCCGCAGGCCCGCGTTGCACAGGAGACGCAAGAGCGCCGGCCCGTTCCTGGGCCGGCGCTCGCGTCTGTCGCTGTCGCGTTGAGGTTACGCCGTCTCGGCCGGCGCCTTCTTCTTCGTCCCGCGACCCTCCGCCTGCGCCTTTGCCGCCTGTGACTTCTCCATGCGCTTCGTGAACCGCTCGACGCGCCCTGCCGTGTCAACGATCCGCTGCTGCCCCGTGAAGAACGGGTGGCAATTGCTGCAGATCTCCACGTGCACGTCGGCCTTCGTCGAGTGCGTCTGCCACGTATTGCCGCACGCGCAGTGGATCGTCGATTCTACGTAGTTCGGGTGGATCTTCGCCTTCATGCCGATGATGCCTGACTCCCGGCGGCTTCGGCCGGATACACGCTGACCTGCTTCCGCCGACCCTTCGCGTACGGCTCGAACCGCACCAGCCCCTCCGCCAGCGCGTACAGCGTGTGGTCACGTCCGACCCCCACGTTCCGCCCCGCGTGGAACCTCGTGCCGCGCTGCCGCATGATGATCGTCCCCGGCGCTACCGCCTCGCCGTCCGAACGCTTCACACCCAGCCGCTGGCTGTTGCTGTCGCGCCCGTTTCGCGAGCTGCCGACGCCTTTCTTGTGTGCCATCGCGAACTACTCTTCCTTGCTCCGCGTCCGCCTGCGCCGCGCCGGCGCTGCCGGACTCTCGCTCGCCTCCGGTGGCGCCGCTGGCTCGCTCGCTCCCGTAGCCGGAGCAGTGGCAGCGCCCGCCTCGGCCTCCGCCGCCTTCGCTCGCCGGCGCCGCGCCTTCGGCGCGCCCTCGGCCGCTGCTTCCGCCGGCGTTGTCACCTCCACCTTGGGTTTCGGCTGCTGCCCCGGCCCCAGGATCTCTTCGATCACCAGCCGCGTGTACTGCTGCCGGTGCCCGTTCTTCTTGCGCGCCCGCGTCTTCGCCTTGTACCGGAAGACGATCACCTTCTTCGCGCGGCCCTGCTCCGCGATCCGCCCGACGACCCGCGCCCCCGTGACCAACGGCGCGCCGACAGTGAGCTGCTCCCCCTCGCCGAGCAGCAGCACGTCGCTCAGCTCGATGCTGTCGCCAGCCTCGCCCGTCAGCCGCTCGATCTGGACGCTGCGGCCCTCTTCGACACGGTACTGCTTCCCACCTGTGCGCACGACGGCGTACACGGCTTCCTCCAGACAAGACAAAACCCGCCGTCCGGCAGGCATCGGCCGACATTCTATCGGGGCGGACCGAAACGCGTCAAACAGCCGCTTGTCCCTGCCAGTCCCGCCTTGCAGCATAGCAGGCGGCGCAAGGAGGGGCGGCCGCTGCGGCCGCCCCTCCTCACAAGCCCGTTCCGAAGGCCTGAAGCGGCTAGTACAGGTCGATGATCGGCTGCGCGATCGCTGGCGGGATCGTGCGCTGGATCACCATGTACGACCCCGTCGGCGGCTTCACCTCCAGCACGAACGTCTGGTTCGGCCCGATCGTGATGGCGCCGCCCGTCTGTGCCGTGAAGTCCACCGTGATGCTCATCAGTTCACCCGGCTGCAACAGTCCGTCGTTGGTGCCGGTGATCGTCGCCGTCGTGTACTGGAGGTCTGGATTGACCGAGTTCGCGTCGATGTAGCTGATCACCGTCCGGTTGATCGGGTCCGTCGCCCGCAGGTTCACGCTGTCGCCGCCCGCCGCCAGCGTCACGTCGAACGTCACCTTCGTGATGTTCGTGTTGTTCGACGTCGCGATCACGCCTCCGGTCAGCTCCATCGTGCCGCGCGTCTTGCTCAGGCCGGCATACACCGCTTCCTTCCCGCGCTCGGAGCTGAACAGGCCCGTGCTCAGCACGACGAACGCGAACACTGCCGCCACCACCACGAACGCAATCAGGATGATCGCCGTCTCCAGGCCGGTGATGCCGCGCTCGTCCCGGAGCCGCCGCGCCTTTTGGGCGATCGCTTCTCGCGCCGTTGCGAGGAGCTCGTGGAGTCGCCTCATCTGTCACCCCCTGGCCCACCTCGGCCCACGCGACGCCGCGCGGTCGTAGGGGAATCTCCTAGGAGTTTCGTCCCGCGAGCCGCCCACCAGTAGGGGCAGGCCACGACCACGGCTCCGGAAACGCAGATTGGGCCTCCCACATCCGGAGGCCCAATCGATCCGCTCGTCTGTCCGTTCGCTACCCGCGCAGGTCGTCCGCGTCGAGTCTGATGTTCGACTGGCTGCCCCACGCGAGGCCCGGCGGGCCCAGCTTCGGCTGCGGCCCCGGCGTCTCGGCGCCCTCCACAGGCGTCGTCTCCGCGGGCGGCTGCGGCGCCGGCGCCGATGGCGTTGACGGCGGTTCGATGTCCAGCCCGTCCAGCACCCGCCGCAGGTCGTCGCCCTCGATCGTCTCCTTGTCCAGCAGGATCTCCACCAGCTTGTCCAGCCGGTCGCGGTTCTCGATCAGCACCCCGCGTGCCGTCTGGTACGCGTGGTCGACGAGCCGCCGCACTTCCTCGTCTATCTCCTCCGCCACCTTCTCGCTGTAGTTGCGCTGCTCGCTGATCTCGCGCCCGAGGAACACCAGCTCCTGCTTGTTGCCGAACGTCCGCGGCCCTAGCCGCTCGCTCATGCCCCACTGCGTCACCATGTTCCGCGCGATCGTCGTCGCCTTGTTCAGGTCGTCCGAGGGGCCCGTCGTCGCCTCCCCGTCCAGGATCAGCTCCTCCGCGCACAGCCCGCCCAGCGCCGTCGCCAGCATATCCTTGAACTGCTTGCGCGACCGCAGGTGGCTGTCCTCCTCCGGGATGTAGCGCGTGAACCCGCCCGCCAGCCCGCGGGAGACGATGCTGATCTTGTATGGCGGGTCGGCGTTCGGCAGCAGGTGCCCCGCCAGCGCATGCCCCGCCTCGTGGTACGCGATGATCCGCTTCTCCTTCGGCGTGATCACCCGGCTCTTTCGCTCCGGCCCCGCGATCACCCGGTCCACCGCCTCGTTGAACTCGGACATGCTGATCTTCTTCTTGTTCCGGCGCGCCGCAAGGATCGCCGCCTCGTTCACAAGGTTCGCCAGGTCCGCGCCTGAGAAGCCCGGCGTCTGCTTCGCCAGCACCCCCAGCTCCACGTCCTTCTCGAACGGCTTCCCCTTCGTGTGGACCTCCAGGATCATCTGCCGCCCCCGGCTGTCAGGAGCATCCAGGATCACCTGCCGGTCGAAGCGCCCCGGCCGCAACAGCGCCGGGTCCAGGATGTCCGGCCGGTTCGTCGCCGCCACCACGATCACGTTCGTGTTCGTGTCGAACCCGTCCATCTCCACCAGGATCTGGTTCAGCGTCTGCTCCCGCTCGTCGTGCGACCCGCCCAGCCCCGCGCCCCGCTGCCGCCCCACCGCGTCGATCTCGTCGACGAACACGATGCACGGCGAGTTGCGCTTCGCCTGGTCGAACAGGTCGCGCACACGGCTCGCGCCCACACCGACGAACATCTCCACAAACTCTGACCCGCTGATCGAGAAGAACGGCACGCCCGCCTCGCCCGCCACCGCGCGCGACAGCAGCGTCTTGCCCGTGCCTGGCGGGCCCACCAGCAGCACACCCCGCGGGATGCGCGCCCCCAGCGACGCGAACTTCTCCGGATACTTCAGGAACTCGACGACTTCCGCCAGCTCCTCTTTCGCCTCGTCCACGCCCGCCACGTCCGCGAACGTCACCGTCGGCTTGTTGCCCGTGAACATCCTGGCGCGGCTCTTCCCGAAGTTCATCGCCTGGCTGTTCGAGCCCTGCGCCTGCCGCATCATGAAGATGATCACCGCACCTATGATCAGGATCGGCGCAAACGTCGCTAACAGGCTCACCCACGCCCCGTACGGCGAAGGCGACGCGTACTTGATCTCCACGCCGTCCGTCCCGCCGATCGCCACGCCCTGGTCCTTCAGCGTGCGCTCGAGGTCGGTGTTGCTGCCGATCCGCGATTTGTACTTCAGCGTGTCGTTGACCTTGACGATGTTCAGCGTCTGGCCCGACACTTCGATGCTCTTCAGCTGGTGGTTCTGCCCCGCTGTAATCACGTCGCTGAACGTCATCGTCTTCGTGCTGTCGCCGCTCCGGAAGAACGACACGACGATCGCGATGACCGCCACCAGGATCAGCAGGTAGATGAAGCTGTTTCTCAGCCAGCGAGAGCTCATGCGGTGTCCCTAACCTTCTCCCCCGTGTGAAGCGCGACGTGGGGTGCGTCGTGCCAGTATAACAAAGCGCCCACACGATGTAACGTGAGCCCGCCGCTTCGGGTAACGCGGCCCCCTCGCTGCGCCGCGCCTCCTCACGCTAAATATCCGCGCTCCGCACTCTCACACCTATCGGCGCAACCCCTCGGTCTTCGCGCCTCACCCTTCGTCCGATGCCAGCTTGCCCCCCTGCGCCCAATCTCCCCGCTCCACGTCCTGGAACACCACAATCGTTGCCTCTGGTGTCGTGTGGGCGATGTTCGCCACCGCTTCTGTAATGGCCCGCGCCAGCTCCTGCTTCTGGGCGTGCGTCCGCCCGGCGAACATCTCGACGCGCACGATAGGCATGGTGCAACCTCCAGGTAGCGTCACGATCGTCTTGACGGCGCGCGCCGGTCGGGGTCCCGGGCGCCTCGCCATGGTAGCCGGAGCGCCATGCGCCCGATACGCCGTCTTTACACCGCGGCTCGCCCGGTGCTAGCATCGCCCCGATGGGCCTCTTTCGGGCGGTCCCGACTGTGAGCGCCGAGATCGCCGCCTGGCGGCAGGGCTTCCGCTTCGTCGCTGGAATCGACGAGGCCGGCCGCGGCCCCCTCGCCGGCCCCGTTGTCGCCGGTGCCGTCATCCTCGACCCCCGGCGCGCACGCGCCTGGTGGGCGGAGCTTCGTGACAGCAAGATGCTCACTGCCCCCGACCGCGAGCGCCTCGCCGCCGCCATCCGCGACGACTGCGCCTGCGCCGTCGGCGTCGCGTCTCATGCCCGGATCGACGACCTCGGACTCGTCGCCGCCACGAAATCCGCCATGCGCCGCGCCATCGCCGCGCTCCCCTGCCGCCCCGACATGCTCCTCATCGATGCCGTCTCGCTGCCCGAATATCGCCATCGCGCCATCATCCACGGCGATGCCCTCGTCGCCTCCATCGCCGCCGCCTCGATCCTCGCGAAGGTCGCGCGCGACGTCATTATGACCCGCTATCACGAGGAGTTTCCTGCCTACGGCTTCGGGCAGAACAAGGGCTACGCCACACCCGAACATAAGCGTGCCCTTGATGAGCACGGCCCCTGCCCGATCCACCGCCGCCTCTTCGCCCCTGTCCGCGCTGCGGTCGAGGAGCGTACCCCTGGCGCCGCCGCCGTTGCCTGACCCCCGCAAACAGCTCGGCGACTTCGGCGAACGCCTCGCCGCCGCCCACCTCGAATCGAAGGGCTACCGCATCATCGACCGCAACTTCAGCATCTCCGAAGGCGAGCTCGATCTCGTCGCGATGCACGACGACGAGGTCGTCTTCGTGGAGGTCCGCACGCGCAAGGGCGGCGCCTCCGGCCAGGCCGAGCGCTCCGTCGGCCCACGCAAGGCGGCGAAAGTGCTCCTCGCCGCCCGCCGCTACCTCGACCACCACCCCGCCCTCGCCGATCACCCCCTCCGCATCGACGTCATCGCCATTGAGCTTGCCCGCGACGGCACCCTGAGCAGCGTCTCCCACTACGAAGACGCCATCCGTCCGCGCTGACTCACGCCTTGCCCACCAGC